>NZ_CAMEFJ010000036.1 GCF_945915485.1 uncultured Agrococcus sp.
CTGAGTGAGATCCGGTCGCTCTGGAACGGCAAGTTCGTTGTCAAGGGAGTGCAGACCGTCGAGGACGCACGCCGGCTGGCCGACTTCGGCGTCGATGCCATCCAGCTGTCGAACCACGGCGGCCGCCAGCTCGACCGCGCGCCCGTGCCGTTCAGGCTGTTGCCGGATGTCGTCCGTGAGGTCGGTAAGGACGTCGAGGTGCACGTCGACACCGGCATCATGTCGGGTGCCGACATCGTCGCCTCCGTCGCGCACGGCGCTCGCTACACGCAGGTCGGCCGCGCCTACCTCTACGGGCTCATGGCGGGAGGCCGCGCCGGCGTGAACCGCGCCCTGTCGATCCTTTCGGATGAAGTCGCGCGCGTGATGCGCCTCCTGGGCGTCGCATCCCTCGAGGAGCTCGGGCCCCAGCACGTCACGATGCTCGACGAACTCCACAAGCGCTGAAACTGGCAGCTGAGCGGAGGTCGGATTGGATTATCCACTTCGACGCCCGCTCAGCTGTAGTTTTCAGCGCCGGCTGCGGGGATGGGCGCCTATCCGTCCGTCACGATCGAGCGTGCCGCATTGAAGTCGGCGGCCGACTGCTCCGTGACATCGTGGTACAACAGGTCTCGCAGCACGGTCGGGTGAGCGGTAATCGCCGTAATGCCGGCCTCGACCAGATCGACGATGTCGTCGGGCGTGCGCACGGAAGCCGCGAAGACTTCGGTGTCCGACCGGCCGCAGACCCGCTGCATTCGCGCGATCGTGTCGATGTCGCCGAGCCCCGCATCCCGCATCCGCCCCAGGTAGGGAGCGATGTACCGGATGCCACTGGAGGCCGCTGCGAGCGCCTGGCCGGGCGTGTAGACGGCGGTCAGCAGCACGGGGATGCCTTCGCGAGCGAGGCGTGATCCGACGGCGAACCCAGCGGCCGTTGCAGCAACTTTGACAACGACGCGGTCGCTCAGCGCGAGCAGCTCGTGTGCGCGCCGCATGAGGTCCTGCTCGCTATCGCCCCAGGTCTGCAGGAACACCTCGCGGGCACCGGACTCGAGCAACGAGGCGGTCAGCTGAGGAATGTCGCGGGTCGTCAACCCGGCCCGCTCCAGGAGCGTCGGGTTGGTCGATACGCCGTGCACGAGCGAACCCTGCAACAGGGGGGTCACGGCGTCGAGTTCGGCCGAGTCGGCGTAGAGTCGAGGAAGGTGATCTGCCATCGCGTTCTCCAAAGTGTAGCGCCGGCCGAACCGGTAATGTAATTACAGATTTCATCGTAGCAATCAAAGATCGGAGCGGTCATGGGCGAAGCTGCCCCCGGCGCAGTGCTCGTTGTCGGATCCGTCACGGCCGACGTCACCACTTTTTCCTCGCGGTTACCGGAGCCGGGCGAGACGTTCCTGGGCGATGCCTTCACGCTCGTCCTCGGCGGCAAGGGGGCGAACCAGGCGGTCGCGGCGGGACGAGCCGGAGCCGAAGCACGCTTCGTCGGTTGTGTCGGCACCGACCTGTTCCAAGAGCTCGTGACAGGGGGTCTGCGGGATGCCGGGGTCGACATAACGCACCTGCGCGCGGTGGACGACCAAACCGGGATCGCGCACATCCGCGTCGACGCCGCGGGCGAGAACGACATCGTGATGGTGCCGCTGGCGAACGCGCACCTCTCGAAAGAGCAGATCGACACTGCCTTCGGGGACTTCGCTGCAACGAGCTCGGTCATGCTCTCGCAATTGGAGATTCCATTCACCCTGACCATGCACGCCATTCGCCGCGCTCAGGAGCACGGGCTGACCGTCGTTCTCGACCCGGCCCCAGCGCACGAACTCGACGATGAGATCTGGCCCCTGATCGACATCGTCACACCGAACGAGACGGAAGCGCGGTTGCTGACCGGCATTCCGGTCACCGATCGAGCCTCCGCCGTCCAGGCGGCCCAGTGGTTCCTCGACCGCGGCGTGAAGAACGCGCTCATTACGCTCGCGAGCGAAGGGAGTGTCCTCGTCACGACAGACGGCGAGGCGACGCACTTTCCGCCGCTGCGCGTTGACGTGGTCGACACGACAGCAGCCGGCGACGCGTTCGCGGGCTTCTTGGCAGCGAGCCTCGCATCCGGCAGCGATCTGCATGCTGCTATCGAACGCGCGAGTGCGGCAGGAGCTCTCGCGGTCACGAAGCGAGGCGCTTCACCGAGTCTGCCGATGCACGAAGAAGTCGAACGATTCCGGCAAGGCATCTGATGGCGACGCCGTGGTGGCAGGGCACCGAGCCGATCGACCGGTCGAGCGACCTGCCGTACTACGAGCAGATCAAGCGGGTGATCATCTCCTCCGCCGCCGCCGAACGGATAGCACCCGGCGAGCTACTGCCGGGAGAGCACGAACTCTGCAGAATCTTCGGCGTCTCGCGTACCGCGGTGCGACAAGCGCTCGGTGCCCTCGAATACGAGGGGTTCATCACCCGCGTGAAGGGGAAAGGGACCTTCCTCTCTGACATCAAGACGCGCGAGCGCCTCGCGAATCGCCTGATGGGGCTGTACGAAGACGTCTCCGAGCGCGGTGGCACCGTGACATCGCACGTGCTGCAGCGCGAGTACCTCCCAGCCGATGTCCGTGTTGCCGAAAAACTCGGCGTCGAACCCGACGAGGACGTACTCGTGCTCGAGCGGCTGCGTTTCGTCGACGGGATGCCGTGGTCGCTGTCGAAGACGTGGCTGCCACGCCATATCGCGGCGCTCGTCGAAGATGTTGATTTCGAGACCGGCTCGCTCTACCTCGCACTCGAGCAGCGTGGCGTTCGTGCGGTTCGCGGTAGGCGCATCCTGGAGGCGATTGTCACGGATGCGCGCGAAGGTGAACTCCTGGGTGTCGCAGAGGGGATGCCCGCGATGCGGCTGAACAGCATCACCCGCGCCTCCGACGGTTCGACGATCGAGTGCTTCGTGGCCGTGCATCGGGGCGATAAGAGCAGCTTCGTCTTCGATATGGACGACCCCGGCGACGGCGTCGGCATGCGTTTGACAACCGATACGGGCAACTAACGCTGTCGATTTCCGGTCGCAGACGTCGCTCGCGCGTCACGAAACACGGCGCTATTCGGGATCTGCACCGAAACGCGGCGTTTTCTGCCGCTTCTCGAGCACAACGCCGCTTTCCGTGACGCTCCGCCGCTACCGGCGACCGCTCGCTCAGCGACCGAGGCGCTCCACCGCCTCCCGGATGCGTGCACGAGCATCCGAAGCCGGCTCCGCGAGCGCCATTCGGGATGTCCCCGCAGGCACCCCCTGCAGCTCGAGCGCCACGCGCATCCGCTCCATATCGCCCCCAACCGCGCCAACCGCGAGATCAACATCCTCCTGCAATCGCGCAGGAGCGGCACCGCCCTCCGCGGCGGCCCTGAACGGCCCCGGCAGCACCGAGGAAACGCCCGATACGACTCCCTGCGCACCGTAGTTCGCAACTCGCAGGATGTCGGCGTCGGCTCCCGTGTAGATCACGAAGTCGTCGGGCACGAATTCGCGATACTCCTGCAGCAGTTCGAGCGGCTCTTCGCTCACCTTCGCGCCCACGAAATTGGAAAGGCGGGAAATCTCGGTCATCACATCGACGGAGACGAAGTTGCCGGCTCGCTTCCGATACACGTACACGAAGACTCGAAGCCCGTCGGCTGCCTCGTTCACGCTGCGGAAGAAGTCGACCAGCGCCGCATCCGTTACGGGCAAGTAATACGGCGTGATGACCGCGATCTCGGTGGCTCCCGCTTCACGAGCGCCTTCGATCAGCTGCTGCACTTCGAACAGACTCGGCGCGCCCACGTGCACGATGACGCGCATCCGCTCGCCCATGGTCTCGACTGCGAGCTTCGCCAGCTCGTTGCGTTCTGCGACGGTCAGAGCCGGGAACTCACCGGTCGTGCCGAGGACGAACGCGCCCTCATTGCCCGACTTCGCGACGAACTCGAAGATCGCGCGAGAGGCGTCGAGGTCGACGCTCCCGTCTGCGGTGAAGGCGGTCGGGATGGCGGTGATGACGGCGGGTGAGGTCACGGGGTGTTCTCCTTGTTGTCGGGTTCGGTGTCGCTGTCGGATATCTCCTGCAGCGGTGTTGTCTGCGTGATGACCGCCTTTGTGGCAGCATCGGTCGCGAGTTCGTCGGCGATCTTCTGCTCGAGGCCGCCTTTGCGACGTCTGAGCATGGGCACGATCAGCGAGAGTGCGGCGAGGGCGAGGAAGGCGAGAGCAACGGGGCTCCAAACCTCGAAGAAGCCGCGGCCCTGCTGCAGTACGAGGGTGCGGGCGAGGTTCTCCTCCGCGATCGGCCCGAGCAACAGACCCAACACGACGGGTCCGGCGGGGATGCCGACGCGCTTCAGTACGACACCGATCACGCCGGCGACGAGCATCGTAATGACCGTGAAGATACTGTTCGTCGTGGCGTAGGTGCCGAGCATGCAGAACAGCAGGATCGTCGGCCAGAGGAAGTGGTTCGGCGTATCGAGCAGCCTGACCATGCCGCGCAGGCGCACGAGGCTGGCGGCGAGCGAGAGGATCACCGCGATCACCATGATGGCGGCCATCGTGACGACGAGGTCGGGGCGCGACGTGAACAGCTGCGGGCCGGGGTTCAGCCCCCAGATCAGCATGGAGCCGATCATGACCGCCATCACCGAGTCTCCCGGGATGCCGAGCGCCATCGTCGTGGTCAGCGATCCGCCGAGCGTTGCGCTGGAAGCCGTATCCGCGGCGACGACTCCTTCGAGGTTGCCCTTGCCGAAACTCTTGGGGTTCTTCGAGATGCGGCGCGCGCGATCCCAGCCGATGAGCCCGGCGATGTCACCGCCGGCCGCTGGCACGAGGCCGGCGACAACGCCGACGCCGGACGACACCGCGAACGGCTTCAACGACTGCCGGTATTCGCGCTTCGTCGGCCACCATCGACCGAGAGCCGAGATCGGCTTCACTTTCTGCTGATGGTGCGTGAGCATCTGATCGAACAGCTCGGTGACTCCGAAGAGACCGATGATGACAGCGAGGAAGGAGACGCCCTCACTGCCGGCGAGCTCGGAGATACCGAAGGTGAATCGCTGATCCCCCGTAGCGGAGTACAGCCCGACCGATCCCAGCAGCAGGCCGATAACGCCAGCGATAAGTCCCTTCAGCACCGACTTCGAAGCGATGCCGATCATGACGGTCAGGCCGAAGACGACCAGTGCGAACAGTTCGGGAGAGCGGAAGTAATCGCGCGCGATGGTCGCGATCGGCACGGCTGCGGCGATGAAGACGACCATGCTCAGCAGCACCCCGGCCGCGGTCACGAATGCCGACATCGTCAGCGCGAGCCCGGCCTTGCCCTGTTTCGCCATCGGATAGCCGTCGAGCGTCGTCGCGATGGATGCGGGAGTGCCGGGCGTGTTGATCAGGATGCTCGGGATGCGGTCGCCGAAGTTGGCCGCGACGTAGATCGTCAGCAGCACGCAGAGCCCCGGCACCGGGTCCAGCGTGAGCGTGAAGCCCGATGCGAGAGCAACGGCCATGGTCGCGGTGATACCTGGGAACGCGCCGACGAGGAGACCGAGGCCGAGCCCCAGCAGCAGGCAGAGGAGCACTTCGACGGAGCCGAGTGCGGCGAACCCTTCGACGATGACGTTCATAGCGGGATCCTCAAGACGACGCTGAAGAGCAGATAGGCGAGCATCGCCATGGGCAGGGGGAAGAGCACGTAGGCCCTCCAGCTCCGCGCGCCGTAGATGGCGATGAGCGCGGCCAGGTAGATGGTAGCCGCGTACGGGAACAGCTCGATCCGGAATCCGAAGGCGACGACCGAGCCGATGTTCCACACGATGACGAACACGGCGGTCACGAGCAGTGTGGACGCCACCCGCAGATATCCAGCACGGCGCACAACGTCGAGGTCCTCACGGTCCGGCGCGGGACGTCCGATCGCGATACCCAATTGCGCAACGGAGAGCACGATGCCCGCAATCGATAGCGCCGTCGGCCAGAATCGCGCATCGATCTGCCCTGGCGATGCTTCGCTGCGCAGCGTGATCTGCGTCGACAGCACGAGCACGAGCACCATGACGACGAGCGAGAGCACGGCTGTTGCGATCTCCATCACCTTGTTCGGCGGCGGCGAGTCGGCGTCCTGGCCGACGACACCCGCGTCGGTATCGGCAACGCTCATTGATTGACTTCTTTCGGGTTAACGCACTGAGCACCGGGCACGAGTGAGGAGGGCCACACGGCCCTCCTCACGGCCGCCCGTTAGCCCAGCAACTCCTGGAAGAGGTCGAACTGCTCGGTCACGAAACTCGTGAACTCGGCGCTGTCTCGATAGATGACCAGGTTCCCGGCATTCTCTTGGAAGTCCTGGTAGGAGTCGGACTCCACCGCGTTCGCTACCGCTGTTTCGAGGATGTCGCGAACATCATCCGGGACGTCAGCGGTCGTGTAGATGCCACCCCAGCCGCCGAACTGGATGTCCTCGCCGATGGCCTCCTGGAAGGTCGGGACGTCGGGCAGTGAATCCAGCCGCTCGTCGTGCATGACCCCGAGGATTCGAACGGAGTCGCCCTGGGCGATCGCCTCTCCGCCGCCGGAGACGGCAGCGTCGGCTTCGCCAGAGGCCGCCGCGGCAACCGCCGTCGCTCCTCCGTCGTACGCGACGGGGGTGAAGTCCGTACCCGCGGCGTCGTTGATACCGAGCGCAGCGGCTTCCCAGATCGATCCGGCGCCGGAATTGGCGACGGTGACCGAGCCCTCCTGACCCGCTGCGATCAGATCCTCCAGGGTCTCGTACGGGCTATCGGCGCCGACCGAGATCACGCCGGGGGCGAGCATGATCTGGCCGATGAACGTGTAGTTCTCGGGCAGCACGTTCGCGTTCTGCGTCGTGTTGAGCATCGCGACCTCGACGGGCGCGAAGCCGATCGTGTACCCGTCCGGGTCTTGATCGCCCACGTACTCCATCGCGATCGCGCCGGATGCACCCGGCATGTTCTCGGGGATCACGCTCACGCCGAGCTCGTTCTCGAGTTCGGCCGCGAGCGCGCGACTGGAGAGGTCGGAGCCTCCTCCCGCATCCGCCTGAATGATCAGACGGAGGTCGTTCTCCGGAAAGCCGGCCTCTTCGTCTGCGACCGGGCTGCATCCGGCGAGGGCGAGCCCCGCGGCCGCGGCACCCGCCACTGCAATCGTCCATCGTCTTGTGCGCATTCTCGCAACTCCTTCGTTGTGGATGGTGGTCAGGGAAACGTTCTATACGGCGCTCGGCCCGGCGATGTCGGCATATGCGGCCCGCATGCGACCGAGCGAGCCGCGAATGTGGCTGTGCAGCAACTCGAGCGTGCGGTCGATGTCGCGAGCGCTGGCCGCTTCGAGCAGCAGCTCATGGTCGCGTAACGTCGGCGCAAGGTCGCCGTCCTGTGCGTTGGTGACGGCGAGCACCTCGGCGAACGTTGGCCGCTGCTGAGCCCAAATGCTTGAGAGGCGACGATACCCAGCGACCTCGTAGAACGCGGTGTGGAACTCGAGGTCGGCGCGCGCGAACTGCTCACGATCCCCGGATTCGTACCCGGCACGCATCCGATCGAGCTGCACTTTCACTACTGTCAGATCCGCATTGTCGATTTCGCAGCAGCGGCGCATGACCGTCGACTCGATGAGTTCTCGTACCAGGTAGAGCTCCTCGAGGTCATCGAGCGTGAGGCCCCGAACCGCCAGACCGCGGCCACGCGGCTCGACGAGCCCCTCTGTCTGCAGTCGGCGCAGTGCATCCCGGATGGGACCGCGACTGACATTGAACCTGGCTGAGAGCTTGGCTTCTACGAGGTGTGTTCCGACCGGGAGATCGCCGGCGATGATCGCACGGCGAAGACGAGCGACGACGTGCTCTCCCAGCACGGGGATGGGCTCGAGCGAGTCGAGTGAGTGCATCCAGTTGTGTTCGGGCATTCGACATCCTTGTCAGCCAACAGATTACGGTTAACCGTCAACCTAACACGCTGCAAGGCATTCAGCAATCGTTTTCTCGCTTCGTGGCGTCGCTCGTGAACGTCACGCTCACACTGAAGCGCCGAGGCGTCCAACTGCTTGCTTTCTGGGCGTATGTGCCCAAGTGCTTGATTTTTCGGGCTTGACACGACGAAGCAAGCAGTTCAGGACTCCTTGCGGAGGTCGAGCATGACCACGGCGGGGTACGCCCAGGGGAGGTCGCGACGGCTCGCAACCACGATGTAGCCTGTAATAACATCTCGACTCATACCGAAGGAGCGTCATGCCCGACTTCGCAACACCTCCGATCGCACCGTTCGCGATCCAGTTCGACGCCGATGCGGCTCGGCTCACGCCGGAAGGGCCGACGCTGGTGCGCCGAATGAGTGCTCTGGAGGGCCTCTTCGCCGATCACGATGCCTGGAAGGCCGCCGTCGCCGACGGCGATCCCGTTGTCTACAGCGTGCAGTCCTCCCCCGTCCCCGAGGTCGACCGCGAACTGCCGCAATCCATCACGACGATCGAGCCGGGCACGACCGCCGGCGAATTCTGGATGACCAAGGGCCACCAGCACCCTAACCACCAGGGCGAGATCTACCTCGCCCTCCACGGCACGGGCGGGCTGCTGATGTTCGACGGCGAGGAAACCGCCTGGCTCGACATGACACCCGGCACGATCGGATACATCCCCCCGGGCTGGGCGCACCGGTCTGTCAACGTCGGCGACGAGACGTACAAATTCCTCGCTGTGTATCCGGGCGGTGCCGGCCACGATTACGGCTGGGTGCTCGAGCACGGGATGGGCAACCGCGTCTTTAGCACCGCTGACGGCCACGAACTGCGCCCCTACACGGCACACGCGTAAGCTCAGCGCCATGCTGATCGCACACGACCTCGGAACAACCGGCAACAAGGCCTCCCTGCACGACGAGCAGGGGCGACTGCTGCGTGCCGTCACGGTCGAATACCCGGCGCACTTCGCGGACGGCGGCATCGCCGAGCAGGATCCGGACGACTGGTTCAACGCCGTCGTCGACGCCACCTCGAGGCTGCTGTCGGAGGCCGAAGTCGAGCGGGCATCCGTGCGAGGGATGGTCATCAGCGGGCAGATGATGGGCGCAGTCCTGCTCGACGAGGCGTGCCGGCCCGTCCGGCCGGCGATCATCTGGGCCGACACACGCGCCGGGCGGCAGGCCGCGCTGCTGAACGAGCGCCTCGGCGAGCTCGATGCGTACAGGCTGCACGGCCATCGCATCAATCCGACGTATTCACTCGCGAAAGTGATGTGGGTGCGCGACAACGAACCCGATACGTTCGCGAAAGTTCGCCACGTGTGCGTCGCGAAAGACTACGTTGTGCAACGCCTGACCGGGAGGCTCGCAACCGACCGCTCGGACGCATCCTCGACGAATGCCTACGATATCGGTCGCGGCGCATGGTCGGCGGAGACGCTGGCCGCCGCGGAGCTCGACCCCGGGCTGTTCCCCGAGATCGTCGAATCGATCGAGGTCGTGGGGTCGCTGACGCAGGATGCCGCATCCGCAACCGGGTTACCCTCGGCCACGCGAGTGGTCATGGGAGGCGGCGACGGACCCATTGCCGCGGTCGGAGCGGGTGTCGTCGCTCCTGAGGACGGCGCGTACATCGCGATGGGCACGTCATCATGGATCTCGTTCGCGTCGAGCGAGCCGGTACTCGACCCTTCGATGCGCACCTTCACGTTCGAGCACGTCGTGCCGGGGCTCTACGTGCCGACTGCCACGATGCAGGCTGCCGGCGCCTCCGTGGCGTGGATCAACGAGATCCTGTCGCCCGACCCCAGTGGCGCATCCCTGCGTGAGCTCGTCGAGCAGGCGAGCACCGAGGACACCGAAACGGGCGGACTGTTCTTCCTCCCGTATCTCCTCGGCGAGCGATCACCGAAGTGGAATACCGATGCGCGCGGTGCTTTCGTCGGCATCGGCCGGCATCACGAGCGGCAGCACATGATGCGCGCGGTGCTCGAGGGCGTTGCCTTCAATCTCGCCGAATGTCTCGACGCGTACGCCGACAACGGCTATGCGTTCGAGAGCATCGACGCGGTCGGCGGCGGTGCAGCGAGCGACGCTTGGTTGCGGATCATGGCCGATGTCTGGGGCGTGCAGGTGCGCCGTCGCAGCGTCGTCGGCGAAGCGAACAGCCTCGGCGCGGCCGTTGTCGGGCTGGTCGGGCTCGGCTTGGCCGACGACTTCTCCCCGGCGCGCGAGCTCTCCCGCGTTGTCGCCGCGTTCGAGCCCGACGCTGCAAGGCACGAACGCTACCGCGAGCGCCTCGAACGGTTCCGCGGCGCATACGATGCGCTCGAGCCCTGGATGAACGAGGAGGTTCGCTAGTGGCGGTGATCCTGGCGACGAGCCGCTCGTTCGGCGACGGCGACCGCGACCTCACGGCCGAGCTCACGGAGCAGGGCCACACGGTGCTGCGCGGTTCCTCCAGCCACGATCCGGCGGCTCTCGCCGACGCGCTTTCGAAGGCAGACGCCTGGGTCGCGGGCACGGGCCCCGTCACCGCCCGGCACATGGATGCGGCCCCCGGCCTGCGCGTGATCGCTCGCTACGGCGTCGGGTTCGAGTCCGTAGATGTTCAAGCGGCAGCCGAACGCAGCATCGCCGTCACGAACACTCCGGGCGCGAACTCGGATGCCGTCGCCGATCACGCCGTCGCGCTCATGCTGGCGGCGCTCAGGTCGGTCACCGCCGGCGATCGCGGCGTGCGCGTCGGGGACTGGAGTGTCATCCGCGGCCGCCAGCTCGGTGCCCAGCGCGTCGGCATCGTCGGCTTCGGCCGCATAGGTCGCGGTGTCGCGCAGCGGCTGAGCGGCTTCGGCAGCCCGGTGATCGCGTACGACCCGTTCCTCGACGACGATGCGTACGCGGCGGCCGGCGTCACAGGATCGACGCTTGCCGACATCGGCCGCACGAGCGACATCGTCTCGCTCCACGCGCCCGGCGGCACGACCATCATCGACGCCGGCTGGCTCGGCCGGCTCGAGCATCCCGTCACGCTCATCAACACGGCGCGGCCCGACCTCATCGATGAGCACGCGCTCGCGGCAGCGTTGCGGGACGGACGCGTTCGTGGCTTCGCGGCCGACACACTGCGCGGTGACACAGCGGCAAGCAATTCGCCCCTCCTGGCTGACGACCTCGCCGATCGGGTGACGGTGACCCCGCACTTCGGTGCGCAGACCGTTGAGGCGGTCGACGGAATGGGGTCGATCGCGGTCGAGAATGCTCTCGCCGTACTCGAAGGCCGCCGGCCGCCGAACCCCGTGCCGGGATCGCACCCCGTTTCCGTGCAATGAGCGTACCCATCAGACCAAAGGAGCGAACGTGAGCGACAAACTCGAACGAGTACAAAGCACGGGAGTTTTCGCCGTACTGCGGGCGCCGTCAGCACGGCACGCGATCGAGGCTTCGAGAGCACTCGTGCGCGGCGGCATCACCGGCCTCGAAGTGACGTATTCGACCCCCGACGCGGCCGCCGTGATCCGGGAACTAACCGGTGAGTTCGGCGATGCCGCCCACGTGGGGGCCGGTACGGTCACGTCCGAAAAGCAGGCCGAAGAAGCCGTTGCCGCAGGCGCGAGCTTCCTGGTTTCGCCTGGCACGCTACCGGCACTGACGCACTCGATGATCGACACCGGAGCCGTCGTCATGACCGGCGCAATGACACCGTCCGAAGTCATGACCGCTGTCGACGCGGGAACGCACGTCGTCAAGCTGTTCCCCGCCTCGCTCGGCGGCCCAGCGTTCCTGAAGGCGATGCGTGCGCCTTTCCCGGGCATCCCTTTCATGCCGACCGGGGGAGTCTCCGCGACGAATCTCGGCGAGTGGTTCTCGGCGGGTGCCGTCGCCGCGGGTGCGGGCGGCGACCTTGTGCCATCGGCTGCACTCGAGCAAGAAGACTGGGGTCGCATCGAGACCGTAGCGAGGCAGTTCGCTGCCGCGCTGAGTGAGGTACGAGCATGAGCGAGCGCATGGCGTTCATCGGCGTCACGACCGCTTCGTCGTCGATCATGAAGATCTTCCCGGCCTGGGCGGAGGAGCTCGGGCTGCCGACGCGAACACTCGAGGGCATCGATATCGCGCTCGATGCTCCTGACGCGGAGTTCAGGGCCGCCGTGCAGGGCATCAAGCAGGATGCCGAGCACCGCGGTGCGCTCGTCACAACGCACAAGATGTCGATGTATGCGGCGGCGCACGATCTGTTCGACGGCCTCGATGACTTCGCAGAAGCCTGCGGGGAGGTGTCGAGCATTTCCAAACGGGACGGCCGGCTGCTGGGTCATGCCAAAGATCCCATCACTGCGACAGCCGCCCTCGACGAACTGTTTCCGCGGAACGGCTTCGGCGGCTCACGAGAAGCGATCATCCTTGGTGCCGGCGGGGCGGGTCTCGCACTGAGCTGGGGACTCGCGGAACGCCCGGACCGCCCGCGGCGCATCGTCGTCACCGACACGAGCGAAGAGCGGCTGCAGCATCTGCTCGAGGTGCACGCCGAGCGCGGTACACCGCGAACCATGCTCGACGTGCGCGGTGTGGAGGACACCGCGGCCGTCCTCGCCGCGGCGCCGGACGGATCACTCGTCGTGAACGCCTCGGGGCTCGGCAAAGATCGCCCCGGCTCCCCGGTTCCGGCCGGAACGCTGTTCCCGCAGCGGTCCACGGTCTGGGAGTTCAACTACCGCGGCTCGCTCGAGTTCCTGCAGCAGGCGCGCGAGCAGGAGTCATCGCGCGAACTGCGTGTGTTCGACGGCTGGCGCTACTTCATCCACGGCTGGACGCAGGTGATCGGAGAGGTCTTCGATGTCGAGATGACTGGGGAGCGCGTCGACCGATTGGCTGAGATAGCGGAGGGGTTCCGGTAGCGATGCCTTCGCAGCCGCAGATCCCGCACGGGCACGCCAGAACCGTCCTCGGCGACGTGCCCGTGGCCGAGCTCGGCCGAGTCAACGCGCACGAACACGCCTTCCAGGTATCGCCGCTGCTGCCCGGCGACGAACTCGATGACGAAGAGAGCAGCGCCGAAGAGTTCGGCCTCCTGGCTGCAAGCGGCTTCGACGCCGTAATCGATGCGACACCCGTCGGCCTTGAGCGGCGGCCGTCCGCACTCGCCCGCATCGCGCTGGCGACAGGGCTGCACATCGTCGCGACGACTGGCATGCACCGGGATGCGCACTACGGTGCCGAGCATCCCCTCGCGCAGTTGGACACCGGGGCCCGCGGCGACCTGTTCACCGCTGACATCGAGACCGGGATGCGCGCGCACGACATCCACGGCGACCGCACCAAGGTGCGCGCCGGTCTGGCGAAGGTCGGTATCGACTACTGGCGGATCTCACCGTCCGAATCGACAACGATAGAAGGCATCGCGGTCGCGCACGAGCGCACCGGCGTGCCCGTCATGGTGCACCTGGAGTTCTGCACGGCCGCGCACGAGGTGCTCGACCGCTTCGCGTCGCTCGGGGTGGCGAGCTCGCGCATCCTGCTCGCGCACGCTGATCGCGACCCCGACCCCGGACTCCATCGCGATCTCATGGCACGTGGCGCGTATCTCGGCTACGACGGCATGGCTAGGCCGCGAACTCGCAGCGACGCCGAATTGCTCGACCTGACCGAACGCGTTGTCGCAGCGGGTTCGAACCGTGTGCTGCTCGGCGGCGATGTCGCTCGTTCGAGTCGCTACGTCGCCTACGGGGGGATGCCGGGGCTGCAGTATCTCGGGGAGCGCTACCTGCCCAGGCTTCGCGAGCGGATCGGCGAGGATGCCGTGCGCACGATGCTCGTCGGCAATCCGGCCGCGTTCCTCGGGGGCGAGTAGACCGCCATCTCGAAATTCCGGTGCTTCGAATCACTCAGAAGACGCGCTTTTCCCGAGTGACTGACCGATTGTCAGTCGCTCGTGCACATCTGACAGTTCTCACGTTCTCCGGGCTTGAACATCGTCTCAACGAGTAAGGGCCCCGGCCGAAGCCGGGGCCCTCCTCAGATCAACCGATACCGATCACTCGTAGATCATCTGGCGGATGTCCTCGTCGTCGATGTTGTCGGCGTCGTACCAGAACGAGCCGGTGTCGGTGAACTCCGGCAGCTCCTCGCCCTCGATGAGCGCGATCGCGTTGCGGATCGTGAGACGGCCGATCTCCATCGGGTCCTGCGTCACTGCGCCGAGCATCGAACCGTCCTGGATCGCCTCGATCTGCGCCGAGCCGGAGTCGAAGCCGACCACGGCGATCTCACCGGGATCGATGCCGAGCTCGCTGATCGCGTTCACGATACCGATCGCCGAACCCTCGTTCGTGCCGTAGAGGCCGTCCAGGTCGGGGTTCGCGTTGATCATCGCACGTGCGATGTCGGCCGACTCGATGTGGTCGCCGTCACCGTACTGCACATCCACGATCTCGATGTCGGGGTGGTTCTCCTCCATGTAATCGATGAATCCGTCGCGACGCTCGATGCTGGTCGAGTTGATCTGGCTGTGCGCAACGACACCGATCGTGCCTTCGCCGCCGAGCTCTTCCGCCATGTTCTCAGCAGCCAGCGCTCCAGCTGCGACCCCGTCCGTGGCCGCGAGGTAGTTGCCGTATTCACTGTTGCAGGCCGCATCGAACTGAACGATCGGGATGTCCATGGCCTCTGCCTGGTCGAACAGCGGCAGGCACGCCTCCGGGTCGAGCGCCGCGTAGCCGATTGCATCGGGGCCGCTGTCGATCGCGGTCTGCAGCATCTGCAGCTGGTTGTCGACCTGCGTCTCCGACGCCGGGCCGTCGAAGTCCATCGTGACGCCCTGTGCGTCCGCTTCTTCTTGTGCTCCGGCCTGCACTGCCTGCCAGAACTGGTGCTGGAAGCCCTTCGAGACGAGGATGATGTGGTAGCCGCCATCGCCGCCACCGTTGTCACCATTGTCGCCGTTGTCTCCGCCGCCGTCGCCGTTCGCGCATCCGGCGAGCGCGAGGGCCGCTGCTGACAGCCCTGCAAGCAGGACCGTCGCCTTTCTCTTTCTCATTGCAACTCCATTGTCTCTTGCCGATGTTCGGCGATGTGGTGCCCTCACTCGTGTTTTCCGCTCGGGGCACGTCGAGCGAAAGCTATGTTGACTTGCTCCTGTTGCGTAGGCTGTCGACCCAGACGGCCAGCGCGATGACGATGCCGGATGCAACGAACTGCCACTCCGACTGCACGCCCATGATGCGCAGACCGTTGATGAGCGTGCTCATGATGAGCGCACCGATGAGCGTCCCGACGATGGATGCCCGGCCTCCCATCAGCGACGTTCCACCGATGATCACGGCCGCGATCGCCTGCAGCTCGAGCCCTACGCCCATCTGCGGCTGGGCCGACACGAGACGCGAAGCCATGACGATTCCGGCAACCGCGGTGAACATCCCCGCGAAGGTGTAGATCATGACGAGCCAGCGCTTGGTCGGGATGCCCGAGAGGCGCGTCGCCTCCACGTTCGATCCGATCGCTAGCGTTATGCGGCCGAACTTGGTTCTTGCCAGAACGAACGCCGAGATCGCGACGAGCACGAACATGATCAGCACACCGTTCGGCAGCCCCGGAATCAGATTGCCGAGCGCGATTTGGCTGAACCACGGGGTGTCACGGAAGTAGATTGGAGCGACGTCCGAGAGGATCAGCGCAAGCCCCTGCGCGACCATCATCATCGCAAGCGTCGCGATGAACGGCGGTATCCGCAGGAATGCGACGTTGAAACCGTTGATGAACCCCATGAGTGCTCCAGCGCCGACACCGATGATCAGAGCGAGCCACATGGGTAGGCCGACGTTCACACCGAACACTCCGACGACCACGGCAGCAAACGTCGATCCGGTACCGATCGAGAGGTCGATGCCGCCCGTCGCGATCACGAACGTGGTGCCGAGAGCCATGATGCCGATACCCGCCGTCGCGAGCAGGATGCCCGAGATGTTCGACCAACCGTAGAACGCGGGATTCATGAACGAGAAGAAGGCGAACAGCATGACAAGGGTGCCGACCGCGAGCCCCTGCTGAATCCAGGACTTCCAATTCCACCCGCTACCGGGGGTTCCCGGCGCCGTTTCGGTCTTTGCCTCGCTCATAGCGTCAGTTCTCCTTCTTCGGCGATCTGCGTCGCGTAATCCATGATGCGGTTCTGCGTTGCATCGGCGTTCAGCAACTCGCCTCGTATCTCGCCGCTTGCCATGACCACGATGCGGTCTGCGATGCGCAGGAGTTCGGGAAGCTCGCTGGAGATCACGATGATCGACTTGCCCTCCGCGGCAAGCCCTTCGAGCAGAGAGTAGATCTCCTCTTTCGCGCCGACGTCGATGCCTCTCGTGGGCTCGTCGACGATCAGGATGTCGGTGTCGCGCACAAGCCATTTGGCCAGTACGACCTTCTGCTGGTTTCCGCCGGAAAGCAACTTCACCATCTGCTGGGTGGAGGGAGTCTTGGTCTTGAGATCGTTCACGTAGTCGCCCGCGACTCGCTTCGACTTGCCGTCCTGCATGATGCCGAAGCGGTTGAACTTGTCGAGGCTCGCGAGCACCGTGTTCGCAGCGACGCTCTGCTCGAGCAACAGCCCGATGCCCTTGCGATCCTCGGACAGGTATCCGATGCCGTGCTTCACGGCATCCGAGGGTTGCTTGATCTTCACGGGTTTCCCGTGAATTTCCACTGAGCCTGCGCTCTTGGAGTCTGCTCCGATAAGGGCCCTGGCAGTCTCGGTGCGTCCTGCTCCCATCAGCCCCGCGAATCCGAGGATCTCACCCTTCTTGAGCTCGAATTCGACGTCCTTCAGGAGCGACTTCGTCGAAAGCCCCTTGACGCGCAGGATGGTCTCCGCGTCGGAGAAGTCGCGCTCGGGCGGCCGCACGTCCGATTTGATCTGCCGACCGACCATCATCTCGATGATCGTCGGAACATCGATCTCCTCACGGTCCAACTGGCCGATGTACTGTCCGTCGCGCAGCACGACGACGCGGTCGGCAAGGCGTTTGAGCTCTTCCATACGGTGGGAGATGTAGACGACGCCCGTGCCCTTCTCGCGCAGATTCTCGATCAGCTCGAAGAGCGTTTCGACCTCGGTGTCGGTCAGGGCGCTCGTCGGCTCGTCCATGATCAGGACGCGCGCGTCATAGGAGAGCGCTTTCGCGATTTCGACCATTTGCTGGCCGGCGACCGTCATATCGCCGACTCGCTGTTTGGGGTTCACGTTGATACCGAGTCGGGTGAGCAGCTCAGACGTCTGACGATTGAGCTTGCCCTCCTGAATTACTCCGAGCACGCGCGGTTCGCGTCCGATGAAGATGTTCTGCGCGACGGTGAGGTCGGGCATGAGGTTCATCTCCTGGTGGATGATGCTGATGCCGAGGGACTGCGCGACCGCGGGGGTCGGGATCTCGACCTCGCGGCCATCCACCCTGATCGTGCCTTCGTCACGCTGGTAGATGCCGGAGAGGATCTTCATGAGCGTCGACTTGCCGGCACCGTTCTCACCGACCAGCACCAGAACTTCGCCGCCACCGAGCGTGAATTCGACGTTCTGCAACGCCTTAACGCCCGGAAAGCTCTTGCTGATTCCGGTTAGCTCCAGGAGTGGATTCGTCACAACTACCTCTTCATCGAGAAAAACCCGTGTAAACATCCGACCATTACTCGGCCAAAAGTGCAAGTCGACTGAGTTGTCACTACAGGTTACGTCCATTCGTTTCGCAATGCACACCCGCTGGATAACAACCGGACAACGATTTATGCCGTCCGATCGCTACCTTGCTGCTGCACACGAGAATCGTCCGATGCTTACTAGAGCGCCACGTCGCCGATCAGGTGCACGTCGATGCCCATGCCGGCGAACGCCGCCGCCTTCGCCGCGAGCGCGCGGTCGGCTGCTGCAGCATCGGGAGCGTAAGCGACCTGCACGTGGTTCGACTTGTGCCGAGCCATGAGCTGATCGCGCGTGACGCCGTGCAGAACGGCGTGCATGATCGGCCACTGCTTGTCGGTTGCCTCGAGCCGGCGCCGGGTCTCTTCCTCGGGGAGATCCGCAACGTGCGCGCGGCCGATATCGGCGTGCAGCGCGCCGTCCATGACGAAGACGCGCGAAATGACGATCTCGCCCGGCTTCGAGACACCCGCGAGCGTGCCTCCTCCCTTCGGGAAGAACCAGGGCACCTGCCGCATCGAGTACGACTTGTCGTACCCGCCGTGGTGGCTGGCGGGCACGGCGCCGGAGATCTCGAAGACCCACACGAAATCGCCGTCGTACTCCTCCCCCCAGCGGATGTCGTGCAGGGTGTTCGCGGGGTCGAAGCCCATCGCCTTCCAGACACGGTTCGTCACCAGCGCATCCACGGCGACGCCCTCGTCCACCTCGTTGAAGTGCGGCATCGCCTCACCTGCGAACAGCTCGCGGCTGCCGTCGCGCGAGAACACCGCGGGCCGTTCGACGTTGTTCAGCAGCCCCTCCGCAAGATCGGATGCCGCGCACTGATCTTTGAGGCCCTGCTGGTACTGGATACCGACGGCGTCGAGACCGTAGTCATCGGCGATTCGCAGCGCTGCGATGTACATCGCCATCTGCTCGAGCACCTGCGGCCTGGTGAGGTCGTTGGCGTCGTCCTCGCCCCAGTGGAAGACCATCCCCCTGTTCTCGAGCCACTGCAGCGCCGTTTCACGCTCGTCCTCGGAGACCTTCGCCATCTCCGCCAGCAGTGCGCTCTGCGAGAGCCGCTCCTTGTAGATGCCGGTCGCGTTCAGCATCTCGTCGTCGATGATCGCGTTGTACATGCCCATGCAGCCCTCGTCGAACACGCCGATGATGGCCTGCTCGTCGCTGAGCTGCCGCGCGATCGCATGACCGAGCCGGGTCTCTTCGGTTTCCTGCAGCGTCGGCAGGTCGCGCACGTGCGAGGTGTCGTGCTCGATGCGGCCGGTGGAAAGCCACTCGTCGAGCTTCGACAGCGCCCACTCGTCCGTGAGATCCCGGCTCCAGAGCGTCGAATGCGGGATGCCCGCCTTCGTCAGGCTCGCCGTCATGTTCAGCATGCCGACGAGGCCGGGGAACTGCCCTTCCCAGTTCGCGATGAGCAGCACGGGCCCACGATGCTTGCGCAGCCCCGCGATGACGTGGTGGCTGTACTGCCAGACGGCATCGACGATCACGACGGGAGCGTCCTTCGGCACGCGCTTGAACACCTCGATGCCGCGGCGCTGCGTATCGATGAAGCCGTGCCCGGTTGCAGGGTTCACGTCGTGAGCGCGCTGGACACTCCACCCGCGCTCGCCCAGCACCTCCTCAACGCGAGATTCGAACTGCTGCTGCATCGGCCATCCGGCCTCGTTGGCCGACAGACGCAGGTCTCCCGACGCAACGGTGTAGATCGTGCGTTCGGCGGCCTGCGGCTCCTGATACGACTTGGGGAATTGATACGTGGTCACGCTTCACTCCTTCTCTGTTGCTCGCGCTGCGAGCCAGTGCATAGTGGTCTTCGTCGCCGGGTACAGCTCGAGGTAGCGCTCGAACAACTCGCTGTATTCGGCGTGGGCAGCAGGGTTCGGCCGCACGACTTCGGCAGGAGGATTCCATTGCCGGATGTCCGGCTCGGCGACGAGGCCGGCGGCCAGGAACGCCGCGCCGAAGCTCGCGCCAAGCGTCACGGAGTTCACGACCTGATCCATGCCGGTGACGTCGGAGACGATCTGCGTCCAGAGCCCTCCCGTCGTTCCGCCGCCGACGGCGACGACCCGGGTGATTTCCGTGCCGGATGCCCGCATCGCCGCGATGTTGTGGCGCACGCCGAACGCGGTTGCCTCCAGCGCTGCGCGATAGAGGTCGCCGCGCGTGGTACTCAGCGTGAGGCCCACTATCGTGCCTCGCGCATCCGGATCCTGCACCGGTGTGCGCTCGCCCGCGAAGTACGGCAGCATGAGCAGCCCGCGAGCCCCGGGTCCGCTCTCGGCAGCCTCCAACGTGAGCTCGGTGTAGCCGGCGCCGCCGGTGAGATCACGGATCCAGGAGGTGATCGACCCGCTCGTCGCCATGCCGCCCGCAAGCGAATACGTGCCGTGTTCGACGCCTCGGGTCGTCCACATGCCGTCGGCCGGGGCGCGCCTATTGCTCGTCGTGATCAGGAACATCGTGGTGCCGTACATGAGCATGAGATCGCCGGGCTCGGTAGCACCCGCGCTGACCGCTTCGTTCCAGGCGTCGATCGTGCCGGTGATGACCGGGATTCCCTCCCGCAGGCCGGTCTCATGAGCGGCTCGCGCCGTGATCGTGCCAGCGCGTTCGGAGGGGAACTTGAGTTCCGGCTGCTCGATCCCCGGTGCGATGCGCTGCCAGTGCTCGTCGTGCCAACGCTGCTCTTCTATGTCGTAGAGCGGCCAGCTCTGACTCGCAGAGTGGTGGTCGAGAACGTACTCGCCCGTGAGCCGGAGGGCGAGATAGGAGGCGGGCATCAGGAAGCGGGATGCCCGAGCGTACGCCTGCGGCTCACGATCGCGGATCCACTGAATTTTCGGCCCGGCCGCCTGGGACGTCAGCGGAGTGCCGCCGACACGGACGATCTCCTCTTCGCCGAGATCCCGGTTCAGGGCTTCGATCTGCCGACCGGCGCGGCTGTCGACGCCGTACAGGATCGCGCGCCGCACCGGCTCGCCATCGGAGTCTGCGAGCAACACGCAGGGGCCCATCCCGCTCACGCCTACTGCCACGATCGAGGCCGCGGCCTCCGCTGCGGCCTCGCCGAGTTCGTGTGCGATCGAGATGAACTCCTGCCACCACACCCCGGCGTCGTGCTCGAAGTGACCGGGGCGCGGGTTGTCGACGGTGTGCTCCCGCACGGTCTGCGCGATGAGTGTTCCATCGAGCCCGGTGAGCACGCCCTTCGTACTCGACGTGCCGACATCGACGCCGATCGTTGCGTGGTGAGCTGCCTCGAGCATGGAACCTCCTCGTTAGCGCAAGGTTGTCAGAAAACGATTTCTGGTGCAACCCATTATCTACGCCAACTGCACCGTAAGTCCCTGCCCATCCACGATTCGGCTCCACTGGACCCGAATCCTCACGCAACCCATGCCGACTGCAACTGCACCGCAAGGTCCCTGTCTTTCCACGATTCCGGTCCGCAGGACCCGAATCCTCGTGCAACCCACTTCTATGCCAACTGCATCGTAAGCTCCCTGCCTTTCCACGATTCTGGTCCGCAGGACCCGAATCCTCGTGCAACCCACTTCTATGCCAACTGCATCGTAAGCTCCCTGCCTTTCCACGATTCTGGTCCGCAGGACCCGAATCCTCACGCACCCCACTTCTATGCCAACTGCATCGTAAGGTCCCTGCCCATCCACGATTCCGGCCCACTGGTGCGCTGGAGCTTCGAAGCGGCGATCCTTTCGGATCGCCGTCGCGACGCCAGCGCTCGCGGCCTCCGCGACGCGAGCTACCTCATCCGGAGCCGTCCCTGCCATC
>NZ_CAMEFJ010000037.1 GCF_945915485.1 uncultured Agrococcus sp.
GAAGCGTTGATGTCGTGCGCGCTTTCGGGTGCACGAGATGCGGATGCCGCCCGCGGGTGCACGAGATGCGGATGCCGCCCGCGTGCCCGTGCCGAATGTATGGGTTTGCCCGGATGTCGGGCCGATAGCCATACATTCGGGCGCGCAGGTCGATTTCCCCGACATCCGGCACACGATAGAGCCCGGCGACTACTGCTCTTCTTCGGCCAGCTTGTCCTGTAACTGTTTGATCGCGGAACGTAGGTGAGCCTCCACGGTAGCCGCGGTTTCCGGGTCCGTCTCCGCTCTGGACAACTGCTGTCGAAGCGTGCTGATCTCCGCGCGCAGCTTGGTCACTTCCGGATTCGTCTCTTCATCGGTCACCGTCTCCACCCCCTCGCGACGCCGTGTGCGTCAGTTCCAGCATCCTCCTTTGCCACCGGATGCGCAATGGAAACGCTCTGAAGACTGCGGATGCTCGGAATTGCGCGGGCCGGCGCCGCGTACAAGTCGGAACGGGATGAGCGGGGCTCCAGTTTCCAGGATGCTTCACGTGACCTGCGCGGGTGCGAGCTGCGTACGAAGCGCGCGGCGCCGATGGAATGCTCCATCGGCTCTTGGCTGCTGCAGGTGAAGCGACACGGTGATTCCGTTGCAGTGCATTCAAGACGTGCGCAGGCAGGGCTCAGCGCCATTGCAACGCGTCGTGGTCAGCGCGCCTCCAGCCCGAAACCGTAAAATGGAGAACCTATGGATACTATGCCCCTGCTCTACATCGTGCTCGGCGTCGTCGCCGTATTGGTCATCGCTGTCAGCGTGTGGCTGTTCGCTGCCCGCGGTGCGCTCATTCGCCGGAACCAGAGCGTCGACGAGGCGTGGCAGGCGATTGCAGCCCAGCTCGAGCGGCGAGCAGAGCTGATTCCGGCGCTGGTATCCACCGTGCAGGAGTACGCGTCGCACGAACGCAAGACGTTCGAGGCGGTCGTCGAGGCCGGTGAGCGGTCTACGGATGCGCCGTCGCCAGGAGAAGCAGCGCTCGTGGAACCCGACGTCAAGAAGGCAGTGAGAGCGGTCTTTGCCGTTGCCGAGGGGTATCCCAAGCTGCAAGCGAGTCGCGAATACCTCGACCTGCAGCAGCGGTTCAGCGACACGGATGACGGCGTGCAGGCCGCTCGACGCAAGTTCAACTCGAGCGTGAGGGACTTCAATACGCGCGTCCGCAGCTTTCCCAATACGATGTTCGCGCGCGGCCTCGGTTTGAGCGAGCGCGAGTTCTTCGAAGTCGACGACCCGAATGCCGTCGCCGAACCCCCGCGCGTGCAGTTCTGAGCGTCCCGTCTGGCCGAAATCTCGGTCTCTATGCAGGGCCCAACGTCATATACGGGGTTGGCATGCCCACCGAGACCGATTTCGGCCCCCTGCGACGCGGTTTGGTCTGCTGGGAAGCGATGGGAAGCGAAAGTTGCGCAATGCATCTGCGATTTCGAGCGGGGCGAACTACGCTTGAGGCGTGACCGTTCGCATCTACGATTCCCGCACACAGACCGTCGACGACTTCTCGCCCGTCGTGCCCGGAGAGGTTTCGATCTACGTCTGCGGTCCGACGGTGCAGTCCGCCCCGCACATCGGCCACGTACGCAGCGCACTCGTCTACGACGTGTGGCAACGCTGGTTCGCGTTTCGCGGCTACCGCACGACGCTCGTGCGCAACGTGACCGACATCGACGACAAAGTGCTGGCGAACGCAACCGATAATGAATCGTGGTTCGCGCTTGCGTACCGCATCGAGCGCGAGTTCAACGATGCGTATCGCGCTGTCGGCATTCTGCCGCCGTCGTACGAGCCGCGTGCGACAGGCTCGATTCCCGAAATGATCGAGCTCATCGGCAAGCTCATCGATCGAGGGCACGCGTACCCGGCAGGCGACGGCTCGTCCGATGTCTACTTCGATGTGCGCTCCTGGCCGGAGTACGGCGTCTTGACCCGCCAATCGGTCGACGACATGGAGGACGCCACGGATGCCGACCCGCGTGGCAAGCGGGACCCGCGGGACTTCGCGCTGTGGAAGAGCGCGAAGGCGGATGAGCCGGAGACCGCGACCTGGAATTCCCCGTGGGGGCCGGGTCGCCCCGGCTGGCACATCGAGTGCTCTGCCATGAGCCGTAAGTATCTCGGTGACGAGTTCGACATCCACGGCGGTGGCATCGACCTGCGATTCCCGCACCACGAGAACGAGCTCGCGCAGTCGAGTGCCGCCGGCCTCGCGTTCGCGCGCGTCTGGGCCCACAACGGCGCAGTGACCGTGAACGGCACGAAGATGTCGAAGTCGCTGGGCAATTCGATTTATGCCGACGAACTGATAGGGCGGGTTCGCCCCATCGTCGTCCGGTATTTCCTCCTGGCTCCGCACTATCGCAGCATGATCGACGTTCGTGTCATCGAAGGCCAGCTGCAGCAAGGGTCGCTGGCGGAAGCGGATGCCGCCTTCGGGCGCATCGAGGACTTCCTGACGCGCGCATCCGGCACGGGCATCCTCGCAGAGGCCGATGTCCCGCCCGCGTTCGCCGCTGCCATGGACGACGACCTCTCCACCCCGCAGGCCGTCGCAGTCCTGCACGACACGGTGCGCGCCGGCAACACCGCGCTCGACCGAGACGACGCGCAGGCAGCGGCCGGGTCCGCGGCGGAGGTGCTGGCCATGCTGCGTGTGCTGGGTCTCGACCCCGCCGATGAGCAGTGGGCCGACGGCGGAACGGACTCCGCGAAGGATGCCGCACTCGCTACACTCGTCGAGGGGCTCATTCGTGATCGATCCGACGCGAGAGCCGCGCGTGATTTCGCCCGCGCCGACAGCGTCCGAGATGCACTGGCAGATGCCGGCATCGCACTCGAAGACGGCAAAGACTCAACCACCTGGAGCATCGCATGAACAGACCGAATCGGCCCTCGGGCAAGAAGGGCCCGACGAAGGGGACCGGAGGTAAGGGGCGCCGCTCGCTAGAGGGCAGGGGTCCGACGCCGAAAGCGGAGGAACGCGAGTACCATCCCGCGGCCAAGCGGAAGGCGGCGCGCGAGCGTTACGACGCGGCTGTCGAACGCCGGGGCGGCAAGCCTCCGAAAGCTCGTGCGCCGAAACGCAAGAGCGGTGACGATGCAGAGCTCGTGACCGGTCGTAACTCCGTACTGGAAGCATTGCGCACCAAGACACCGGCGACGACGCTCTACGTCGCCGCCCGCATCGAGATGGACGATCGAGTCAAGGAGATCCTCTTCCTCGCGAACTCTCGCAATGTTCCGGTCATGGAGGTCATGCGACCGGAGCTCGACCGCATGACCGACGAGGGATCCGTGCATCAGGGCGTGGCGCTCAAAGTGCCGCCGTATGAGTACGCGCACCCGAGTGACCTGCTCGAACGCGCGCGGCAGGCGGGCGAGGCACCGCTCATCGTCGCGCTCGACGGTGTGACCGACCCGAGGAACCTCGGCGCGATCGTACGCAGTGCGGCCGCGTTCGGCGCCCACGGTGTGATCGTGCCGCAGCGGCGTGCCGCCGGGATGACCGCATCCGCCTGGAAGACGAGCGCGGGAGCCGCCGCCCGGCTTCCCGTCGCGGTCGCAAGCAACTTGAACAATGCGCTGAAGGATCTCAAGTCCGACGGTGTTTTCGTCGCTGGACTGGACGCCGGAGGCGATGTGAGCCTCCACGGTGTCGAACTCGCGACCGAGCCGCTCGTCATCGTCGTCGGCAGCGAGGGCAAGGGGATTTCCCGGCTAGCGCGGGAGATCTGCGATGTGATCGTGTCGATTCCGATCGGTGCCGCCACGGAGTCGCTGAACGCGGGAGTGGCAGCCTCCGTGACGCTCTACGAGATCGCGCGTCGCCGCAGCCAGGCCTGACCTCCCCAGCGCGCCTCCCCGACCTGTCCCTGGAAACTTCTCGGTGCCTTTGCGTCGACACTCCGGGGTGACATCCGGGGTGACGTCGGCGTGTCGCCCGAAATGCACCGAGAAGTTTTCACGCGCGATGCGGGATGTTGAGGGGATGCGGAGTATGAGGACGTGGGTTTGAGCGCCGGCTGACAACGAGCGCGCACGCGCATCCCGTGCTCCGTCGTCACCCGATCTCGGATAACTTCTCGGTCGCTGGGCGACGACACGCCGCGAGAGCGCCTTCCCATCGCCAGGCGACCGAGAAGTTGACGCGGAGACGTGCATACAACTTTCACAGAAGAGGTTTCTAGGATTATGAGCATGCGTCGTTCGAAACTTCCCTTGCTTGCGGCCTCCTTCGTGGCGGCTGCCTTCGCGCTCAGCGGTTGCGTCTTCTCGTTCGGTTCGGGTTCGGGAGAAGAGTCGAGCGATGTCAGCGTCTCCGAGCATCCGTTGAACTTCGGAGTCGGCGGTGTGACGTTCACGGAGGACGGCGTTCTGACAACCGAATCCGGCCCGGTGGTAGCTGCACCGCCCGAGAGCGATGTGCCCGACGTTGCCCTGATCTTCGACCCGATGTGCCCGCACTGCGCGACTTTCGAGGAGACCTCTGGACCCGCGCTGAAAGAGCTCGTCGACAACGGCGACATCACCTTGACGATGTATCCGCTCGCGTTCGTCTCGCCGACCGCCTCGGTCGATTCGGTGAATGCGCTCATGGCCGTAACGACCTACCACCCGGATGCCGCGTACGAGTTCCAGTCGCAGCTCTTGGCCGCGAACCTCGCGTCGCAGGGTTCCGGTCTGAACGATGACGAGTTGGTCTCGTTGGCCGCCGAAGCAGGGGCCGACTCTGAAGAGGTCGAGTCGATCATCCGAAACGGCACGTACAACAGCTTCGTCGACACGATCGATGGTTCGTTGCGGGGCCAGACGTTCCCGGGCACGTCTGTCGAGGTCGCGGGAACGCCCATGGTCATCGTGGATGGCCGCAGCGTCGAACCCGCTGCGATCGGCTCGGATGCCGCGACCGCGTTGGCAGCGCTGCAGCAGTAGTGGCGGGGATGCTCGAGCAGATTACCGCGTACGTTCGCGACGTGCAGAACGCGCCCGATTCTTTGGATCCAGCGCTCGCGGTTTATTCTAGAATCAGGCTTGATTGCCGGTGCAGTTGCACCGCGCCCTACAACAGAGGATTCCATGTCGAACAGTGACAAGAAGCTGACGAAGAATGAGCGTCGCGCGGCAGCGCGCGAACAGGCTCGGAAGATGCACGAGGCCCGTCTGCGGCGCGAGAAGCGAAACCGCGCGCTGACGATCGGCGGCATCGTCGTTGCGGCGGTGGCCGTTGTCGTCGTCGTTGTGCTCATCATCGTCAACAGCGTTCGACCCCCTTCACCAGGGCCCGAGAACATGGCGGCAGACGGCATCGTGATCGGCGAGGGCCTGGTTGCAGACCGCACGGAGGGCATCCCGGTCGACGGGGAGCCGACGCCGACGGAGCAGCGCGACGACATCCTGCAGATCGTTGTCTATCAGGACTTCATGTGCCCTCACTGCGGTGCGTTCGAGCAGACGAACGGCCCCACCATCGAGAGCCTCGTGCAGGACGGTCTTGCGACGGTCGAGATTCACCCGCTGTCGATCATGGACCAGGCGTCACTCGGGTCGAAATACTCGACACGGTCTGCGAACGCGGCAGCCTGCATGGCCGAGCACGCGCCCGACTCGTTCCTCTCCTGGAACACGCTGATGTTCGCAAACCAGCCCGAAGGCCAGACTCAGGGCCTGACGGACGAGGAGATGCTCGACTTCATGGGCCAGGCCGGCGCTGATGTCACCCCAGAACTCACCGAGTGCGTGAACTCACTGCAGTTCGAAGGCTGGGTCCGGGATGTCGGCGAGCGCATTTACGAGAATCCGATTCCGTACACGGTTGGCGAAGAAGAACTCTACGCGCTGCAGACCCCGACGGTGCTCGTGAACGGCCGCCAGTACCAGGGCCCGAACGAGGACGCAGCGGTGTTCCAGCAGTTCCTGCAGTCTGTGCAGGGGGAGCTGGAGAACACGAACGGTGACGACGACGGCGAGGATGGCGACGGCGGCGAAGAGGACGCCGAGGAATCACCGGAAGAGACTGAGAGCCCGTAGTGGTTGGCGGCGCTCGGGCACTGCGAGCGATGGCGGTTAGCGCCACCGCCGTTGTGTTCCTGAGCGCTTGCGCAGGAGACGCCTCGGAGGAGTTCGACAGTGTCGAGGACCTCGTGGCCGCCTACCAAGCTGCCGGCGGTCAGTGCGAAGACTTCGTGATCTACGACGAAGCCGGCGGCGAGGAAGCGGAGGTCGCGCACTGCGGTGTCGACACTGTCCTGAGCCTGACGGAGTCTGACGAGCAGACTTCAGACGTTGCGACGGGCGCCATGCTCCGCGGACAGACCGTGCTGGTCGGTGCAGGGTGGGTTGTCGAGGACCCAGACGCCGTCGCGCTTCGCGAAGAACTCGGCGGGGCCGTGCTCGCGCTGCAGGAGGGAGGGACGCCGGAATCCGTGACGGACAACGCGTTCGTGTTCGGCGAAGGCGAGCCGCGCATCCAGGTCGTCGTGGATCCCCTCTGCGACTATTGCAACCGGTTCATCGAGACCAACGGGGATGCCCTGATCGAGCTGGCCGACAGCGGCGATGCGACGGTCGAATACCGCGTCGTGTCGCTGCACGATGACCCGGAGAACGGCTTTGGCTCTTCGTACGGTGCGAATGCGCTCGCGTGCGCTGCGGATGCTGACATCGATGCGTTCAGGCCGCTGCTGTCGACGGTATTGGAGGGTCCGAGCGGCGAGGCATGGACGGAGTCGGAGTTCGTCGGCGCTGCTGATCGAGCGGGCGCGGATGCGGGCGACTGCATTGCCGACGGCTCGTTCCTGTTCTGGGCGGTGCAGTCCACGCAGGACGTACTCCAGAACGGACTGCCGGATGGAGAGAACCTCGGCGGTGTTCCCTACATCGCGATCGACGGTCAGCCGTACGCGCAGGACGTCACGGATGCGGACGCGTTCTTGGAGGCCGTCGGCGCCGCGGAGTAGCGCTTTCGGTTGCGGTTCGCCGAGTAGCGAGCCGGACGTTACGGTTAGTCCTTGACTTGCCGAAATAGCCGAGAGAATGCCTTTCGGGAGCATCCCAAAGGGCACTCTTCCTCCTATTCGCGCGCTCGAGGCTTCGTGACACTCCATGTACGAGAGCGGGCGAGAGCACCGACGTTTCCGACGGCCTCGAAGCCGAGTAGTCGCTGCACGTCGCGCAGGGCCAAGAGCGCCCCAAAGTAGTCGAGAGAATGCCCTGTGGGAGCCTCCCAAAGGGTTTTCTTTCTACTATTTCAACGGGATGGCGACATACGACGCGTCGGAGAAATGAGAGTTGTCATTCGTCGGTGGCCTGCCCGCCCCAGCCTCGTTAGCGATATCGGTCGAGGTCGTCAGCGATCGTCACCGCGAGGTGTAGGCGCCGTTCGAAGATCTCCTCGTTCTCGGGTTCTTCCATGAACGTCAAGAGCAGCTCTCCTGGGCTCGTGATGACCCACGCCTGCAGCTCGGCCATCGCTTGCTGAAAGCGCTGCAGCAATGGCACCAGCCTGTGAACCTCGTCGGGCGGCCCGAAGCAGTAGAACGGACCTACTCGTGTGATGCCGTCGTTCAACAGGTCAACTGGCACGTGCGATAGCGCCCCCTGGGTCGTCATTTTCCTGTCGGCGAGTTGCTTCGGGGCAGTGAGCCAAGGGAAGGAGGACGATTGCCCCGCGCCTAAGCCGATGGTCGGGAGATACGGCGATGCGTTCACGCGCACGATGGGGCGACTGACATATTGCGACACCGGGGCACCGAGATTGCGGTGGTCGAGTTGCCACGACTCGACGCTGATCCGTCGGCCAAGTTTCTCCCCTTCAATAGACTGCAGGCACTGCCGCGGCGTGACGCGTACACCCTTGGCGACGTCGGGAAACGCCCTCGTCTCCAACTCTTCGGCGACGCGCACGCGCCACCGTCGCGCCGCCGCCCACTCGGCAAGCGGCGCCATGCGAGTTTGTTGTTGACGACGAGAGCTCCTTCGAATGAACCGGAAGAGTAGGAACACGCCGACGACGGCCACAAGCAAGATTCCGGCGGTGAGTATCCAGGTCGTTGTTGAGTCGACTCCGGCACCCGGCTCGGGCTCGTGCAGCGCCGAGAACACCGAGAGGATGATAACGCCAGCGAGAAGCGCTCCCAAGATCAACCACGTGGCGAGATGTCGTTTCTTGTTGACCGGGGGTTTCGCGGTTTTCATGTCTGCCAGAGTACGTGCCCAATCTCCAAGGGACCTCCGGGCTCAGCGTGCTCACGGCGACATCGTTCGAGATTCTCCTCTTGCAACCAAGCCCATCGGATGCGCCCCAGCGTCACTCCTGCAGCGCACTCCCGAGTACGGAGAGGGAGGCGGCGCGGGCGTCCCTGGCTCGGTCGCCGCGGTGCTCGATGAACAACTCGATCAGCTGCTCGGTCAGCAGCATGTGGACGGCGCGGGAGGTGTGCGTCAGTTCGTGCCGGAAGCTTTCGTTGGCCGGCGGCACGACGAGTGCGATGTCGGCGATCTCGGCAGCCGCCGAGCGTGCGAAGGAGGTGATCGTCAGCACGGTGGCGCCACCGTCTTTCGCCGCACGCATCGCATCGAGCGTCGATCGGTTCGCGCCCGAACCCGAGAACGCGACGCACACCGACCCTTCGCCGAGTTGTCTTGCGGAGATCTGCTGGGAGATCGAATCGACGATCAGCTCAGCGGGCCTGCCTGCCGAGTTCAGTCGCAGCATGAGGTCGAGCCCGAGCGGAGCCGAGAGGCCGTTGGCAACCACCAGCACCCGGTGCGCGGTGTCGAGCGCCGTTATGAACGCGAGCAGCGACTCGTCGGTCATCGCGGACATCGTGTGCGAGAGCTCGGTGCCGAACCTGGCGACGCGCGTGCGGAGCGCGGCCAGCAGTGAGTCGTCGGACCCGTCGGCGGCTTCCGTCGGCTGCTGCATCGCGAGCTCCTGCGCGAGGGCGACGCGAAGCTGCGGATACCCTTCGTAGCCGAGCGATTGCACGGCACGGATGACGGTCGTACGGCCGACGCCGACGGCATCCGCCAGCTCCTGCGCGGTGCGCTCGACGGTCGCGGCACGGTCGGTGAGAATGAACTCCGCGACCCGCCGCTCGGTGGGCTGCAGGGAAGGCGCGAGGGAGACGATTCTCGCGCTCGGAGGAGCGTCAGAGGCTCCGTGCCAGGTCACGTACCTTCGCTCCTTCCATGATGCGACGGCGGATCCGCCCCGAGATGGCATCGATGATCATCGTCGCGACGACGACCACGATCAGCAGCATCCCGACGGTGTCCCACTGCCGGTAGTTGGTGTAATTCGAGAGCATACTGCCGATGCCGCCGGCACCGACGAGGCCGAGCACCGCCGAGGTTCGAATGTTGATCTCGAAGCGGTACAGCGCGAAGGACAAAAGCGAAGGCGCCGCCGCCGGCCAGAGCGCCCAGCGCGTCACCGCGGCCGTGCTGCCGCCGGCCGCTCGCACCGCCTCCGATGCGCCCTCCTGCACCGACTCGATCGTCTCGTACACCCACTTGCCCTGCGTTCCGATGCCCGCGATGCCCAGCGCGAGGGCACCCGTGAACGGCGTCAGGCCCGTGACCGTGAGCAGTACGAGGGCGACGATCACCTCGGGGACGGCGCGGAGCACCGCAAAAATGCCCCGCAGACCGGTGCGCAACCAGGCGGGACCGACGCCCTTGGCCGCCAGCATCCCGAGCGGGATCGACACGATGACGCACAGGATCGCACCGATCCAGGCCATCGAAATCGAACGCCACGTTTCGAAGAGCGCTCGCGGCAGACGCTCCCAGTCGGGCGAGGCGAACATGAGCACGAGATAGTGCCAGACCTGCCCCGGCAGCTCCGGTAGCTCACTCCAGGCGATGTCGAGCCCCGCTGTCGCGACGAGCACGACCGCGCCGGCGGCGATGGCGAAGACCGTGGGCCACAGCTTGCTGGGGCGCGGGGGTGCGCTCGGTGACGGAGCCTGTGTCTGCGAAGGCGCCGGTGCTGTCTGCGTCATACGAGCCTCCTGCGCAACAGGTTCGAGAGGATCTCGATCAGGATGACCACGACGAGAATCTCGAGGATGATGATCGAGACATCCGCGTAGGCGTAGAACGCGCGTCGTTCATCGAGCAGACGACCGATACCGCCTGCCCCGACGATGCCGAGAATCGCGGAGATGCGCACGTTGAGCTCAAGCGAATAGAGCCACTGATTCGCGAACAGCGGTAGGGATTGCGGCAGTGCGGTCACACGATTGATCTTGAGCTGCGTTCCGCCGGCGGCGCGTCCGGCCTCCATGTAACCGTGATCGGCCGAATCGATCGCTTCGGACACGAGCTTGACGATGATGCCGATATTGAACAGGAACAGCGTGATGACACCGGGTAGCGCACCGACGCCGACCATGGCGACGAGCACGGTCGCGAACACGAGGTCGGGCACTGCTCGATTGATATTCACGATCGTGCGAACGACGTGGCGCGTGAACGAGTTCGGATTCGTCGGTCGCGCAGCCCAGAGCGTCAGGGGTATCGAAACGATCGCCGCACCCACCGCGCCGACGAGCGCCATCTGCAGCGTCTCGAGCATGGGCGCCCAGGTGCGCGGCAGGAACTCGAAGTTCGGCTGCATCAGCTGCAGCATCTTGTCGGCGCCATTGCGCCAATTACGCGCGATAGAAGCGACATCGAGCTCGATGCCGCCGATCGCCGGGATGCACGTCGCGACCGTGAACGCCACGAACGCCGCAATGATGAGCGAGTTCCGGATGCGGTTCCCGGGGCGCGGAGGAACCACGAGTTCCCGCGTGGTCATGCCTGCGATTCCAGCTTGTCGCGCGCCTGGATGGGGCGACCGTAGATCTGTTCGAAGTCCGCATCCGTTGCCGCGGCAGCAGGGCCGTCGTAGACGAGTCGGCCGTCGCGCAGACCGATCATGCGGGTCGTGTACTGCCGCGCGAGATCCATGAGATGGATGTTGACCAGGACCGTCAGCCCCTGCTCCCGATTGATGCGGCGCAGGTCGCTCATGACACCGTGGGCGGTGGGAGGATCGAGGCTCGCGACCGGCTCATCCGCCAGCATCACGCTGGGTTCCTGGGTGAGCGCGCGGGCGATCGCGACGCGCTGCTTCTGCCCGCCCGACAGCGCGTTCGCACGCGACCAGACCTTCTCGAGCATCCCGACCGAGTCGAGCGCGCGGAGGGCAAGTTCGCGGTCAGTTTTGGACGGCAGCCCCAGCAGTGTGCGAAAGGCCGAAGAGTGCGCGAAGCGCCCGACGAGCACGTTGTGGAAGACGTCGGTGCGCTCAGCCAGGTTGAAGCCCTGGAAGATCATGCCGATGTGACCGCGAGCCTCGCGCAGACGCCTGCCCTTGAGACCGACCATCGCATAGGGCCCGACGCTGACCTCACCGGATGTCGCCTGCACGAGGCCGTTGATCGTGCGGATGAGCGTCGACTTGCCGGAGCCCGAGAGCCCCACGATCGACACCATCTCACCGGGTTCGACGCGCAGCGAAACATTCTGCAGCGCTTTCGTGCCGTTGGGGTACGTGACCGAAACGTCGCGGAGCTCGACCGGCCACGACGTGGAGGCCGTTGTGCCGGCCTCCACGCGTTGTGCATCCTGGTGCATCAGTACCTTGCGACTAGTTCGAGAACTGTTCGAGAATCTCGCCGTAGCGCGTGATTTCATCTTCGGCGAGGTCGTTCGTCCAGTCGGAGAGGCCGACGAGATCGAACATGACCGACGCGGCCTCTTCCGAGGAGTCCGCGTAGTCGTCCATGAGCGTCGTCAATTCGCCGACGAGGTCGTCGGGCAGCGATGACGAAGCAGCGACGCCGCCGTTGGGGATCATCTCCGTGTACGCGAAGGCGACGACCTGCTCGCCGATGTCCTCCGCCTCGTCGGTGACCGTGACGCGGGCATCCCAGTAGGCGAAGCTGACCTCTGCGTCACCGTTGTACACGGCGAGCACGGCGTTGTTGTTGCCCTCGACCGGCACCTGCGTGATGTCGGCGTCGGTGTCGATGCCGGCGTCGCGCATGGCCACGACCGGATACTGGTAGCCGGCAGGCGATGTCGCGGCCTGCAGGGCGACGCGGGTGCCGTTGTCGATGTTCGAGAATGCGTCCAGCCCGGCGGGGCCTTCGCCCATCGCCACTTCCCCGTCCGGCTCGATGCCGTTGCAGTACAGCATGTCGATGTCGCCCGCGTCGTAGGTTGCCGCGACGGGTTCGTCGGCGCAGTACTTGTCGGGGTTGTTGGTGTAGGCGACGGCCGAGTAGGCGGTGGCACCGAAGCGGACGTCGCGCAGGATCAGCTCCGCTCCGAACTGCTCGGTCGCGTGGTACAGCGAGCCGGCGTCCGTGATGATGACCTGTGCCTGGTCGGCGCCGAGCGCTTCGACGGTTGCGGCGTAGTCGTTGGCGACGACGCCGTTGACCTCGATGCCGAGATTCTCGGACAGGTAGGAGGTGAGGGGGTCGAGGGCCTCGGCGAGGTCTTCGCCCTCGACGGAGGGGACGAGGGAGATGGTGATGGAATCGGGCCAGTCGCCGTCGGCGGTGTCGGTCGTGTCGCCGCTGCAGCCGGCAAGGGCAAGCGAGGCGACCACGAGGGTGCTTGTCGCGATGAGTGGTTTGCGCATTCTCGGGGTGACCTTTCAGGGGCTGGGGGAGTGCGCCCTAGGGCGCTGGGGTTCTGGATTCCGCAGTCGCGGCCCAGGTTTCGATGTCGGGACGAAGATCGGTCAGCGTGGCTCCGCGCATCGTCACCGATGCGGATGAGGTTGCCGCGGTTGCTCCGACAAGTGCTGTGTCTGCTCCGAGCGCCAGGGCGGGAGCGAGGTCGAACTCGACGATGTCGCCGATTGCGAGCACGGGCCCGTGCTCGAGCGCCTGCTCGATGACCGGCGTCAGGCCGGCCGGCTTGCCGACGGAGACGCGGACGTCGTCGAAGCGATCGCGGACACTCCAGGCGTTCAGCACTCGTTCGATCCCGGCAGCGGGGGCGTTCGTGGCGAGTACGATCCGCGCATGGCGCCCGAGCCCGGCCAGAAACTCGTCGAGCCCATCGATGGTCTGGACGGGAGCCTCTTCGGTGCCGAGGACATCGCGGCTGCGCGAGTATGCATCCGACAGCGCGTCCGCAACGACACCGTCATCTGCCGCGAGTGCACCGACGATGTGGTAGCCGTCTCGGAAGTCACTGCGCCCTGCGTCGTATTCGTCGAGCGCCGCTTTGACTCGGGCGAGATAGTCCTTCCCGGCCAGCGGGGCAACGCAGTCGGCGAATGCCAGAACCGGGCCGTGGCCGATGGCAAGGGTGCCATCGAAATCGAAGACAATGGTGCGGGTCACTCGCGCTCCTTCTATTCGGACTATGCGTCCAAAGTATCGCAGGACTATGGACGAAATGTCTACGGAGAGGTGAACTCCCGGTGAACCGTGCTGCCGTGTGCCGGCTCACGGGTGCGCCAGAAGGTTTTTACGGGCCTGGAAGACGTCTAGCACCGTATTTTCCTTCTGGCACCGCCCGGATCGCCTTCCCGCGGGGATTCGTGGCGCGGGGATTCGTGGCGCGGGGATGCCGGGCTCATGGGGCACGGCTACGACCTGTAGAGGCGTTACCCGCGAGGATCGACCGCATTCCAGCGCAGCCGCGGGTTGCTCGTGAAGTCGGCCATCACGGCATCCGTGTCGCCCTGGAGCGGGAAGAGCGTGACCAATCGGAAGCCGTCACCCGCATCGATGCCGTACACGAGGGCCGTTGCATCGGCACCGGGGCCGCGTTGCAGCACGACGCGTGTCTTGAGATTTCCGACGCGTGCATCTGCCGTACCCGTCACGTGAGCGGGCGGTTCGTGCAGCAGCGGGAGGGCCGCTTCTGTGACGAGCTTCAGCAGCGTCTCAGGCTCCAGCAGCGTCTCAGTGACACGATTCTCAGGGGTGGATGAGCGCCAGAGGAATGCATCGGGTTTCAGCCCGAGCGCACTTGCGAGATGTCCGTCGACCCACCGGTCGCGTTTCATGCCGAATGGTGTCTTGACCGAGGAGAACCAGTAGCCGTACACGTGCAGAATGCCTGCATTGCCCTCCGGCCAGTCCGGTGCCAGACCTGCTGCGGCGTGCAGCGCATCGAACACTTCGCGTTCGATGACCGGGCCACCCGTGTGTTCATCGACAACCGTGGAGTGAGCCCACGAACTCAACAGTCCCTGCTCGGCGTCAATGCGGATGCTCGCTGCTGCTGCATCGAGGGAAGGGATACGGGGCACACGGGCAAGCGTACGCGGTTGCGGACGCCCAGTCGTTGGTGTGTCCGATGCGTCGGTCACCGAATGTGGGGCGAAGGGTCGAAACTCGACCATGCAGTCAACATTTCGTGACGTTCGACCGAGACGTCAACATCTCGTGACGGGGCTGGGTTCGTTGTCGGTGCCGTCACGGGTTGGTTCCGCCGCCCCGAACAGTTCCACGGGCGTTGATCATGGCGAGTGCATCATCCGTCTTGATCGTCCGAGGCACGGACGACGCGAATCCGGCGTTCAGATAGAGCTGGTCGAACTTCGCCCTCGAGCCACCCGAAATGGCTCTTACAACGTATGGGGCGACCACGATTGCTACCAGCCCTATGCCGGAAATCACGGCGGGGTAGATCATGCTCACGCCGAGCAGGACCGACACGAGCCACGAGGCCGCAACCAGCACAACGAGTGCGATGACGAGGATGACGAGGATGCGTGAACGACGTTCGAGCGAGATTCGAAACTGATCAATACGTCTGTCCAGCTCTTGAAGCTCCTGGAGAGTCGGAGTTCGCGTTGTCTTGTACCGGAGGTACTTCAGCCGATCATTGTCCAGCCCCGGCGGCCAGGTCTGTAAAACTGTGCCATCTTGCGTTATAAACCATTCCGGCTTCTCGTCGGCGGGTCCCACGGTGATTCCTCAATTACGTGTTGGCAGTGTCGTGCGGTGAAGCTTCATAGCTGCTTTGCTACGGCTTCATTGAATCATCGTGTTCCGACTCGGGCAATACTCGTACTCCGGTCGTGGCGGACGTGGAAACATCCCGCCCCGGATCTTGAGAGTCCGGAGGCGGCTATCGAAGCTTGGACCGATGAGGGAAACCGCTGGATGTCCTTCGAAGGCTGGGAAATTGAAGAGATCGAACCCGGTGTCATGCATGCGGCTCGAGACAGAGGCTGGCAAGTGGGGCTCATGCAGACGGGTGAGGATGGATGGCTCGTGTCGGGCTTCAGCTGCCAGCAGGCGGTTCAGATCCGCGATCCAGAAAGTCATGGCGTCACGCTGGAGGATGGTGTGCGCAAGATCGGCCGACGCTCAGCGCGTCGTGGAGGCGTGACTTTTGGCACTTATTCGTCAGCGGGAGCCGTAGCGAATATAGGTGGTGGCATCGACCGCGAGCAGAAGGAAGAGTTCACAGTGCATAGTAAGCACCCGGCCTCGCAAACCGGCAGGACGAAGACTGGGGCGACCGAAATCCCGTATGTGACCTGGTGCCGGAGCCTTCTCGGACACGGCATCACCACACGACGCGCGAGCTGGGAAATGTCCTCGACTGGACAGCGGAGCCGCCCACCGGCTCCGAGAACGGCCCGCTGGAGAATTCGCGCTTTCTTCGCGGACCCGCATCCGAAAGGCATCTCCATCAGCACCTTCGACATCGACATGCCTTCCGATGCCGTACGACTGCCGCGCAGTATGCAGCAGATCGAGGCGATCGTGCCCGCACGCTAGGACGCGGGTATCGCAGAAATGTGAGCCATGGATTCGGAAAGTCGCGGGTGAGAAAGCTCGCGCACGGCATGAACGCCGGACGCCCTGGCCGGCTCGAGGATGCGAAGCCGACTGCCCGAATCCATTGAGGAACGCGCGAAGCACGTCGCACAGTGCCGCACTGTTCAATCGAAGACACTGAAAGGTTGTTTCCCTCGTGGAGAACTCGAAAGATCAAGCGAATACAGGAGCTTCCGGCCCCAAAGGGCTAGCCCGCGGCTCCGTTTCAGTGAAAGAGCGTCTGGTCGCCCCGGATCTGGCTCGAGGGTTCATGCTCCTGGTCATTGCCCTTGCCCACGCGCCCTTATGGTTGAGCGCGAGCGAAGTGAATCTGTCGGGCCGGCCGATGGGCGGCGGTGTCGTGGATGAAGTCGTCAATTTCCTCAGCATTCTGTTTGTGGACAGCCGGGGCCTTCCCCTGTTCGCGATACTGCTCGGATACGGCTTGGCCATGATGGTGAATCGGCAGCAGAGCGCAGGAACTTCGGAGCCTGAATCCAAACGGCTGCTTCGGCGGCGGGCCCTCTACCTGCTGCTGTTCGGATTCGTCAATGTGGTCGTCATCGGCGGAATCGACATCCTGGCCGAGTACGGCTTCTACACCCTGCTTATCGGCTGGCTTTTGTTCAGAGGAGATCGTGCACTGAAGCGCGCGATTGTGATCGTTTCGCTCTTCTATCTCATTGTGCTTCCGGTTGCCTGGATCGGCCTGGCACATCTCGATGTGCCGATCAACGCAATGGTGAATTCGGGATCCGCATCCTATGTGGAGACAGCGATCATCAACCTGATCAACTTCCCGTTCATGATTTTGGGCGGACTCTTCATGTATCCCATGATCCTGCCGGTGCTGATCGGAATATGGGTTGCACGCAAAGGGTTCTTCGAAGCCGGCAGAAAACGGTTGACCGGAATAGCCGTAGCGGGCACTTCGATTTCCATTGTCGGTGGGCTCCCGCTCGCACTTCTTGGAACACCACTGTGGAGTGCATCTCCGACAACAGTGGCCGTGCTGAGCGTACTGCAAATGCTGACCGGGATTGCCGGCGGTATCGGCTATGCAGCGATATTCGGATTGATCGGTTCTGCGATCACACGGGCGGGGCCGCTCGTCGGATCGATGGTTGCGATGGGGAGACGTTCCCTGACGTTCTACTTGTTCATCGAGTTGATGCTGGTCATCGTCCTGTCACCGGTCGCGTTCGGGTTCGGCCAGGAGCTGCATGTCGCAGGTGCCGCCATCCTCGCCGTTCTCGTGTGGCTTGTCAGCCTGCTCGTGGCATCGGGTATGGAACGTAAAGGTGTACGCGGCCCAGCAGACGCCTTGCTGCGCAAACTCATTTACCGACGGTAGAGCCGAGCGTCACGACAGGTGTTCCATCGCCCAGCCGTGGAGGGTCGTAGGCGTGGTGGTCTCGTAGGTGCGTGGGTTCTCGTGTGTGAGGTCTCGGATCCCCGCGGCCATCATGACGATGGCTTCGATCTGTGTTTCGAGCATCCCGATCTGCCGGAGCGCGGCCCAGACATCGTCGTCGCCCAACTGCCGTGCCTCGACAGGGATGCCCAGCACGGCCGAGAGCATGCTTGCGACCTGGGTGAACGTGAGGTCTTCCGGGCCGTGGACGGCTTGTACTTCGCGACCGCTCCACGCACGCGAGAGCAGGCGTCCGGTTGCGACTGTCGCGATGTCGGCGGGAGCGACCCAGGCAAGCGGCTGGTCGATGTCCATGGACGTGCTCAGTGCCCCGCCTCGGATTGCTTCGAGATCCATGAGCAGATTCGTGAAGAAATAGCCGCACCGCAAATGCGTGACCGATGCGCCACTGGCTTCCAACTGCAGTTCCGTCACCGCGAGGCCGTCGATTTCGCCAACGCCTTGACGATGCTCTGCCCCTACGCTGGATTGGAACACCACCCGCTCGATCTGATTGGTCTCGATTGCGTTGCGGAAATTTCGTGCGGCGTCGGCGTGCGCAGCAAGCGGGTCGCGATCCATCGCCGTCGGGCTGACCCAGTACACGGCCTCGAGCCCTCTGGTCGCCTGCAAGACCGTGTCTTCCGTCCAGGCGTCCAGCACCGCGGCATCCACGGAGCCGGCGATCTCTTGATGCAGTTTCCTCGGGTCGCGCAGCAGGGCGCGTGGGCGCTCTCCCGCCTGCACAAGTTGTCGCAACACGTGCGTCCCGACATGACCGTTCGGTGTCATAACACCAATCGTCATGTTTCTCCTCCCATTGAGTTGGTCGTTCGACGCTAACAGCAGATGTTGCCGATGTCACCGGGAGAATGCTGCGCTTCTTGGCCGCCGGACAAGGAATGAGCGGCGAGGAACTGTCGAGTCAGCGTCTGCACACTTCGACGTGACGTGGAGCGCCTGCGAGGCTACGGGTGCCCGGTGTACGCGCGACCGGGCTTCGGCGGTCACTGTCAACTACCCTCGCTCGTACTCGACGATGACGAAGCTATCGCCATCGTCGTCGCCCATGAGATCGTCGCGTTCGCCTACGTCGATACGCACGGCCAGACCCGTAGCCGCCGCGTCGAACCGCATCGCCGAACTGCACGGCACCCGGACGCGATACGCGTCGAGGGCGCTCCCGATCGATGGTGCTGTTGCCTACTTGCGCTCTGAGGTCGGAGAGGATCTGGCTACCGTGCGCATTACCGCTCACGCGTCCATTGCCGCTGGTGCAGACGACTTCCGTCACTTCTGCGCCTCGTGGATGCCCCGCTCGGAAGTCACGATCGCGCTCGATTCGTGGCAGCGGTTCCTCTCGGCGCTCAGTTAGCCGGACACGGAGTTTCAGCTTGAAGCGCCAGTCGAGATAACTTGCCATCCTCCGGTTTCGCCCCTCGTCTGATGCGGGCGGTGCAGGGCCAGTCGTTGTCGCAGAGAGGTCCGTCGCGCCGTTAAACCCGCTGAGGTATGCGCCTCGGCGTTCCGAGTGGTACTCCAGCGGGTGACGCGCCACACAGTTTCGACAGGCCCTGTGGTCGTCGGCTATCGCTGGTTTCTCGTCGGACCGGTGAGCGACGAGCGCGACCACCGCACAGAGCGTGTTGGAGTTTGCGAAAGAAGGCGCGCTTATGTCGGGATTGTTCCGTGAGGATGAGTGTCGATCGGGTGTGCAGTGGCGCGGATGACGGTGAGGACGAACACGCTGTCCTCGAGGGCCGTCAGCGAATGCCGCTCTGGCGGGATGGGTACGAGGTCTCCAGCGACGAGCTCCCAGGATCTGCGCTTGCCGATCAGGCTGACCCTTCCGTGCAGCAGGTGCAGAGTCGCCTCGGGCGGACTGTCATGCTCTGCCAGTTCTGCACCAGCCAGCAGCGCGAGCATCGTCTGGCGTAGCACCGTATCGCGGGAGCCATAGACGGTGTCCGCCGCGCGCTGCGAGCGGGCGGCGCGCGCTGCGGCGAGCAGCTTCTCCTGCTCCGCGACCAGGTTTGTGGTCGTGATGTCCTCTGAACCTTGTGACATGGCGCCATCGTACCTCTCGCATCGTCTATGGATGTCCGGGTGTCAGGAGTGCGCCCATTCGGCTCGCCCCGCTCATCCTCGTGGACATCGCCGGGCGAACGACTTCGCGTTCGGCTTGCGGGAGATTGCCCAATGTGGATTTCCCGTTAGCACGCTGCGTTTTGGTGCCCGCAGAGAGATTCGAACTCCCAACCATCGACTTACAAGATCGCTGCTCTACCGTTGGAGCTATGCGGGCGCGCACGTATGCAACCACTCTATCTTAGGGTGAAATCATGCCTACGTTGCGCAACATCGACCTGGACCGTGACACTGCCGCCGTGCTCGCGGCATTCGACGCTGCGGATGACGACCTGCTGCGCCAGGCCTCGGCCATCGATTCAGCAGAAACTGCACGTGAATACCTCGAAACGATGGCCGGGCTCGGGTGGGCAATCGACGAATCCGGAACCCTCATCGGCATCGTCAGTGCCGCCAGCCGCAGCGCGCAGCACAAAAGCGCCTGGATGTCGTACTGGCTCGAACCAGGAGTACGCGGTCGCGGGATTGCTGCCAGGGCGCTCGCGACAGCATCCGATGTGCTTTTCGCCGATGGCTTCCACCGCCTGGAACTCGGCGCCCGTACGAACAACCCCGCATCCATCAAAACGGCAGAGCGCGCAGGATACGTGCACGAAGGCGTGAACCGCGAAGAACTCGAATACGACGGCGTGCGATTCGACACGGTGCGGATGGCACGGCTATCAACGGACCCTGCTCCGAGCATCACACTCCTGCGGATGATCTGAATCGACCCCGTCGGGCGCGCCACCAGCAGCGCGCCTACTATTGACGCATGACGCTCATCCACGCAGCAGGTACAAGTGAGGCGCACTATCCCGCCGAGCGTGCGACCGTAACGGCTCGAATTTCCATCGCTTCTCGCGACCGCGCACGGAGCATTGCCGAAGCGACGGCGCTGCACAACCGCATCGCGCGCAGGGCGCAGGAGCTGCGCACTGCAGGCGACGCGACATGGCACTCAGCCGAACCGATCAGCACGGCCACCCGGAAGAGCTTCGCAGAAGGGTCAAAGACCAAAGTGGTCATCGAACACGTCACGGCCAGCACGGTGCGCATCAAGCTTTCGAACCTTGGAATCGTGGGCGAGGTCGTCGCGGAACTCGCGGCAGCGGGTGCGGAAACCCGCGTCGACTGGTCGCTGACAGAACGGTTCAAACGGCAGTGCGAACGTGAGGCCCGTCGGGCAGCAGTCAACGACGCACGCGACGTCGCCGAAGACTACGCGGCCGCGCTCGGCGAACGTATCGGCCGAGTCGTCAGTGTCTCGGATGCGCATGCAGCGCACGGTGGAGCACCGATGCGCGCCGGTTCAGCCGCTGGCAGCGAAGCGCAGATCACGATCGCTGAGATCACGGTGCGTGCCAGTGTGAAAGGCGAATTCGAGACGTCCGGGCACAGCGCCGCAGAACAGTAACCTGCCTCGCTCGCGCTCTCGTGGCGCGACGCAACAGTCGCGGCCGGGCGCCGACCGCGACGTACGATAGCTTGGTGCGCCCACTCTCGAAACGACTTGCGATTCTTGCGCTCGTCAGCGGTTCGTTCGGGCTCGGCGCGAGTCAGTACCTCGTCATGGCGCTGCTGCCGGAGATCACCGCCGATCTCGCGAGCGTCAGCACTTCCGGTGACATCGCGCTCGCGGATTTCGCCACGAGCTTCCTGGCGTCCGGGTACTCGTTAGGCGTTGTTTTCGGGTTGATCGTGCTCCCGATGCTCGTGCGCAGAATGAGCGACCCCCGCGTGCTCCAGGGCTGTGCCGCGGTCATGCTGCTGCTCACGATGGCTGTTGCGTTGAGCCCTTCGCTCGGGATGGTCGTCCC
>NZ_CAMEFJ010000038.1 GCF_945915485.1 uncultured Agrococcus sp.
CCACGGTGGGGACCCGCCGTGTGCGGGTCGGGCGCAAAATGCGCAAAGCGATGCTTTGCGCGACTAATTTGCGCCCCGGAGAGGAATCGAACCTCCGACACCTTCTTTAGGAGAGAAGTGCTCTATCCACTGAGCTACCGGGGCATGCGCTGGCACACGGCCGACAACAGTCTAGCCGCATGTGCACCGTCGTCTTAGCCGCCCAGGCTGTATGCGATCGGTCCCGAGCCGACGTTCACAGAGGCCACGACCGTGTCGGAACCGTACCACCCGCCGTGCACGGCCTGGCCGTTGCCGAGGTAGATAGCGACGTGCTGCAGACCGCGCCCACCGTTCTGGTAATAGAGAATGTCACCTGGCTTAGCCTCGGACATCGGGACCTGCTGCAACGCAAAGACGTCAGCGTACGAATTGATGCTGTAGCCGCCGGCAGCAACAGCGCTACGCATAAGAGCAAAGCAGTCCTGGTTCACACCGAGCTGCGCGAGGGCAGCGTCGACAACAGCCTGGTTACCGCCACCCGGCACGTCCGGTGTGTCGTGGCTCGGGTTCGCGGAGCCGTCCGAATCATCCGACTGGCTCTCTTCCTGCTGTCGCTGTTCTTCCTCGGCCTGACGCTCCGCCTCTTCTTCTGCCCGCAACTCCTCGAGGTACTCCTCGTACTCGTCGGGCGTCGTAGCGACAATCTGGTCTTCCGTCAGGACAACGGTCTCGCCCTGGATTTCGGCTCCACCCTGGCCGTCGCCCGCGTAGAGGGACTCAAGCCCGGCTCGATCGGACGACGAATCGTTGAACGCCACTGCTGGAAGCGCAACACCACCCGCGAAACCCACCGCGAGGGCAACGATGCCCGCCTTCTTGGCAAAGCCGCCGATTGCCGAGCGCTTCGTTCCGCTCGCAGTTGACTCCTGTACCACCAGGTCGGTGCTCTTCTTCATAGTCCGTTATCCACCAAATCTTTGCTGTTGCCGGTACTGGCGTTGCACACGTCCGCAAGGGAGGGCATGCGTGACCCACACAAGTCTCCATTGTGCAACATGGCGGCCGAAGCCGCCATGTACACGCTGTATTTAGTTGAAGTCGTAGTTGAAGCTTCGAAGCTAGACCCGACGAACCTGCGGGGTCCCCATCGCGTTGATCATGCCGGAGTAACTCACGTAGCTGACGGTCTTGCCAGGGACAGGCGAGTGAATCATCGTGTCGTTTCCGACGTAAATACCGACGTGCCCGCCCCAGACGACAAGGTCACCCGGCTGCGCATCGCCAACGGAAACGCCGCTTCCGACGCTCATCTGCCCACCGGTCGTGCGCGGCAGTGAGATGCCGTGCTGACCGAAGACCCACTGCGTGAAGCCGGAGCAGTCGAAGCCGGCCGGCGTGTTGCCGCCGGCAGCGTAGGGAACGCCGAGCATCGACTGCGCAGTACCGACGATGCCGCCGGCATTAGGAGAAACGGGAGGTGGCGTCGAGGTGTCGTTCGACGACGAATTGTTGTCGTTCGAGCTCTGTTCCTCCTGCTCACGCTGCTCGCGCTCTTCACGCGCAGCGTCTTCCTCAGCACGGACACGGATCTCTTCGAGTTCCTCAGCCGAGGTCGCCTCGATCTCATCCGGGATGAGTGCGAGTGCGGCTTCGAGCTCGGGATCGATCTCGAGATTCTGCTCCTGGCCCGTGAAGGACGAGGCCAGCGAATTACCGCCCTGGTCATCTCCGACGTTCATAGCAACGGCGGGGAGCGCGATGCCACCGGCAAGGCCCACGGCGAGGGCAGCTACGCCGACGCGCTTGATTGCGGATCCGATAGTGCCTCGGCGCGATCCCGTCACGCGGTTAGCGAGCTCGAGGCTCTTCTTCTCGGCAGTCATATGTATTGGTCTCGTCCCAGTCAAGAATTACAGACTTGTCGAGTGTAAGGCATTGTTATCAATTTGTCACCTAAGGGTGTTATAGAGCACGTAATACGCGTCGGTATCTACTGCTCGGAGATGACGTAGAGGTGCGCCGCGAGCTCAGGAGCCAGTTCGATCTCGTCGCCGCCGGGCCCTACGATTCGCGTGCCCTGGGGGCCGTTCTCCACGGAGATCCGCGCACCGGGCTGCACACCGGCATCCTGCAGCATTCGTAATACGTCCGTGTCGAACTGAATCGGCTCTCCCAGCCGACGCACCGTGCCCGTTCCCGAGAACTGGGCCACCGACGTGACCCCCTCGAGAAAATTTGCCGAGGTCGAGAGCCCGAACTCTTCAAGGCCGGGGATGGGCGTCCCGTACGGTGATTCCGTCGGCCGGTCCAGCAGGTCGATGAGTCGCTGTTCGACCTGCTCGCTCATAACGTGTTCCCAGCGGCATGCCTCATCGTGCACGAGCGACCACTCGAGACCGATCACGTCGGCCAGCAGACGCTCGGCGAGCCTGTGTTTGCGCGAAACGCGAACCGCGAGCGCACGACCGTCCTCGGTCAGCGTGAGTCGACGATCGTCGCCGACGATAACGAGTCCGTCGCGCTCCATGCGCGCAACCGTCTGCGAAACCGTGGGGCCCGAGTGGCCGAGACGCTCCGAGATGCGCGCACGCATCGGAACGATCGCTTCCTCTTCAAGGTCGAGGATGGTGCGCAGGTACATTTCAGTGGTATCGACAAGATCCGTCATCGCACCCTCCTCCCTGACTTGCGTGGTGTGCGCGTCGTACTTGAAGACATGACGCTATCTAACCCTATTCCAGCGACAGCGCTTCGTTCTGCAAGCGCGAGGCGGATTCGTAGAATGGCGTAATGACCGACATTACTTTGCCCTCCGAGCTGCTTCCCTCCGACGGACGATTCGGATGCGGCCCATCCAAGGTTCGACCCGAACAGCTCGCGAGGGTCGCGGATGCGTCGTCGCCCATGGGCACGAGCCATCGTCAGGCAGCTGTCAAAGGGCTTGTCGGGTCAGTGCGTGAGCGGGTCGCAGAGCTGTTCAGCATCCCGGAAGGATACGAGGTGCTGCTCGCCAACGGCGGTTCGACCTCGTTCTGGGATGCCGCTGCTTTCGGTCTCATCGAACAGCGCTCCCATCACCTCTCGTTCGGAGAGTTCGGCGCCAAGTTCGCGAAGGCCGCCGATGCTGCCCCCTGGCTGGATGCTCCCAGCGTTGCCACAGCCGAGCCCGGCAGCCGCCCCGTGCTGTCGCCCGTTGACGGTGTCGACGTCGTTGCGTATCCGCACAACGAGACTTCGACGGGCGTTTTCCACCCCGTGACGCGTGCCGCGGGAGATGTGCTCACGGTCGTGGACGCTACGAGCGCCGCTGGCGGACTCGGCTTCGACGCTGCTGACGCCGACGTCTATTACTTCGCACCGCAGAAGAACTTCGGCTCAGATGGCGCGCTCTGGCTCGCGTTGGCGTCGCCTGCCGCGATCGAGCGCATAGAGCGCATTGCAGCATCCGACCGCTACATTCCCGATTCGCTCTCGCTGCAACAGGTAGTCACCAACAGCCGCCTGCACCAGACGCTCAACACCCCCGCCATCGCGACACTCCTCATGCTCGACGAGCAGCTCGGATGGATGCTCGAGCAGGGCGGCCTTGCGGCGATGGCCGAGAGAACAGCGGCTTCGAGCTCGCTGCTGTACTCGTGGGCCGAGGCTTCCGCGGTTGCGACGCCGTTCGTGACGGATCCCGGCCACCGCTCGAACGTCGTCGTGACGATCGACTTCGATGACAGCGTCGACGCTGCGGGGCTGGCCAGGACCCTTCGTGCCAACGGCATTCTCGATGTCGAGCCCTACCGCAAGCTCGGCCGCAACCAGCTGCGAGTCGCAACGTTCGCAGGCATCGAGACCGACGACATCCGCACCCTGATCGGCGCGATCGACTACGTGCTGTCGGCGTAGCAGCCCTGCCTCACGGGCACGCCCCCAACGTCGGGATTACTGTCGTCTTGTGCCGAATGTATGGAAATGGGCCCGACACTCGGCACTATCCATACATTCGGGCGCGCTAGTCCCCCTGCGCCCCGCTTCTACTCGTCTTCGTCTTCGTCGGAGTCGTCGCCGTGATCTGACTCGTCTTCGTCGGAGTCGTCGTCATCGTCTGGCGAGAACGGTTCGTCACCGCTGTCGCTGTAGGGCGTGTCATCGACGTCTTCAAAGTTGTCGTCCTCGTCGTCACCCTCTGATTCGTCGTCACCCTCGGCCTCCTTCGAAGCGAGGTAGTCCGCGAGTCGTTCTGCCCAGGGCACCCATTTCGGCGCCAGCAGCGATCCCTCCCCCGGCAACAGGGCGAGTTCGAGCACTGTTGGTGGATGGCCCTCTACGGTCGCAAGGGATGCCGTCCAGAGCCAGTCGGGGTACGATTCGAGATTGCTCGCGTAGCGGATCTCCACGACCTGTTCGGCGATTTGCACGGCGTCTCTCGCTTCGCCTACCGCGCCGGCAGGAGCGATCTCATCGAGAGCCTGTTGCGCTAGCTCCAGTTGCTCCAGTGTCGGGCTCGCCGCGACCGGTTCGAATGCCGGAGCGGCGGTCGCGAGTTCATCAGATCCTTCACTGTCGCCGTCTGCCGATGCAGTGGTGCCCGCCTCCGCATCGCGGAGTCCAGGCACGGCATTCCGGCCGTCAGTACTGGCCTCGGAACCCTCGTGCGCACCTACTGTCGAACCCACGTCGGAGCCGGCTCCGGTCTCTCGGCCATCAACAGCCGCCCCGGAACCCTCGACGGCAAACTCACTCGCGTCCGCTGCAGATTCAACCTCAGCGTCCCGGCTCTCAGCACCCGCCCCTGAACCTTCGACGACAGCACCAGCCGCAACATCTGCAGGCTCAACAGCACCTGCCGCAGCATCCCGGCCGTCATGACCAGCCTCTGAATCGGCAACGGCAGAACCGGCCGCGGCAGCGGCAGCACCCGCCGCTGCATCCTGCACTTCACCGTCAGAGCCGGCAGATCCTGCCGAACCCGACACTGCGTCGTCCTCGAACAGCCTGGGGGCCTCCGAATCAGGCATCGAGGTCATCGGCGACCTTCCTCAGCACTTGGGCGACCTTGCGGCTCATCTGGTTGCTCGGATAGTGGCCCCTGTGGAGGTCTTCTCCGACGCTGTCGAGCAGCTTCATAACGTCTTCGACGATAACGACCATCTCTTCAACGGGGCGACGGGATGCCCGCACAGCACTCAGTTTCTTATCGAGCACACGTACGGAGAGCGCGGCCTTGCCACGGCGTCCGTCCACAACCCCGTATTCGACGCGAGTACCCGGGCCGACTTTATCGCCCTCACCAACAGCGGAAGCGTGGAGGAAGACCTCTTCGCCGTCCTCCCCCGCGATGAACCCGAAGCCCTTTTCTTCGTCAAAGAACTTCACCTTACCGACTGGCATGGCTCTCCTTCAGTCACTGGCACTGCCATAGATTCGGCCGGCTTCCGCCAGCACATTCGTGGACACTGCCCTCAAGGTTACCCGCTCTGCTGATACCCTGATTCAATGCCCGATCCACGTCCAGAACACCGTCGCGCACGCTCAGCGGCGGTTCCCGATGGCGATTCGAAACAGGGTTCCGGTGCCACGCGCTTTCAGCAAGTGGCGTCGTGGCTGCTTATCGTTTTCATCGTGCTCACGGTGCTCGGCTTTGTCGGCGCGCTGCTCTACTCGGCGTACCACCAGACCAATGAGTTCTTCTCTTCGTCACTGTGGCAGATCGCATACGTGCTGCCGCTCGTGTGCCTGCCCCTCGCTGCGGTAACCCTGGTCGCCATCGTCGTTTCGGCTGCACGACAGAAATCCCTGCAGAGGCGCTGAGTGGCAGAATCCGAGCTCATCGGTCGGCTCGAGCAGCTTTCAGACGCCGAGTTCGACGATCTCCTTCGTGACTGGCGCGTTCCGTACGACGCAGCATCGATGGCAGCTGTCGCGAAGTGGATGCGCACACCGGAGGCCATCGATTCCGCGCTGACGAGAACCCCGGCATCCGATCTTGCTGCCCTCGCCGCCGGTCGTTCTACGCCGACGCTGGGCGCACGCGGCATCGTCCCTTCCGACGCGATCGCATCGCGCATCCCGCACCTCCCTCAGCCGCGCGAGAGCAGTGATGCTCGGTTGAGCGATGATGAGCGACGTTCCGCAGCGGACCGCGCCGTTGCATCGACCGTCGCTATGAGCGGCCTGGTCGCGAGTGCTGCCGAGAACCCCGTTGCGCTGACATCCCGCGGCATTACGCTTGCGCGCGAGCAGCGAGCGCGCTCCTCCGAGCTGAGCGTTTCGGCCGAGGCATGGGAGGTGCTTGCCGAAGCGGCGAAGAGCGACGGTCTCCTCGCCGTCGAACCGCGTCGGCTCTGCGTGACGGAGTTCGGGCTCGAATGGCTTGCGCTCGCGCCCGCGGACCGGTGGCTCGAACTGCGCCGGCTGTTCCTTGCCCGCCGCACCCTGTCCGAGCGGCACCTGCTCGAATCCGTAACGTCCAGCGATCTCGTGGATGCCCTCCCGCTTGCTGACGATGCACTCCTTGCGCACGTAGGCGAGGTCTTCGAAACCGCGGAACACCTCGGTCTGCTGCAGCGCGGAATATCGACAGGGCTCGACAGGAGCGATGTTGCCGGCAGAATCCCCGACCCCATCGACTACGTCTATCTGCAGCCCGATCTCACCGTCGTCGCTCCCGGCCCGCTTCGCCATAGAGTCGAGGAGCGTCTCGCATCGATGACGGCGGCCGAATCACGGGGCATCGCTTCGTCCTGGCGGCTCACCCCCGCGAGCGTGCAGCGCGCTCTCGCGCTCGGAACGTCCGCGGATGCTCTTCTTGCGGAGCTCGCGGAACTGTCGCTCACGGGTGTTCCGCAGCCGGTCGAGTACCTCGTGCGAGATACGGAACGTCGGTTCGGGACGCTGCTCGTGCAGGAGCACGGCGGCCCGGACTCTTCGCGCATTACGAGCGACCCCGATACCCACAAGCGGCTCCTGGTCGACCGCAGCCTTGTCGATCTGAGGTTGCGCGTCCCACTCGGCAACGGCCCGCAGCACGGCGTCCTCATCGCGGACTTCCCGGCCGAGGAGGTCCTTGCTCGCCTCGCCCAGGCTCGGTACCCGGCCCTTCTGGCGAATGCTGCCGGCGAGCCGGTCGTGCCAGAACGAATCGTCGCGGCATCCCCCAGGCTGCCGGAAGTCTCGAGTCTGACCTCCCGGCTGCGCGGTCACGGCATCGACACGAGAGCCGTGCACGCCGAGTGGCTAGAAGGGCAGCTCAACGCTGCAGCGAAGCTCAAGACCCCGCTGCGCGTCACGGTGGAGTCCGGCGCGCAGATCCACCACACGACGATCGTGCCGTTGTCGATTAGAAACGGGCGCCTGCGCGGGCGGGATATCGAACGCGATCTCGAACGCACCCTCCCGTTGCGAGCGATCACGGAGATCGCCGGACTGCAGGCCACTACCGAGGTGCTGTAGCCCGTTTCGGCTGAAATGCGCCCGAACGGTAGACTGTTCGGTTGTGATTCCAGGCCCGCTCATTGTCCAGTCAGACCGCACGGTCCTTCTCGAAGTCGCGCATCCGGATGCCGCCGACGCGAGACACGCGCTCGCAGTCTTCGCCGAACTCGAGCGAGCGCCCGAGCACATCCATACGTACCGGATTACCCGGTTGGGCCTCTGGAACGCCTCCGCTGCCGGCCACACCGCCGACGAAATGCTCGAGACGCTGAACCGGTTCGCGAAATTCCCGGTGCCGACGGGCGTCGAGACCGATATGCGCGAGACGGTCGGGCGCTACGGCAGACTCGTCATCGATCGCGACGACGAAGGGTTGATCCTGACGTCGACCGACCCTGCGGTGCTCGCGGAGGTCGTTCGCGCCAGGCGCATTCAGCCGCTGCTGGCCGACGCGTCCACCGACCCCGTGCGGGTTGTGGACTGGGCGCGGGGCGAGCTGAAGCAAGAACTTCTGAAGCTCGGCTGGCCCGCTGAAGACCGCGCGGGGTTCACGCCCGGAACCCCGTTCGACATCGAACTGGTCGAAGACGGCTGGCGGATGCGCCCCTACCAGCACGAGGCCGTACGCCACTTCACGGACGCCGGATCCGGCGTCATCGTGCTGCCCTGCGGCGCCGGAAAAACCCTGGTCGGGGCCGCGGCCATGGCCGAAAACGATACGACGACCCTGATACTCGTCACGAACACGGTCTCGGCACGGCAGTGGCGAAGCGAGCTGCTGCAGCGCACGTCGCTGACGGAAGACGACATCGGGGAATACTCCGGCCAGACCAAGGAGATCAAACCCGTCACGATCGCCACCTACCAGATTCTTACCGCGAAACGCGCGGGCGAGTACACGCACCTAGGGCTGCTGAACGCACTCGACTGGGGCCTCGTCGTGTATGACGAGGTGCACCTCCTGCCCGCTCCCGTCTTCAAACTGACGGCCGATCTCCAGGCCAGACGTCGGCTCGGGCTCACCGCGACGCTCGTGCGCGAAGACGGCCACGAGGGCGATGTCTTCAGCCTCATCGGCCCGAAACGCTTCGACGCGCCCTGGAAAGAGATTGAAGCTCAGGGCTTCATCTCTCCGGCCGAGTGCTTCGAAATTCGCATCGATATCGACGAACAGGAACGTCTCGAGTACGCCGCCAGCACCGACCGCGAACGCTACCGGATCGCCGCATCGAGCCCAGCGAAAATCGGCGTCGCCAAACGCGTCCTCGCGAAACACGATGGCGAACTCACACTTGTCATCGGGCAGTACATCGATCAGCTAGAAGAGATCGCAAGCGCGCTCGACGTGCCCCTCATCACGGGCCAGACTCCCGAGTCGGAGCGTGAGCGTCTCTTCAAGGAGTTCCGCGAAGGAAGGCAACAGACCCTCGTCGTCTCGAAGGTCGCGAACTTCTCGGTCGATCTTCCGGAAGCCTCCGTCGCGATTCAGATCTCGGGGTCCTTCGGCTCTCGGCAGGAAGAAGCACAGCGACTCGGCCGGCTGCTGCGCCCGAAGGAATCGGGCAACACCGCGAAGTTCTACACGCTCGTCGCGCGAGACACGGTTGATCAGGACTTCGCGCTCTCCCGTCAGCGCTTCCTCGCGGAGCAGGGATACTCGTACGAGATCATCGACGCCACCGCCCTGTAGCCCCGCACGCTCGCCCACTCTTTTCCCTTACTCTCCCGCTCCCACGCACGCGCCCCGCTCCCAAGCACCTCCCGCTCCTCGCCCTACTTCCCGCTCCCAAGCACGCTCGCCCGAGCACGCTCGCTCCGAGCACGCTTGCCCAGATTCTCCACCCCACCCCGCTGCTCGCCGTCAACTTCTCGGTCGCTGGGCGGCGACACGCCGCAGGAGCGCCTTCCCATCGCCAGGCGACCGAGAAGTTGATCAAGACGATCGCCCTTGCGAGCCCCGGCATTGCAGGAGCCCCAGCGTTGCGGGAGCCCCAGCGTTGCGGGAGCCCCGGCGTTGCAGCAAATCGATACCTACCGACTCGATGCTCAGGAAGTGATCAGGGAATGGTCAGAAGATGGACGTATGAGCGACACCAAGCCAAAAATTCTCGTCGTCGATGACGAACCGCACATCCGGGATCTCCTCACAACATCCCTCCGCTTCGCCGGATACGACGTTCGTGCCGTCGGTGCCGGCGCCCCCGCGATCTCTGCTGTGCTCGAAGACGAGCCCGACCTGATCCTGCTCGACGTCATGCTGCCCGACATGAACGGCTTCAGCGTCACGAAGCGACTCCGAGCATCCAACTTCACGGCGCCGATCCTCTTCCTGACCGCGAAGGACGACACGGAAGACAAGGTGACCGGCCTGACCGTCGGCGGCGACGACTACGTCACGAAGCCGTTCTCGCTCGACGAGATCATCGCTCGGATCAAAGCCATTCTGCGACGCACCATGGCCGAAACGGACGACGTCACTCTCGAAGTGGGTCCTGTCACCATGAACCAAGACACCCACGAAGTCGAAGTGGCAGGCGAAGGCATCGAACTCTCCCCCACCGAATTCAAGCTGCTGCGCTATCTCATGCTCAACAGCAACCGTGTGCTCTCGAAGACGCAGATACTCGACCACGTGTGGGAGTACGACTTCAACGGGGATGTCGGTATCGTCGAGTCGTACATCTCATACCTGCGACGCAAGATCGACAGCAAGACCGACGACCCAATGATTATCACCAAACGCGGCTTCGGGTACATGCTGAAGACACCGAAGTCCTCGTAGAACGCATACAGATAGGTCGTCGTGACTCGAAAGTGCAGTTCGGTTGCAGAACCGAGCGGAGGCCCCAGCGTGCATCGAGAGGGCACGCCGGGGCTCCGTGCCGTACGCACCGAGTACGGCGACACCATCTGCTGCCCGCGAGGAACCTAGCGTGTTCGCCGCGTTCGGACGCCTGCTCGGAGGCCTGACGCTCGCGACCCGGATCTCGATCCTGATCGTCGTGATCATGACCTTCGGGCTCGTCGTGGCGGGCATCGGCACGGTGAGCATCCTGCGAGACACGCTTGTGCGGCAGGTGGACGACGACCTGGACAACGCGTTGCAAGGCTTCAACTTCAGCGATGTCGCACCTTCCGATGTGGAAGGCACATGCGAATTCGACCAGACGGTGCCCAACTCTTACGTACTCGCGGTCTTGGACCCGCAGGGCGAAGCGTTGTGCTCGAACCGCCCGGAGACGGGAGCGCAGCCGGATCTGACGCGCGTGACGCTGCCCTTCGTCGCAAGTCAGGATGCTCCGTTCACGGTGCCGAATCAGCTCGACTCGACGGAGTGGCGAGTCGTTGCGCGACCCATCACCATGACGGGCACGAACAACATCGGCATCCTCGTGATCGCTGCGAGCCTTGAGGGCGTGCGGTACTCGTCGCACGCGTTCTCGCTGATCTACTCGGGGTTCTCCGTCATCTCGCTGATCCTGGGCGCCGCGCTCACACGGGTGCTCGCCGAGAGCGCCCTGCGGGGCCTACGCCGCGTTGCTACGACCGCCGAGCAGTTCGCCGAGGGCGACTACGAACAACGCATCGAAGACAGCTCTGACTCGGCGCAGGAAGTCGTGCGTCTCAATTCGTCTCTCAACGTCATGCTCGGCAATATCCAGGAGGCGATCAAGGAGCGCGACGGGACGGTCGCGAAGATGCGCGATTTCATCGGCGACGCATCCCACGAACTGCGTACCCCGCTCGTGACCGTGCGCGGCTATGCGGAGCTGTACAGGATGGGCGCGATTCAGACGCCCGAGGACGTCGCAAGCGCAATGGATCGCATCGAGAGCGAAGCAAAGCGCATGGCCAGACTTGTCGAAGACCTATTGACGCTCGCCCGGCTGGATGAGAAACGCCCACCGCAGCAGAGGTCGGTCGATCTCGTGCCCATCGTCGCGCAGGCGACGTCCGATGCGCGGGCGCAGGCCCCGGATCGCATCTTCCGGTTCATCGAAGTCGCTCCCGAAGCCAGCAGCGTTGTCGATCCGGACACAGCGGAGAAGGTCGAGCAGGTGTTCTCGCCTCCTCCGGTTATGCCGCCGGCCGTCATCATCGGCGACGAGAACGCCATACGACAGGTCATCGCCAACCTCATCACCAACGCCCTGCGGTACACGCCTGCCGGCACGCCCATCGACCTCGGCCTGGGTGTCTCCTGGCAGCGCCGCGAGGCCGTTATCCATGTGATCGACTACGGCCCGGGCATCCCGGAGCAACTGCGTTCGAAGATCTTCGAGCGCTTCTATCGCACCGATAAGTCGCGTGCTCGCGAAACCGGCGGTTCCGGGCTCGGGCTCGCGATCGTGGCGAGCATCGTGCACACGCATCACGGCCGTGTGGATGTCGTGGAGACCGCGGGAGGCGGTGCCACATTCCGTATTGCGCTGCCCCTCGCAGACGAGAGCGCGCTCTCGGAACTGGCCGGTCGGATCCGCGCCGAACAGACGACAACTTCGGGCCGTAATCCACAACGGTAACTTTTCTCCCCACGCTCTCTGCCGTTTCGTGCGTATCGTCTAGCGCACTCAGAACGAAGGAGAGGAAGCCATGTCACGTTTTATGGTGGACATCGATCAGATCAGCGCTGCCGCGAACAATGTACGCGCAACATCGGGGCGCATCACGAACGAGGTGCAAGCGATGCAGGCGCAGTTGCAGGGGCTGCAGCAGACTTGGCAGGGTGGCGCATCCAACGCGTTTCAGTCCGTCGCCGAGAACTGGCACGTGACGCAGCGACGCGTCGACGATTCGCTGCAGCAGATCAATCAGGCACTCGAGATGGCCGGAGCCCAGTACCTGGAGGTCGAGACCGCGAACCACAAGCTGTTCCGGTGCTGAACGCCAAGAACCCCGCACCCAAGGGTGCGGGGTTCTTGCGGTACCGTGCGGCGACTTAGAAGTCCATGCCACCGGTCGGGTCACCGGCAGGAGCCGGAGCGTTCTTCTCGGGCTTGTCGGCGACGACGGCCTCGGTCGTGAGGAAGAGACCTGCGATCGACGATGCGTTCTCGAGCGCCGAGCGGGTTACCTTGACCGGGTCGTTGATGCCTGCTGCGAGCATGTTCACGTACTCGCCGCTTGCCGCATCGAGACCGTGACCCAGCTCGAGGCCGCGGACGCGCTCTGCGACGACACCCGGCTCGAGGCCTGCGTTCAGAGCGATCTGCTTGAGCGGCGAGTCGACCGCAACCTTGACGATTGCAGCGCCGGTCGCTTCGTCACCGTCGAGCTCGAGGCTCTCGAAGACATCGGCAGCAGCCTGAATCAGCGCGACGCCACCACCGGGGACGATGCCCTCTTCGACAGCGGCCTTCGCGTTGCGAACAGCGTCCTCGATGCGGTGCTTGCGCTCCTTGAGCTCAACCTCGGTTGCTGCACCCGCCTTGATGACGGCGACGCCACCGGCGAGCTTCGCGAGACGCTCCTGGAGCTTCTCACGGTCGTAGTCGCTGTCGGTCGCCTCGATCTCCTGGCGGATCTGACGCACGCGGCCGGCGATTGCGTCGGCCTCGCCGGAGCCCTCGACGATCGTGGTCTCGTCCTTGGTGATAACGACCTTGCGAGCACGGCCCAGCATGTCGAGGGTCGTGTTCTCGAGCTTGAGACCGACCTCTTCGCTGATGACCTGACCGCCCGTGAGGATGGCCATGTCGGCGAGCATCGCCTTACGGCGGTCACCGAAGCCGGGAGCCTTGACGGCAACCGACTTGAAGATACCGCGGATCTTGTTGACGACGAGCGTCGCGAGTGCTTCGCCCTCGACATCCTCGGCGATGATGACGAGCTGCTTGCCGGCCTGGATCACCTTGTCGACAACGGGCAGAACATCCTTGATGTTCGAGATCTTGCTGTTGACGATCAGGATGTACGGGTCCTCGAAGACCGTCTCCTGACGGTCGGGGTCCGTGACGAAGTACTGCGACAGGAAGCCCTTGTCGAAGCGCATGCCCTCGGTGAGCTCGAGCTCGGTGCCGAACGTGTTCGACTCCTCGACCGTGACGACGCCTTCCTTGCCGACCTTGTCGATCGCTTCTGCGATCAGGCGGCCGATCTCCGCGTCAGCGGCCGAAATCGACGCGGTAGCGGCGATCTCTTCGGTCGTCTCGATCTCTTTGGCGTTGTCGAGCAGGCGCGCAGCAACCGCTGCGGTTGCCTTCTCGATGCCGCGCTTGAGCGCGATCGGGTCAGCGCCCGCTGCAACGTTGCGGAGGCCCTCGCGAACGAGCGACTGGGCAAGAACAACGGAGGTCGTGGTGCCGTCACCAGCGACGTCGTCGGTCTTCTGCGCAACTTCCTTGACGAGCTCTGCACCGATCTTCTCGTACGGGTCCTCGAGCTCGATTTCCTTAGCGATCGAAACGCCGTCGTTGGTGATGGTGGGAGCGCCCCACTTCTTCTCGAGTACGACGTTGCGGCCGCGCGGTCCGAGGGTCACCTTGACTGCGTCAGCGAGCGTGTTGAGACCACGCTCGAGACCGCGACGGGCCTCCTCGTCGAATGCGATCATCTTTGCCATTGTGTGTTCGTCCCTCCTGGACGCCATTGACGTGTGAATTAGCACTCAGCTGTTCGGAGTGCCAATGCAAGTTTGGCACTCTCGGCCTGCGAGTGCAAGCGAGCGCGAACGTCGATTTCACCGCGTCCCGCACGGGAAGCGGTCGTTACGCGGCGCGGAGCGTCGGCGCTTCGCGCTCAGCGGAATGCTGCACGCTCCTTCACGCCGAAACTCAGCCCCGATCATGTATCCCTGGCCGGCTGCACCTGCTCGATCCGGCCTCCCGGTTTGCCCCGCCGCCGGATGCTCGCACAGTCGGCACGTGCCATTTCTCGGTCAATGGCGGCAGTCAAGCGAATAATTGTCTTGACTCCTCGTAAAGACAGAGGAAAGGCGCAGCTCGAGCGGCCGGGAGCCGAGCGCAGAGCGCTGTGCCTCCCTCGCGCTTACGAAACCGACGTGCTGCCCGTCACGGGCACGAGCTGAATCCACGTGTTCCCTGGAGCCAGTTCGATCTCATCGCCGTCCTCGGTCACGAGTACCAGCGGGTCATTGACCGACTCCTGCGACCACGTGACCGGCACGCTCGAGCATCCCGACGAGACGAATCCGGCGCCCTCGTATCCGACGAGCAGCGTTTCGGGAACATCTCCTCTGACGTACTGCACTTCGACACTCAGGCCGATGACGTTCGTCGCGCTCAGCTGATCGCCGTTCGAGTCGAGATCCGGTTGGCCGTTCTGCGAACGCGTCCACGTGTCATCCGTGCACTCCCACGAGCGGGACTCCCCGGGCGAGTAGACCAGATCGATGAGCGACGCCTCTGCGCCTCCGCTCTGCGCGGTCGAGTCAGAGGCTTCGCCGGCGAAGGCCCAGAGTTCATCGGGTGCGTCGAGATCGCTGAATCGATCGACGACTTCTTCAGCGGACAGAAGTAGGTTGTGTGGCGCGATCCGGTCGGGCATGCGGTGGAAGACATCGTCGTACTGGCCGCTGTCGTGAATAACGTTCGTAACGCCCGTGGCCTGCATCTGCTCGATGAAATGCCCGCCGGAATACGCGATGATGCCGCCGTAGGGACCCACGATCGCGGGGTCCATGGGCCGCACCGAGCGCACTGGCCCGATCTCTTCCGGGATGTCCGAGTGCCAAGTCGCCGCGTAGCGGGTCGTGCCACCCTCGACAAGTTCTTCGAACACGACGTCCGCGCGCTCGAGGCCGAACTGGGGCCTTGCGAGCGGGTTGTTGTCGATCTTCGCCGAGAGCGCGGGATGCTCGAGCGCTTCAGGCACCTCAAGCCCCGTGAGCGGTGCGAACACCGGCTCTTCAGGTGTCGGAGTCGGCTCGGGCGCCGAGGGTGGCGGCGGCTCAGGATCGTCTCCAGCGCATGACGTGAGGAGCGCGAGCGCAAGCAGGGCTGCCACGGAAGCCCGAATCGTACGAGTTGGACGCATGCGTTCCAGAGTACTGCTGTCGCGGCGCCGAACGATGCAGCGACTCGAGCGGGTCAACCCCGCTCCGCAGGTCGGCTATTCGGTGTCGAGCTCTTCGATGTCCGGCCCGACGGAGACCGTGATGGGGGAACCGGAGAGGTCGTTCTCCGCTTCCGTTATCGAGGTGATACCGAGCTGGTCCGCGATGCCGAGTGCGACCGCCTCGAATTCCTCACCCGTGTAGAACACTGTCGAGTGCTCGACCGGCTCTTCCGCCCCGGCGATCAGACCCGACGTCCAACCGTTCGAAGAGACGGCCTCGATCACGGCATCCGCGCCCCCTTCTTCTCCCGTCGCATTGAGCACGGCGACGGTCGTATCCTCAGGAGCATCCGCGGGGTCGGTTATCGGCTCCACGACGTCTCCCTGCGGGACGGGCGCGCTGAAATCTTCTCCGAGCGACTGGATCGCGAAGATTCCGACCACCGTCAGAACAACGACGGCGCCGACCCATACGAGCAGCTTCGTACGCCAGGTAAAACGCTCGGCATAGGTGATGCGATGTGCGCCAACCCTGTTGCCGGTCTTGTACGACTTCGTCACCGAACGGCCACCCCCGACGCGAGATGTGCTCCAGTGCTTCGTAACGCGCGCACGCGCATCCGGCCGAGGCTAGTCATGGCGTTCATTGTAGGGGTTTTGCAAGGTGGGCAGGCACGTGCGAGCTGTGCAGCGGCTGAGATTTCACCCGGGTCAGCACGGCTGACGGCTGTACGGACTTCTACGAGACGATGCAACAGGAAGCTGGCAGGCTCATCGGGCCACCTTCTTGCTGTCACGAAATGTTGACCGTGCGGTCCAGTGTCACGAAACGTTGACCCTACGGTCCGATTTGAGGGCTCTGATCAACATTTCGTGACACCTGACATCAGCCACATCCGACCGAGCCCCTTTCATGCTCGCTTGCAAACGATTGCACATCTTGCTAGCGTGAGCGCGAGAGGTCCGAACACCGATTCCAGCCCATCGTTGAGGGCAGATCGCGAACGAGAGGGAACACGCCATGGCAGACAACACTCCGCTGCGCCCGCTGCTCACGCCGGGCCAGATGGGCGTCGACTACGAAGAGCGGGTCAGCTTCGACCGTCTCCGCGACTACCGCCTCTCGCGTGCGCAGGCAGCGCTGGATGCCAGCGAGTGCGGAGCCTTCCTGCTCTTCGACTTCTACAACATCCGCTACACCACGAGCTCGTGGGTCGGTGGCGCACTCGGCGACAAGATGATTCGCTACGCGCTGCTCACTCGCGGCGGCGAACCGCACCTGTGGGACTTCGGCTCCGCCGTGAAACACCACCAGCTCTTCTCCCCCTGGCTGCAGCAAGAGCACAATCGGCCAGGCTTCCTCGGCTTCCGTGGCGCAGTATCCCCCACTGCGGGTCTGATGAAGGATGCGGTGACGCAGATCAAGGGCATCCTCACCGATCTCGGGCTCCAGGACTCCCCCGTCGGCATCGACATCGTCGAGCCGCCCTTCCTGTTCGAGATGCAGCGTCAGGGATTCACGGTCGTCGACGCGCAACAGCACATGCTCGATGCTCGCGAAATCAAGAGCGCCGACGAGATCATGCTCATGAATCAGGCCGCCGCGATGGTCGACGGCGTGTACGTCGACATCGTCGAAGCGCTCAAGCCGGGCGTGCGCGAGAACGAGATCGTCGCGCTGGCCGCAAAAAAGCTCTACGAGTACGGCTCCGACCAGGTCGAAGCGATCAATGCGATCTCCGGCGAGCGCTGCAATCCGCACCCGCACAATTTCACCGACCGCATCATCCGACCGGGAGACCAGGCGTTCTTCGACATCATCCACTCGTTCAACGGCTACCGCACCTGCTACTACCGCACCTTCAACGTCGGCAGCGCGACCGGCGCCCAGCGCAGTGCCTACACGCGCGCTCGCGAGTGGATGGACAATGCGATCGCCGCGATCAAGCCCGGCGTCGGCTCCGACGAGATCGCGTCGCTCTTCCCCACCGCGGAATCACTCGGGTTCGACGATGAGCTTTCGGCGTTCGGGCTGCAGTTCTGCCACGGCCTCGGCCTCGGCCTGCACGAGCGGCCGATCATCTCGCGCCTCAACAGCTACCGCGAGCCCGTCGAGATCAAGGAAGGCATGGTCTTCGCCGTCGAGACCTACTGCCCCGCCAGCGATGGATACTCGGCGGCAAGAATCGAAGAGGAGGTCGTGGTCACGGCCGACGGACCGGTCGTGATCACGAAGTACCCGGCCGACGACCTCATCGTCGCGAACCCGTTCTAACCTCCCTGAGCCAATACGCTCGTTCCTCGACGGTCGTGTACCGGTGCGGACAGTGGCAGGGTGCACCAGTGAAGGTTCGCCGGAGGCAAGCCGAGCGAGGGCGCCACAGCGAAATGCCGCGGTAGCGGGCGTACTGCGCCACCCAGCTATTCCACACCAGCACAGCTCCCAGTTGGAGATCTCGGGCACACCTTGAAAGAGTCACCTCTCGGGGCCGCCTCCTGGGCAACATGACACCGATGCGCCCAGGATGTTGCGTGTACAGCAGCGAGGAAAGTCGGCTCAATTAGACTCGTCAACACCGTGCGATCGCACGGTTGCACTACAGAAGGGAGCGCCGGCGTGTCCAGTAAGAGAACAGCGACGCTCAAGGACATCGCCGCGGACGCCGGCATCCATGTCGCAACGGCATCCCGCGCGCTCAGCCGCACCCACTCGCACCTCGTGCAGGAGGAGACGCGCAAACGAGTGCTCGAAAGCGCAGAGCGCCTCGGCTATCGCGTCAACTCCGTCGCCAGGTCGCTGCGTAGCGGGAAGACCGGCACGATCGGCGTCATCGTGTTCGACCTCGCGAATCCCTTCACCGCCACCGTCCTTCGCGGTATCGACAGCGTGCTTGAGCAAACCAATCAGCTTTCCGTCGTCATGGAAACCCACAACGACCCCGATAGGCTGCGGCAGGCTGTGCAGCGACTCAACGAGAATCGCGTCGACGCCATCATCGTTGCTGCAGCGCATACTTCGGATCGAACGTTTCTGCTGGAGACCGCCGCCACGGTCCCTGTCATTCTGGCCGTACGTCGCACCGGTTTCTCGGACGATCCGGATGCTCCCAGCGGGCTGCCGGAGGCGCTGCAGGATGACGTGGGCGGAGCCGCCGAAGCCGCGCAACTCTTCCTCGATCACGGACATCGCCGGATTGCTCAGGTTGAGGGAGATCAACGCATTTCTTCGTTCTTGGATCGCGGGCTCGCTTTCCGCAACGCGGTTCTCTCGCACGGGAACGCGGATCTGATCGAACTCGGCGAACACGCCCTTGACAGCACGCTCGACGAAGGTCACCGCCTGGCGAAGAAGCTGCTCGATGTTGCAGAGAATCGTCGCCCAACCGCGGTCTTCGCCCACAATGACATGCTCGCAGTTGGCGTTCTCGACGCACTTGCCGAAGCGGGCCTCAACTGCCCGGAAGACGTATCTGTCATCGGTTACAACGATGCCCCGCTCATCGACCATGTGACGCCCCCGCTGACCACCGTTCGGCTGCCCGCCTTCGATATCGGTCGCAATTCCGCGCAGATGGCACTAGCTACCATCGACGGTGAGGAGCCTTCGCCGTCACGCGTCATGCTGCCGGCGGAAATGGTGATTCGCGACTCGGTCGCAGGGCTCTGAACGCACGCGTGCTCCGGCAGGCTCCCCGGTGAACGCGGCGGGCATCCTGTCAGCGCCGGCGTCGTCGCAGCGTAGAGAGCACGACTGCCAGTAGCGTCAGCAGCGCACTCGCGACCGACCACAACGTCACGGCGCTGCCTGCCGTGGGCAGGACGACGTCGAGAAAGAGCGCGGTCACGACCTGTCCCGCTATCAATAACAGGCCCATGAGCAGCGTGCCCAGCTCATGCACGACGACGGCGCCGACGCCGATGAAGACCGCGCCGAAGATGCCCCCGGCGTACACCCACCAGTCGGTGGGAAATGCTTCGACTCGATGGCCACCCGCAAACGCGACGGCGCAGACGATCGCGAGTGCGGTTGTGCCTGCCAAGAAGTTCGCCAGCGTCGGTGTGACGGGGTCGCGGGATTCGCGCTGTATGGCACCGGCCATCCCCTGTTGAAAGGGCTGCAGGCATCCGCCGATGAACGGCAGGATCAGCAGCCACACACGACTGCCGATCTGCTCGGATCCGCTGATGACCGCAAGCGATACGGCGACTATCGCAACGATTGCTCCCGCAACTCGCCCCACTGTCACGCCGCGCGGCTTGAGCACACCGAAGCCCATCCTGTCGACCAGGAGCCCGCTGATCGTCTGACCGGCGACACCGCCGACCGTGAACACGGCCACACCGAGTAATCCGACGGCAACGCTCTGGCTCATGACGTACCAGGCACCGACCAGCCCCGCCGAGAGGTACCACCACGGGATCTCCCCGGAGCGGAACCCGGCGATCGCACTGCGAATGCCTCGATGGGTGCGGGGAGAAACGGCGGCAACGATCACCAGGATGATCAGCCCGCCGACAAAGGAGATCAGCGCTGCGACGAAGCCGCTGTCGATGCGAGAGCCGAGCTCGCCGTTGACGCGCGATTGCATGACCATGGCCGAGCCGCCGAGGAACGCTCCGAGCATGGCGAGGAAGCGCTTCATGCAGCCGACCTCGTTTCACGGTGCGGCAGCGAGCATCCGGGCACCTGTATCACCAGACAAGTCTAGTGCTCTTCAGGGCTCCCGACCCGTGCTTCGATCTGCGTACACTTCTCGGTCTATGCATGGAATGAACCGACTATACGGGCGTGTCGCCATGCATAGACCGAGAAGTGTGCCGACGTGGGTAGCACTGCGAGCTACACCAGCATGCCGAGCGGATGCTCGATGCGCTGCACGAAGGCAGCCAGCCACTCGGCCGCGAGCGCGCCATCGAGCACTCGATGGTCGGCCGACAGCGTCACCGTCATGACCGTCGCAACATCGAGCTCATCGTGCTCGTTCACGACGGGCCGTTTGGATGCCGCGCCGACTGCGAGGATGCCCGCCTGCGGTGGGTTCAGGATCGCCGAGAACTCCTGCGTACCGTACATGCCGAGGTTCGAAATCGAGAACGATCCGCCGACGAGTTCGTCCTGTTTGAGCTTGCCGTCACGTGCCCGCTGTGCGTAGTCCTTCATCTGCCCGCTGATCTGCGTCAGCGTCAGCTGCTCCACCCCGCGCATGACGGGTGTCAGCAGTCCGCCGGGCACCGACACCGCGACGGACACGTCAACGCCGGAGAAGCGGCGAGTGGCTTCGTCTGTCCAGATGGCGTTGGCGTCGGGAACGTCCTGCAGCGCTTTCGCGACCGCCTTGATGACGAAGTCGTTGACCGAGATCTTGACATCGCCGGGCTCGTTGATCTGTTTGCGCAGCTCCAGCAGCCGATCGACGCGCACGTCGGCCGTGAGGTAGAAGTGCGGCACCGTGCTCTTGCTCTCGGTGAGCCGCCTCGCGATCGCTCGGCGCATCCCCGTGTGGGGCACGTCTTCGAACGCTGCGCCGGTACTCGATGGTGCAGGCTGCGGCTCACCCGCTGCGCTGGGCAGCGTGGCCGGCTGAGCATTCAG
>NZ_CAMEFJ010000039.1 GCF_945915485.1 uncultured Agrococcus sp.
GCCCGCATCCGCGACACCATTACGCGTCAACAACGTCCTGGCCTCATACAGCTAGACGCGACGCGCGAATGAGAAGGGTCTGACGATGGCAGGAAAGCCAAATTCCGGCACGAGCCTCGCAATCGGTCTGGCGCTCGGCCTTCCGATCGGGTCGGGCGTCGGCATGCTGCTGTTCGACAACCTCCCGCTCGGAATGTTGTTCGGTGCCGCGATCGGTCTCGCATTCGGCGCAGGAATGAGCGGCTGGGGCGGCGATGGGGATGAGGATGACGCGGAAGCGGAGGCGCCCGACGGTGACACTGAGGGGCCGGAAGCCGACGATGAATCCTGAAATCGAGGCCGCGCGGTGACACCTCGCACATTCGATCGATCGAATTTGCCGTTTGCCCTTGTGGTAGCTGGCTCAACCGTACTAAGTTAACTTCTTGTACGTTTGCCCGTTGAATCAAGAAAGGAGGAACTCGCAATGGTTATCGAAATCCATGTCGCTGCAGTAGTCCTCCTCTTGCCGGGGACGCACTAGGCATTCTTCTGCCGCCGCAGTGACCACCTGATATTCGCAGGCGTCACTCCAGAACGCGTAACGCGCATCCGCGTTGCCATCTCGTTCTTCTCTCCCGCTGCGGAGCTCTGTTCGTCGTAGCCGACGGGCATCCCGCAACACCTGTCAAAACAGTGCCTTCACCTATGAGCTCTGGTGAGGCCGCGATGCAAGAAAGCAGACGATCGTGTCAAATTACACACTCGCGTTACCGGCTCCGCGTCGGCTCGCTCTAAGTGCGTCGAAGGTTCTCGAACGATGGGCGCTTGAGCCCAGCGTCGAGAAGGAATCGTTGCAAGACTCGGCCGCCTATCAGCAGGCAATGGCCGATCGAGAGCGATTCGAGCTCGAAGCACTCCGACTGCAGCCACTACGATGAGCGCCCGGGGTAACGGGGTCGCCCTTCGGGGCGGCCCCGTTTTCGCTTTCGCGGGATACTTGAGCTGCGTAAGCATGAGGGAGAGCGGCTCGGATGCGCTCCGCAAGGCGCCGCAGCTGAGCTGACAGCGAGAGGAGACCCGTGAACGACCTGCAGCTACCCGAGACTATGAAGGCGATCGAATACAGGGGCGCGGCGGAACTCGATGTCGTCGCCGAACGGCCCGTTCCGCAGCCCGCAGCCGGGGAAGTGCTGCTGCGTGTGCGAGCGGCGGGCATCAACAACGCCGACATCCTGCAGAGAAGGGGCGAGTATCCGCCGCCCGCGGGCGCATCCGACATCCCCGGGCTCGAGGCATCCGGCACGATCGTTGCCGCCGGAAAAGATGTCCGCGGCTGGAACATCGGCGACGGGGCCTGTGCGCTGCTCGCCGGAGGCGGCTACGCCGAATACGTATCGGTTCCTGCCGGCCAGCTCGCCCCGATACCCCGCGGCGTCTCCGCAACGGATGCGGCCGCCCTGCCCGAGGTTGCCGCAACGACATGGGCGAACCTCGTGATGCACGGCAACGCCACCGAGGGAGAAACCGCACTGGTGCACGGAGGAGCGGGCGGCATCGGATCGTTCGCCGTGCAGTTGCTGCGCGAGCTGGGATTGCGCGTCATAACGACCGCAGGTAGCCGAGAAAAAGCCGAATACTGTCGAACTCTCGGTGCTGATCACGTCATCGATTATCGCGACGAGGATTTCACTGCCCGCACGCACGAGATCACGGAAGGGGCAGGAGTTGACATCATCCTCGACATCATGGGCGGATCATACCTGCCCGGCAACGTGAAGGCGCTTGCCACGGGCGGCCGCCTCGTGATTATCGCAATGCAGGGTGGCGCGAAGGGCGAACTTTCCATCCCGGCGCTTATGGCCAAGCGCGCCTGGATAACCGGCACGACCCTCAGGGCACGCTCGGTCGAGGAGAAGACCGAGATCATGAGCCAGGTCGCCGAGCACGTGTGGCCGCTCATCGAACGAGGAGGCATCGCTCCGCAGGTGTCGGATGTCTTCGCCCTGACCGACGCTGCGGAAGCGCAGGAACGATTCCAGCAGCGGGATCGCCGCGGCAAGATCCTGTTACGTGCGTGAGGTGCGAGAATATGCACATGGATAATGCAACCCTCGCCAAGTACATGGACTCGACGCTGCTGAAGCCGGAAGCCACTCCCTCCGACGTCGAGGCCCTCGTCGCGGATGCAGTGCAGCACGACGTGTACTCGGTGTGCGTGTCTCCGAACATGCTGCCCGTCGAGATTCCCGAGACCAGCGACGTCAAGGTCGCGGTCGTTACCGGATTCCCGAGCGGCAAGCACGACTCCCGCGTGAAGGCGCTCGAAGCGCAGATCGCCGTGACGCATGGCGCACACGAGATCGACATGGTCATCGACGTTGCGGCTGCGGCCGAGCACCGCTTCGACGATGTGGAAGCGGACGTTCGCGAGGTGCGAGGAGCCGCTCCCCGGCCGACGGTGCTCAAGGTCATCCTCGAAACCGCGGCCCTCGACGACGAGGCCATCGTGGGTGCTTCGAAAGCCGCAGCTCGAGCAGGAGCCGACTTCGTCAAGACCTCCACCGGCTTTCACCCGTCCGGGGGCGCATCCGTGCACGCGGTCAGGCTGATGTCCGAAGCCGTCGAGGGCAAGCTCGGCATCAAGGCATCCGGTGGCATCCGCTCCCGCGCGGCTGCTCTCGAGATGATCGAAGCCGGCGCAACTCGACTCGGCGTATCAGCAGCATCGGCCATCCTCGCCGACGACACTGATGCTTCCGGCTCTGGCTACTGAGCGGAAGCCGCAGCCGGCAGGCTCCCGTTCGTTCAGCGTTGGAGATCCGAGACCTTGATGAGCGTCTTGCCGAAGTTGCCGCCGCCGAGCATGCCGGTGAAGACTTCCGGTGCGCGCTCGAGCCCTTCCGTGATGTCCTCCCGGTAGCGAACGTCGCCAGCGCGGACCCACGCGCCCATGTCGCGCAAGAAGGATTCGAACATGGTCGGTACGAATTCGTTCTGGATGAACCCCCGCAACGTGAGGGACTTCCTCAGTATGAGTCCCATCAGCGCAGGAGAGCGGTCCGGGCCCTCCGGCAGCTCCGTGCTGTTGTATGTGGCAGCGAGCCCGCAGACCGGCACTCGTGCGAAGGTGTTGAGCCGGGGCAGGACCGCGTCGAAGACGGCACCGCCGACGTTCTCGAAGTAAATGTCGATGCCATCCGGTGTCGCGTCGCGCAGCCGGCTGCCGAGATCATCGGCCCTGTGATCCAGCGCAACATCGAAGCCCAAATCCCGGAGGTGGGCGACCTTGTCGGCCCCGCCGGCGATCCCGATCGTCCGGCAGCCCTTGAGCTTCGCGATCTGGCCGACGGCGCTCCCGACCGGTCCCGTGGCCGCCGCTACTGCGAGGGTCTCGCCGGGCTCCGGCCTTCCGAGGGCGAGCAGGCCGGCGTACGCCGTGAATCCCGGCATGCCCAGTACGCCGAGCGCCGTCGTGATCGGCGCCGAGTCCGGGTCCAGGGCGCGCAGCGAAGCGGCCGGTTCGGTGCTGTGACTCTGCCATCCGCCGTATCCCCGCACGATTTGGCCCTGTTCGAAGTCGGGCGAGCGCGAATCGAGCACTTCGGAGACGGTCGCACCGACCATGACCTCTCCGACGGTGACCGGCTCGGCGTACGATTCGGCATCCGACATGCGTCCGCGCATGTAGGGGTCGAGGGAGAGGTAGATCGTGCGCAGCAGTACTTCACCGTCGCTAGGTTCGCGTACCTGGTGCTCCTCGGTGCGGAAGTTCTCGGGTTGTGGAACCCCCTGTGGTCTGGAGGCTAAGCGGATCTGCTGGCTGATGTACGACATCTGCGCTCCCTTCCCCAACCACACTAGGCGCTCTGCGCCGCCGACGCTTATGTTCCGATGGCTGTCTCAGTGGCTGCGGCTAGGAGCGGACTTCGAAGAGGTCGCCGACCTCGCAGTCCAGGGCGTCGCAGATCGCAGCGAGCGTCGTGAATCTGATCGCTCGCCCTCGATCGTTCTTCAGCACCGACAGATTCGCGTACGAGATGTTGATCTGTTTCGAGAGATCGGCGAGGGTCATTCCTCGCTCTTGGAGCAGTTCGTCGAGGCGGCAGTGGATGCGCGATTCGTTTCGTGCTGCGAACACGTCAGATCGTTCCCTCGAGATCCAGACGCAGTTGTCGCGCCCGCAGGATCAGCCAGCCACCGAGAACGGTGAGTAGGCCGAGTAGGATGACGGGCCAATCCGAGAACTCAACGGAAAAATTCTGTGGAACGACCCATGTGGACGCTTGATCGCCGCTGGTCGGCAGGCCGAGCGACTCAACCACGAGGGCTGCAGCGTGTGTCCGCATGGCCGGGACTGCCGCGCCCGAAACGATCGACAGCGCCCCGACAGTGAGGAGGGCGACACCGGAGACGATCCCGAACTGACGCTGCCGCAGTAGCTGCGCGGCCAGCAGGACGACGAGTAGGCAGGTGAGCCCCGCGACGATATACGGCAGCACCGTGGCAGCCGTCTCCCAGGAGAGACCGGCGTTGTGCTGCGGTGCGACGTAGATGGTGATGCTCGAATACTGCACGTCCGCGTGATCGGGAACGTGCAGATCGGGAACAGTCTCTATAGCGGTGACCACTCCGACCATTACAGTCGATCCGATAGTCGCCCCGCTTATTGCTAAGGCGCCGTATACCAGCGAGGCAAGGGCTCCAATCGATGCGAACACGATGATTGCTATCAGTACGGTGCGTGATAGAAGCTTCCTTGCGAAGCAGATGTGTGATGTGGTCATGGAGGCTCCCGAACTGCCAAACGCCAGGTATGTTGATTTTCGATATATCGATAAACAATATAACTAAGTGGGGCGAGCTTGACAAGTGGGAGGTGCGCGGTGTTCACGTTGCCGCTCCGCCATCGAAACCCTCATGAACCGTCCAGAAGGCGTGGACGGTACACGCAATGACCCTGCGGCATCGTGCATCCGGTGACACAATGGATCCATGACAACTCTGGGTGACTTCACGGCAACGACTCTGCAAGGGCAGGAGCGCTCGCTGCGCGACTTCGAGGGCGATGTGGTGCTCGTCGTGAACACCGCGTCCAAGTGCGGCATGACGCCGCAGTATGAGGGCCTTCAGGAGCTGTTCAAGAAGTACGGTGACCGTGGGTTCACGATTCTCGGCTTCCCCTCCAATGAATTCGCAGGGCAGGAGCCGGGGAGCAGCGACGAGATCGAGGAGTTCTGCCAGGTCAACTACGGCGTGAGCTTCCCGATGTTCGAGAAGACGAAAGTCAACGGCAAGCAAGCGCACCCGCTCTACCAGTGGCTTCGCACCGAGAAGGGCGGCGTGCTCGGCGACCGGATCAAGTGGAACTTCACGAAGTTCCTCGTCGGCCGAGAGGGTCAAGTAGTCAGTCGTTACGCACCGCAGACCGAGCCCGCCGAACTCGCCGATGACATCGAACGGGCGCTCGACGCCTGACGTGACCTGGCCGGCGGGCAAGCGGATCGCCGGCAGCATCGGTGCGGCAGGATGTCGCGCGACCGGAGTGAGCGCCTTCTTGTAGTGCCGGTCGTGGTGACAGTCAGTTGCGTGTATCGAGCGTCTGCGTCACGGGCGGAACGCTGAGTGTGCCCGTACGCGTGAGGCGCTCGGCCTTGCGGGCGCGCATCCACCAGATCACGCCGATGCCGAATGCGATCGCGGCGGCGACCACGGCGACCATGATGCCCCAGCGCGGCCCCAACGCGTTCGCGACGAACCCGACGATGGGAGCGCCGATAGGAGTGCCCCCCAGGAAGACCGCCGAGTACAGCGCCATAACGCGCCCGCGCATCTCCGGTGCCGTTGACAGCTGGATCTGCGAGTTCGCGTTGGTCATGAACAACTGCCCGAAGAGCCCGAGTGCCGCAAGCGTGATGCCAAAGAACCAGATGTTCGGAGCCCATGCCGCGCCAGCGGCACCGAGGGCGAAGAGACCGAGGCCGCCGATGATCAGCGAGTAGCGCGGATACTCGGCACGCGCCGCCAACAGTGCTCCGGTGACGGAACCGATAGCCATCGAGCTCGACAGGAGACCGAAGCTCTCCGCGTCGTGACCGAACTCGATCGTCATGGTCGAGATGAAGATGGGGAAGTTCAGCCCGAAAGTCCCCAACAGCACGGCCATCACCATCACGATCAGGATGTCGTCTCTCCGACCGACGTACTTCACCCCCTGTGCGATGTCACGGAATCCCTTTGCTCCCCGCGGGCTCGGTTCGAGGTCGTCACGTCGCATTGCGAGCAACGCGATGATCATCGCCAGGAACGTCAGCGCATTGAGCGCGAACACCCAGCCGGGGCCGACGACCGCGATGGAGAGCCCTGCAACGGCGGGGCCGATGAGGCGGGCGCCGTGGAAGGAGGCCGAGTTCAGCGCTACCGCATTCGGCAGCAGCCGCCGCCCCACCAGCTGCGAGACGAACGCCTGCCGTGCCGGGGCATCCATCGCCTGCGTGACACCGAAGGCCAGCGCGAACAGCTGCACCATCCAAAGTTGCACGACACCCGTGACGGTGATCGCGGCAAGCGCAACCGCGAGTAGGCTCATCGTCGACTGCGTGACGAGCAGGATCTTGCGACGGTCGAACTTGTCGGCCACGAGTCCGCTGATGGGGACGAGCAGGAGTTGCGGACCAAATTGCAGCGCCATGTTGATGCCGACGGCGCCGGCGTCATTGTCCGTCAGGACCGTCAGGACGATCCATGACAGTGCCGTCGCCTGCATCCATGCGCCGATGTTCGAAATCAGGGCACCGAAGAACCAGGCCCGGTAGTTGAAGATGGAGAGTGATCTAAACATGGCGCCCTGCGAGGCGCTGCAGTGCGGGCAGTGCAGCCCGCAGCAGGGCGATTTCTTCCTCTGTCAGTTGGTCGAGCTGGTCTTGCATCCAGGCGTCGCGCCGTTCGCGTACATCGTCAGTGGCTTCGTTACCCTGTTTCGTGACTTCGAGGAGTTGCTTGCGCTTATCGGTTTCGTGCGGACGCCGCGTGATGTAGCCGAGTTCGATGAGCGACTGCACGGTCTTCAGCATGCTGGGTGCTGTGATTCGTTCGTGGTCGGCGAGTTGCTGCAGCGTCATGGGCTGATGCTTCATGATGCTCGCGAGCGCAGAGATCTGCGGGAATGACAGATCTGTGAATGTGTTCGCGTAGCGAGCGACGCGGGAGAGTCGCGCGACAGCCATGCGCAATTCGTGAGGGAAGTGGTTCGCGTCAGACACAATCCATTAGTCTAGCAAATTATCCTGACTAATGGCTGAGGGGATCAATCCGGTGAATCCGGTGAATCCGGTGAATCCGGAGATTCGGGAGAGTCTGGGGAATCGATCGAGATCGGTGATGGCGGTGAAGCGGGGCTCAGCTGGAAATTCCTGGACTCCCCGTCGCTCTGCTCTCGGTCGCCGTCGCGACGTTCGTTTTCGGGAGAGGTCGGGGAGTCCGCCGTCACGTCCTGAGCATCGGCCGCTGATCCCTCAAGCGCGCGAAGCAACGCCTCGTTCCAATTGACGGGGGGAGGCGCAGAGATGGGCTCATCCGTGCTCTGCACGCCGTCACCGACTGTGACTCCCTCTTGATCAGCAAGGTGAGATTGGCTTGCCGCGACGACAGCGGCGGCACCCAGCGCGCTGAGCGAGAGCGCGGCGGCGGTCGTCGTGATCAACCAGCGTTTCTGCATGCTTCTACTCTCCCTCGGAGGCGTGAACGAGAGGCGAGATCAACATGAGAGAGCTCTCATCGGCCGTTGGTGAGGTCGAGCGCCTCCCGCAGGATCATGGTTGCGAGTGCAGAGTTCCCGCGTTCGGCCGGCAGCAGTGCGTGACCCAGTGCGTGCACAACGACACCGTGCCGCAGCGCTTCATCGTCTCTCGACCACCGTTGCCATGCAGCGTTTGCGAGCCTGCGCACGGGGTCGCTCGGCCATCCACCGGCTGCTCGCATGGCGACCGACGCGATCAAATGCCCTACGAACGCGGCTTCGTCATCCGTCGGGTCGCCCGTGCCGGCAGTGTCGACGTCGATGAGACCGCTGACGTTGCCTTCCCGCATGAACAGCTGGCCGGTGTGGAGGTCGCCGTGCACGGTCTGCCGGCGTCGGGGTTCGGGGCGCGGGCCAAGTCTGGCGATGGCTGTTTCCGTCAGTTCCGCAAGCTTTTCGTCATCGGATGCCGCGGCTCGGATGCGCGAAACGTACCAGTCTGATCTCCGGGAGAGCGATGGCCGGGCTTCGCGCCCGAGATCGACATCGCCGAGCCGCTGGCGAAGGTTGTCGATCGCGTCGAGCAACCGATCGGGGTCGGCCTCGTCGAGGAGTTTGGAGAGCGGGTCTCCGTGCGCCTCGGGAATCACCAGCAGTCCGATCCCGCCCCACGCGAGGACGCGCGGAACGGGCAGCCCCGCATCCGCGAGTGCCGTATGCGAGGCAGCGAGATCGGCCACGACCGCTGGGCGCACGACCTTGAGGTAGGTTGCTCCGGCTGAGCCGCGCATCCTGAAAACCGCACGTTTGCCGGCACGATAGGCGAGCAACGAGGGCGCCCCCTCGAGATCGATACCGATTCTGGCCAGCAGGGTTCGCGCGGAATGTTCGAAACTCGCGGGGGCGAGTGCGGGCAACCGCGGATCGGCGGGATGCAGCCAGATGCGAGCCTCGGGCTTCTCGTGGTCGCCGAGCACGAGCCCGGTCTCCTGCTGCACCGCTCGTCGCGAGGTGTCGACGTACCAGTTGGTGTGCACCTCACCCCTCGCGGTTGCATCATCGTAGGCGATTGCGGCCGGCTCGGTCGCGGCGAAACCCGCTATGGAGCCGTCGCCGAGCGGTTCACGGCTGATCGGCTTAGGCGTATCGACGAATCGTTCGCCCAGCGCGTCGAGCAGCAGCTGCAGTTCAGGGTTCGAAGAGTGCACGATTCGATTGCAGCAGACATTCGGCATGGGGAGGGTCTTTGTGAGGCTTCTCTCACCTGCGAGCGCCACGGACACCGGGCACGATTGAATAGTGCTGTGAACGAGTCTGCACGCGCGCGTAAGAAGGGACGGTTTCGCCTTCCAGCGATGACCGTGCGCACTCGTATTGTCGGGGTCGTCGCCCTGCTGTCGCTCGTCGGCATGCTCACCGCCGGGGCGACGGCATATCTGCTCGATAGGCAGCGTCAGCTCGTGCAGATCGACAGTAATCTCGATTCCGCGCTCGACGCGGTGCACTTCCTCGTCGGCAGCGGCAACTGGCCGAGCGCCGAAGGGGCGCTCGAAGCGGCGGTGTCATCGCCACCGCTCGACGACAACACGGGCATCCTGGGCATCGTGGACGGGAAACCGCGACTCGTTCCCGGCATCGAAATGGATCTCGAATTGCAGTCGATTGATGGCTTCGTCGATCGCATCGTGGATGAAGTGGGCACCGACAGAGCGGTGAGGGGAACGTTTGCGGGCGAAGACGGATCCGTCAGGTACCTTGCGGTGCCGATTACGGTTGCCGACGCCTCCGGCGCCGTATCGGATCCTGTGATCTACGTGCTCGGGTACGACCTCGACAATGAGCTGGCGGAGCTGAACGATGCAGCCGGCATCTTCCTGGGCGCCTCCGTGCTCGTCACCGCGATCATCGTCGCGGTCGGGCTGCTGGTCTCCGGTCGGCTCCTGCGGCCCATCGGCGATATGAGCCGCATGGCGCAGCGCATCTCCGCCTCGAATCTCGGGGAGCGCATCCCCGTCACCGGTCGTGACGACGTCTCGCAGATGGCGGGCACTGTGAACGACATGCTCGATCGCCTGGATGCCGGCCTCGATTCCCAGCGACAGCTGCTGCAGGATGTCGGGCACGAGTTGAACACGCCCCTCACGATCGTGCGTGGCCACCTGGAACTCATGAACAAGGGAGACCCGGACGACGTCGACCAGACGCGGAGTCTGGCGATCGACGAGCTGGATCGCATGGCCGGGCTCGTGAACGACATTCGTGACGCCGCCAAGCTCCACGATCCGAAGGAGTTCGCGTTCGACCGCGTTGAGGTGGACGATCTTGTCGGGCGCATCCGTGCCAAGGCAGAGGCGATGCAGAGCGTGCGTCTGGAACCGGTCGCCGAAGCCCCCGCCGTGAGTGTGATCGGTGACTCGAACCGGTTGACGCAGGCCGTGCTCCAGCTGGTGGCGAATGCGGTCAAGCACGGTGATGGCCACGTCACGTTCGGTGCCAGAACCGCTCGCCCGGGATGGGTCGAATTGTTCGTGCGCGACCGCGGTCAGGGTGTGCCGGACGATCAGAAGCAGGGCATTTTCGATCGGTTCAACCGCGGCGCGGACGGCGGGCGAGGCGCGTCGGGCTCGGGCCTCGGGCTCGCGATCGTCAGAGCCATCGCCGACCGTCACGGCGGGGAGGTGTGGGTTCGCGATGCGTCGCCGGGAGCGGAATTCGTGATTGCGCTGCCGGTTTCCGCTGCGGAGCAATACCTTGGAGGTAACGAGGAGGGGCAGTGGCATCAATCCTGATTGCTGAAGACGAGGCGCGTATCTCGGCGTTCGTCGAGAAGGGTCTGCGCGCGGCCGGATACGCGACACGGGTCGCGACGACGGGGCCGGAGGCGCTGGATCTTGCGTTGAGCGACGAGTTCGACATGATGATTCTCGACATCGGGCTGCCCGGCATGGACGGCTTCGAAGTGCTGAGCAATGTCAGGGGCTCGGGGTCGAATCTGCCCGTCATCGTACTGACGGCCCGCGGTGGCGGAGCCGACACGGTCGCGGGTCTCGAGGGCGGCGCCGACGACTACATGGCGAAGCCCTTCCGGTTCGATGAACTGCTGGCGCGCATCCGTTTACGTATGCAGTCGACGCAGGCGGCATCCGGTGAGGCCGCTCTTTCGCACAGGGGGCTCGAGCTGGATGTTCGCACGAGGCGCGCGAAGGTCGCAGGAACCGAGGTCGATCTGTCGGGTCGTGAATTCATGCTCGCGGAAGAGCTGATGCGGCACGCAGGGCAGGTGCTGTCGCGTGAGCAGTTGCTGAGCCGCGTATGGGGCTACGATTTCGACCCCGGTTCGAACGTCGTCGACGTCTACATTCGCTACCTGCGAAACAAGCTCGGCGCCGATCGCATCGAGACGGTGCGCGGCATGGGTTACCGGCTGGTCTGAACAAGCGTTTCACAGCGGTTTGATCGTTACTGTCGCTTGACAAGCTTGGTGATTTCTCTTGCCGCGTCTCGGACGAGTGCGGGGTAGGAGACGAGTTCGGTGTCGCCGACCCTGGATGCGGGGGCGGAGATGCTGATCGCGGCGAGAGGTTGCTCGTTTTCTCCCAGGATGGCCGCGGCGGTTGCAAAGACATCGCTGCGCCACTGTCTGGTTGTTGCAAAGCCTTCTTGGCGAACCAGGTCGAGCTCTTCGCGCAGAGCTTCTGGTTCGATGCCGTTCTCGGAAAGAGAAGTTGCGTTGGCCCGGATGAGGCGTTCCAGCTGTTCGTCGTCGAAATTCGCCAGAATCGACTTTCCCGTTGCGGTGAGAAAGATGGATGCGGCACCGCCGAGCGGTTCGACGTAGCGGACCGGGTGGGGGCTCTCGAGCCGTTCGATGAGGATGACGGAACTCTCGCGAGGGATAGCGAGGTGTATCGTCTCTCCGGTTTCCTGCCGGAGTCGTTCCATGGTCTCTAGGGCAAGCTGCCCCACTCCCATCTGCTCGGCAAAGCGGCGTCCCAGGAGAGTCGTGCGGACGGCAATCGACCAACTGGCGACGTCGGGTGTTTGTCTGGTGATCCAGCGCCCTTGTGCGAGCGTGTCGATGACTCGCTGTACTGAGCTCTTGGGCTCATTGAGGTGGCGGGCGATGTCCGTGACGCCCACCGGCTGGAGATCGGCAATAGTCTCCAGAACTTCCAAAGCCCGACCGACACTTCGCATTGACATTCCTTTCACCGGAGGCTATACAAGAGTAAGCGTTCCACTATGCGAATCATTGTTCCACTATACGGAACACTAGCGAACGTGACAAGTCAACGCCGACGAACAAGCTGCCGAGGAGCCGGGAATGTCCCCTTCGAACCCAATACATAGATCACAAGGTAGGAAGTTTGCGCTCGCAATATCGCTTGCCGCAGCCCTCGTCCTGACTGGATGCTCAGATAGCGGGGGTTCTGGAGATAGCGATGCGGGTGAGCCACAATACGGCGGCATCCTGCGCCTAGCGGGGAGTTCGGACATTCCGACGTTCGACACCATCGTGGCCACGAGCACGGGCACGTATATGCATCGTGCGATCACTCGGCAGCTGTACATTCTGCCGACGGACGAGGATCAGGCAGCCGCTGCCACGCCGCTACCGGACCTTGCGACCGCAGCGCCGGAGATCAGCTCAGATGGAATTGAGTACTCCATCACGTTGCGTGACGACGCGGTTTGGGATACAGAAGAGCCTCGAGTGATCACTGCAGAGGATGCTGAACGCGGGTTCAAACGGTTGTGTAATCCCGCACGCCCCGGGAACAATCTCGACAACTACATCGGAGTTATCGCAGGGATGGAAGAGTACTGCGATGCCTTCCGTGAGATCGCTCCGGATGTCGATTCGATGAAGGAGTACCTCGAGGCGAATTCCATAACGGGCATCGAGGCCAATGGTCAGGAACTCACTATCACCCTGGAGGCTCCGGCAAATGACTTCGAATCTATCCTGACACAGGTCGCGGTTGCGCCGGTTCCGGAGGAAATCCTCAACTATCTGCCGGACTCGCCGGAGCTACGAACGAACTGGATCGCATCGGGGCCATATCGGATTCTTTCGTATGTCGCAGATCAACGGCTGGAGCTTGAGCGAAATCCGTCATGGTCAGAAGAGAGCGATGACTATCGCGAAGCGTATATCGACGGGCTCGAAGTCGATATGAGCTATGCGGATGCCGGCAGGGTTCAGCGGCTGATCGAGTCCGGTGAAGTCGACTCGTACTGGAACCAGTCGGTACCCACCCCCGACCTACAGCGCTTAATGAGCGAAAACGACCCGAATCTGATGCAGTTCGAAGACGGTGCGGTGAACCCGTACATCCAATTCAACTTCCAGTCGCCGAACAACGACGGCGCGCTTTCCGATCCTCTTGTGAGGCAGGCGTTCCAGTATGCGGTGAACCGTTCAGCAGTGGCTCAGGCCGGTGGTGGACTCGAAGTGAAATTCCCGACCTACCAGGCGCTCACAGAACAGGTATTCGGCTACGACGTGCTCGACACGTACGCCACTCCTGATGATGAGGGAGATCCCGAGCTTGCGCGCGAGCTGCTGGCCGAGGCCGGCTATCCGGACGGCATCACCGTGAACTTCGTGTACGCCACCGGTTCGAGGTATGACGCGTACGCCCAAGTGATCGAAGCGGATCTCCGTGCCGTGGGGATCGAAGTCAACCTGATTCCCACGCCCGGCGCTAACGTGACGAGTCAATTCACGACAAACGCCGAAGCGACCGAAAGCGGAGCATGGGACATCACTATCAACTCTCTGTCCCCTACTTGGGTTGGCAATGGAGCTCGCACGATGCTCATGCCGAATTGGTACGGCGTCGGATGTGAGAACAGCACGACGAATTTCACCTGCTACAGCAGTGACGAGGTCAATAGCGTCATGGAGCAGGCACGTACGGAGGCTGACGCTGACGCGGCCGCGGAGCTGTGGATGGAAGTCGACCGTCTGCTCGTCGAGGACTCCGCGCTGGTACCACTCATCACGGGGAAGATCAGCCTGTACCGCAGCGACCGCCTGCAGAACGCGGTTGTGAACGTCGGCTACAACAACCTCGAGCCCGGGCTCGTCTGGCTCGATCAGTAGAAGGAGAGTGTGCGTGAAAGAGCAACCCAATTCCGCCATGGAATATTCGGTCCTTCCCAATTCAGGACTCACAGTTTCGGGCCTCTCACTAGGCTCCTACGAAACGTATGCGCGCCTGGAGTACAGGGAAATCGTAGACATCGTGACTACCGCTCTCGAAGCGGGTATCACGCTGTTCGATGTTGCGTACTACACGAGAACCCCTCATCTGGAGGTGATCGTATCTCGTGCGCTTGAGGATGCCGGTGCGCCCGATTCGACCAAGATCATGACGAAAGTCTGGAAGAGGGAGACCGAAGGCGCGGATGTTGTCGCCGAACTGCAGGAGACCCTACACCGTCTGAAGCGGGATCGCGTAGACATCGCTCTGCTATACGGTCCGCGGTGGGGCGTCGATGAGCCGATCGAGCATGCGGAGGAAATACTGCCGCTGGTTGAGAGCGGTCTCGCAGCCAGCTGGGGTGGCATCAACTGGAGTCCGGAACACATGCAGCAGGTCGTCGATGATTTCAGTGCTGAGGGAAGTCCGCTTCCGGTATTGATGCAGCTGAAGTACAACATCGCTCGCCGATCAATCGCGGAGAGCGGAGGGTACCGCAAGCTGTTCCGCGAAAGCCGTTTGCGGCTGCAGGCATCGGATTCGTTGGAAGGCGGAGTGCTTGCAGGAAAGCGGCTCGGAGATACCTCGGGAAGAGTGCTTGGGAGAGATCCCGGCCGGATTCGCGAACAGATCGTGGCCGCGATGCCGGCGGTAAGAGAGATCGCTGAGGGCTTCGGGGTTACTGCGGCAGAGCTGGCACTCGCCTTCGTGCTGGCAGATGAGGCAACGGCGACGGTTCTTTTCGGGGCTTCCTCGGTGACCCAGCTGCGCACGAACCTCGGGGCGGTAGAGCTTGCCAAGCGCCACGGTGCAGAGGTGCGTCGCCTCATTGATGAGACGGTTCGCATCGAAGGGCACACCCTGGATGTTCCTCCGGGTTCCATCGTCCCGCCGGAACGAGACCCGTATCGGGATCGATAGTGGCACTGACCGAACAGGCGGATGCGGTGGGAGGAGCGTCATCTCCTCGCCGCATCCGGGGACAGGCGGGAAGCTGGAGCGCCGTTCTACAACGTTTGCTTCGTGATCGGATGAGCGTTGCTGCGCTCGTGACTATCGCTTTGCTCGCCCTGGTCGCAATTTTCGCGCCGCTGCTGGTCGACTGGCTCAGTCTATCCGCCATCGATCCGGATCGTGAGCACGGCCTGAACCAGTACGGCGTACCGGTCGCCCCAAGCGCGCAGTTTTGGCTTGGCACGGACTTCGTGGGGAGGGATGTCCTTTCCCGTATACTCCTTGGCGCGCGGAACACGTTCTTCATTGCGATCGTGAGCGCGTTAGCCGCAATCCTGATCGGCACGTGCATAGGCGTGATCGCCGGGCTCTACGGGGGTATCGTCGACACGATTTTCGCTGCGATCATCGATTTCGTCATCGCGCTGCCGTTCCTCGTCGTTGCGATGGCCGTCGTCGTTATTCACGGGGCCAGTGTCGGCGTTCTGATGTTGACGATCATTGTCTTCAGCTGGAGCACTGTGGCGCGCATGGTTCGTTCTCTCGTGTTGACGATTCGTGAAATGGACTACATAAAAGCGACGAAGACGCTGGGCGCTACAGACCTGCGTATCGTGGTGCGGCACATTCTGCCGAACATAGCCGGTCCGGTGCTCACCTATGGAAGTCTTCTGATCCCGCAGATCATCGTGATGGAAGCGTCGCTGTCGTTTCTGGGGCTTGGAATTCAGCCTCCCAATCCGACCTGGGGAGGAATGATCGCGGAGAACCAGGGGAACTACGCCATTGCATGGTGGTCGATCTTCTTCCCGGGAGTCGCGTTGTTGATCTCTACGCTCTCTTTCAACCTCCTCGGCGATGGACTCCGCGACGCCATGACTCCTGGGACCCGCTTGCGCGGTCGAACTCGGGCAGAGCGGAGGAGTCGCTGATGCTTCGATATTTCGTGAGACGCGCTGGTGCTTCCCTGCTCGTCCTGTTCCTCGTTTCCATCGCAGTGTTCTCCTTGTTCTTTGCGGGGGCACCTAGCAGCATCGCCATGCGCTTCGCCGGAGAAGGAGCAACACGGGAAACGGTTGCCCTAGTGGAGCAAAACCTCGGTCTTGATCGGCCGCTGCCGGTGCAATATCTTGATTGGGTCGGCGGGCTCCTCTCTCTGGACTTCGGAGTGTCCTTCCGGACACAGGAGCCGGTGTTCGAATCGATCGTCTCTAGGCTGCCCGCCACCGCGTCTCTTGCTCTGGGTGCCATTCTCATCGCGGTGCTCGTTGCAGTTCCTCTGGGCTCCATGGCCGCGCGCAAACCGGGAAGCCTGCTTGATAGAACGGTCTCGATTTTGGCAATCAGCGGTCTTTCGGCACCCACTTTCTTGATTGGCCTCGGTCTGTTCTACGTTCTTTTCTATCAACTGAACAGACTCGGACTGCCTTCGTTCCCTTCGGGCGGATACGTGCCGATCCATGAGAGTCCGCTGCAGTGGTTCTTGCACATGCTGCTGCCGTGGTTCACGGTCGCTCTTGTCAACATCGGTGTGTACGCCAGGTTCGTGCGCTCGACCATGATCGATACGCTCCGCACGGATTTCGTTTGGTTCGCGCGGGCGAAAGGGATGAGCGAGCGGCGCATTCTGGGGCGCTTGGCGCTGAAACCTTCGCTTGCCCCGCTGATCACGCTGGTCGGTTTGGATATCGGCGGCCTGTTGGGCGGCACGATTATCACTGAGCAGATCTGGGGCATCCCCGGCGTCGGATCGTATGCGGTTACTGGCGTGCTGAACGGTGATTTGAATGTGGTGATGGGCACAGTCATGTTTGCGGCGGTTTTCATCGTCGTCATGAATCTCGTCGTTGACGTCGCGTATGCCCTTATCGACCCCAGAGTTCGACTTCGGTGAAGCGAACGTGAAGGAAGGAAAACAGTTGTCGAAACCTCTAGTCGGTTTGATCGTTCCCCCGCGTGCGGGTGAGGTGCCGCCGGATGCCGAAGCAGTGTATCCGCACATAGGATTCATCGCTGAGGGGCTGGGTCTGGAAGCACTGTCAGTAGCGGGTTATGACTCCGTGATCTCATCAGTGGAAGTCGCGGCCAAGAGATTGCGCGACGCGGGAGCGGATGCGGTCTCTTTAATGGGAACGTCACTGAGTTTGTATCGTGGCAAAAGCTTCAATGACGAGCTTGTCGCTACGATGCGGACCGCTACGGGTCTGCCGGTGACCACAATGAGCACTGCGATCGTAGACGCGCTTCGAGACTTGAGTATCTCGCGACCCGCTGTCGCGTCGGCGTATACAACAGAAGTGCATACCCGTCTTCTGACTTTCCTGCAAGAGGAAGGTTTCGACACGGACGGGGAGGCCCACCTCTCAGTGAAGACTGTGAATGAGGCGCACGACGTCGAAGAGGAACGTGTCATGATGCTGGGTGCTGAGGCGGTTGCGCGGAGCTCTTCGCCGGATGGCGCTCTCATCTCCTGCGGAGGATTGCGCACTGCCCGTGCAGTGAATTACATGGAGTCGGCGTACGGGATGCCGGTTGTCACGTCGCCGTTAGCCGGCCTTTGGGCGTCGGTGCGTCTCGTTGAACCGGATGTGATCGGCAATCACCCTTCGCACCTATTTCGTAGGGAACGGGCATGACGATTGAAAAGATGCCTCTCGCGTTGGAAGTTGATCGACTATCGGTGGAGTTCCAGACGGAAGACGTTACGGCGAAAGCGATCGATGATGTGTCGTTTTCCGTGGGGAAAGGCGAAACGCTTGCGTTGGTGGGGGAGTCCGGTAGCGGGAAGAGCGTTACCGCACGTGCCGTCATGGGCCTTGTGGGGGATCCAGGAAGAGTTACGAACGGAACCATTCGCATCGGTGGAGACGATGTGTCGAGGTATTCTCCGCGACAGTGGAGAGCGATTCGCGGAGCCAGAATCGCTATGGTTTTCCAGGATTCCCTATCAGCACTGAATCCGGTATTCACAGTTGGCCAGCAATTGGTTGAATCTTTCCGAGTGCATAAGGGAATCCGGGGATCAGCCGCCCGAAAACGCGCGATCGAGCTTCTTGAACTGGTGAGGATTCCCGATGCTGAGCAGCGATTTCACCAGTATCCTCACGAGTTCTCGGGCGGCATGCGTCAGCGTGCGATGATCGCCATGAGTATCGCACTGGAGCCCGAGGTTCTCATCGCGGACGAACCTACGACTGCTCTTGACGTCACGGTACAGGCTCAGATTCTCGATCTGCTCGCGGACCTGCAACGTGAACGGCAGATGGGGCTTGTCCTTATTACTCACGACCTAGGCATCGTTGCTCAGCGTGCCGACCGCGTCGCGGTCATGTATTCCGGGCGGATTGTCGAGGAAACGGTCACGCGCAAGCTTTTCGGATCGCCGTCTCACGGATATACGACCGCGCTCCTGGGTGCGATTCCCCGTATCGATACATCGATCGGAGCGTTAACGACCATTCCAGGAAGGCCCCCTCAACTAGGCCGGCAGGGGCGAGGCTGTTCCTTTGCTCCCAGGTGTGAATTTGCAGTCGCGGCATGTCGAGACGAGATCCCGGAGCCAATTGAGGTGGACCGTGGACATATTGCCGCTTGTCATGAATGGGAGCGCGTTCGCGATGAGTCGAAATGAAATAGCACTGAGCGCGGAAGCGGTTTCGAAGCGCTACCGTACGAGAGGAAAGTCGCTCACTGCCGTTGATAACGTCGATCTGACTCTCCGTAGTGGCGAGACGTTGGGCATCGTCGGGGAATCGGGGTGCGGCAAGAGCACGCTGGCAAAAATGCTTGTCGGACTGGAAAGCCCAGATGACGGTGAAGTTCGTATCGAAGGCAAAACAATGGCCAGGGGAGTCAGACGGTTCATGGCTACGAGCCGCAAGGTCCAGATGGTGTTCCAAGACCCATATACATCGTTGGATCCGCGCCTGACAGCGGGACAGATAGTGCGTGAGCCGTTTGAAATCCATCGTGGTGTTCTGCCGAAGGCACAGCGGGAAAAACGTGTCGCAGAACTGTTCGAGCGCGTGGGGTTATCCCCTGACCATCGAAATCGTTACCCTGCGGAGTTCTCGGGAGGACAGCGACAGCGTATTGGGATCGCACGAGCGCTAGCGTTGCAGCCGAAAGTCATCGTATGCGATGAACCCGTCGCGGCGCTTGACGTCTCAGTGCAGGCACAAGTGATCAATCTCTTGGCAGAACTGCAGAGAGATCTCGGAATCAGCTACGTGTTCATCGCCCACGACCTATCCGTGATGCGTCAGATTGCCAACCGGATCGCAGTTATGTACCTCGGCAGCATCGTCGAGTCTGGGCCGGTGGATCGAGTGTTCGATTACCCTCTGCACCCGTACACTCAGGGGCTCATCGACGCGGTGCCGGTGCCTGATCCGGAGAAAGCAGCGGACCGCTCTTCAACTCTGCTAGGTGACGTGCCCTCGCCACTTCGGCTACCGAGCGGCTGCCGCTTTCATACGCGTTGCCCGATTGCTGAGCCCAGCTGTAGCGAACAGATTCCCCAGTTGGTGCCACATCGACATGAAGAACATCTTGTGGCGTGCGAAGTAGTTACTGGCGCTACAAGCAATTAGTATTACGAGTCGACGTCTACATCCGCTACCTGCGCAACAAGCTCGGAGCCGATCGCATCGAGACGGTGCGCGGCATGGGTTACCGGCTGGTGTGAACACGGCCGGAGGCCATTCGAAGCGCAGTTTGGGTCGGAATTCGCGCGGAATTCCGACCCAAACGCAGCGCTGAGTGAGCGGTTGTCCGACGTGGCGTATGCGCGAAGAGGAGTCCACAGGCGGAAGTTATCAACAGGCCGCATCGCCCAGCGTTTCCTGCAACAGCACTTCGTCTACGCTCGGCCGAATGGCTCGGCACGCAGCGAAACTTCCTGAAGCACTCGGCACGGTCTTCACGCTTGCCGAAGCCCTCGAGGCGGGTGTCTCCCGTCAACGACTCCGGCGAGGAGATGTCGGCTCCCTGTTTCGCGGCGTGTATCACCGCATCGACGGGGATGCGGCGAAACCCTACGGGCCCGAACGCGAGGAGGAAAGTGCGCACGCCCCTTTGCCGTGGCACGTCGAACACCTCGCGCGAGCAAAGGCATTCGGCCGAATGATGCGGGGCAAGCACTGGTTCTTCTCGGGTGTCACGGCTGCACTGCTGTTGGGCATTCCTCTCCCTAGCGGTCCTTTCAGGCAACTTGAAGTTGCGGTGCACTCGCCGGCGCGGCCGCCAAGGCGCGAGGGGATTCGCGGTGTACGGGTACGCCGCGAACTGGCAGACGTGCGAGAACTGCGAGGGATGCGCCTCACTTCCCCGGCATCGACGTGGGGGATGCTGGCCAGCAGGTTCACGCTGCAGGACGTGGTGGCGTGCGGGGATGCCGTGATCCATCGCGACCGTATTCCTGGAACCAATCGGCTGGGGCAACCTCCTATGGGGACATTGGAAGAGCTGCGCGCCGAAGTCGATCGGGGGCGCAGACCGGGCGTTCGCCGGCTTCGAGAAGCCCTTCCGTTGCTGCGAACCGGCAGCGCATCACCGCCCGAGACGCACACGAGGCTGCTGCTTCGTGACGCAGGGCTCCCCGAACCGACACTGGACTACGATGTGTTCGGCCGTAATGGACGGCTTCTCGGTTGCAGCGAAATCGCCTATCCGGATCTTCGCGTCGCGCTCGAATACGAGAGCGAACACCATCGGGTTAGCCGACGCCAATGGAATCGCGATATCGAGAAGTATCGAGCCTATTCTGAGGCGGGGTGGCAAGTGGTTCGGGTGACATCCGCGTTGCTGTACCGCAGACCGGAAGAACTGATTCGGCAGATACGTGAAGCCGTGCGCAGCAACCCCCAACGTTGAACGCGATGCGTGGAAGTGCGCATTCGGGGCGGGGTTTGGGTCGGAATTCAGCGATAATTCCGACCTAAACTGCGCTCTGAATGACGTGTCACGCGCGGTTTACCCGCGAGCTTGCACCGCTCGCTCGGCAAGGTCGATCAACTGTCTCGCGTGG
>NZ_CAMEFJ010000040.1 GCF_945915485.1 uncultured Agrococcus sp.
ACCACGGCGGGTCTCGTCATCGCGTCCAGCGCCGGGGGATGGGCCCTCGCGTCCTGGGTGCAGGGTCGGTTCGGGAGCGAGCCCGACGTTCATCGCGGACTGATTCTCGCCGGAACCGTGCTGGTGGCTCTCGGCCCCGCCGGTGTTGTCGCGTATGCGGTCTTCGGCTTGCCTCTCTGGGCAGCGATCGCCGCGTGCCTGGTCATGGGGTTCGGGATGGGCATCGCGTACCCGAGATTGTCGAGCGCGACCCTGAGTCTCGCGGACTCGTCGGAGCAGGGCTCGTTCAGTTCAGCGCTGCAGGTCGGCGAGAGCATGGCGCTGGGGGCCGGTACTGCATTGACGGCGCTCGCGCTGGCCACCGGGTCAACGCTCGCGGCCTTCACGCCCACTTACGCCATCATTCTTGCCTTTGCGTTCGCTGCGGTTGCAATTGCCGCCTACCACCGGCCCCGATCCTACTCGGGGCCGTGAGATTACGTGTGCCCAATGTATGGATCGTGCCGAATGTATGGAAAACAGCCCGACGTTCGGTCACTTCGATCAATATCCCCGACATTCGGGCATGGCAGACACCGTGCTACACGCGACGCCCGAACCGTGCAGATCCGTGCTCGGCGGGTTCGCGGCGACGGTGGATCAGGCTTCGAGGCCGAAGAGCGCGTCGAGGCCGGTGATGAAGTCGTCGTGGCGACCGGAGGCGGCAAGTTCCCGGGCACGCACGCTCGGCTTGTGCAGAATGACGCCGGCGAAGTGCCGTAGCGCCTGTTCGGTCGCACGCTGCTCCTCTTCCGTACCGCGGCGACGTACGCGCTGCAGCTCGGCTTCAAGCGCTTCGTGCACGTGCTCGCGCAGTGCGACAACCGCCGGCGAGAGCCGATTCTCGTCCGAAACGCGAATGAAAGTCCTGGCGGCCTTACGGACGTGGTCGCGTGCAGTGTCGGTCGTGACCAAGTGGTCGAGCGGCGCGTGCAGGCGCACGGTTTCGAGGTCGAGCAGGCTGACGCCGGGAACATGCTTTACGTCCGGGTTCACGTTGCGCGGCAGGCCCATGTCGATGATCACCTGCAGGGGGCGCTCGGTATCGCAGGATGCCGTTACGGGGCACACGGGAGCCTTCGCGCCGTTCACGAGACCGAGATCGCGACCGCGGGAGAGCAGTTCGGCGCTGATCGCGTAGTCCTCGGCCGAGGAACACGTCACGATGACATCGGCAAGCGTCGCGGAGACGTGCAGATCGCGCGCGTCGACCCGATCGATACCGTACTTCGTTGCGAATTCGCTCTGGCGGCCGGAGGGGCTCCAGACTTCCACGTGCTGCACGTGGCGCTCGCGCAACGCCTTCAGCGTCGTCGCCGCGTAGTTGCCGGTGCCGACCAGCAGCACGCGAGCATCCTCCCACGAGCGGATCTGCGTCGTCGCGAGATCCAGCGCCATTCTGATGACAGAGCGGTTCGCTTCGCCGACGTTCGCCTTGCGCTTCACGATGCGCTGCGTTTCGTTCGCGCGCTGGAACAGCCGCTCGAGATCGCTGGATGTCGTCTGAAGTTCCTGGGCTCGACGGTGTGCGCGTCGCACCTGACCGGCGATCTCCCCCTCGCCGACGACAACCGATTCGAGCCCGGACGCCACGGAGAAGAGGTGCTCGGCGGCTTCCTGATCGACGTGCAGGTCACACGACAGCGGCACGAGAATGCCCTGCTCGGCCAGCGCGCCTCGCACGCGGTCGATTGCCAGCTCCTGTGTGAACCCGGACGCGGCATCCACGTACACCTCGAACCGGTTGCACGTCGACAGCACGACGGCGCCGGAGATCTCCTCGTGCGCACGCAGCCTATCGGCCAGCGAGGTCGGGTCGACGCGCGACAGAGCTTCGAGTGTGTCGAAGTCTGCGGTCTTGTGGCTGGCGGTAAGAGCAAGAAGCATGACGCGCACAGTCTACCCGCCTTTCGGCGCCCGCGAGCGCGCACGGCAGTCAGCCCCGGCTGCCGTGCGGCAACTACATGCTCGTAGGGCGACTAGGGTAGGACTATTATGCTTAGCGCGCTGCCCGAGAGGCATCCCCTTCGTTCGTATGCGGCAGAAGCACCGCTCATCCGCGCCTACCGTGGCGATCGGCCCGAGGTGACTCCCGTGTGGTTCATGCGGCAGGCGGGGCGTTCACTGCCCGAATACAGGGCGCTGCGTCAGGGGCGCGACATGCTCGACACCTGCCTCGTCCCCGAGCTCGCGAGTGAGATAACGCTGCAGCCGGTGCGGCGCCACGGCGTGGACGCGGGGATCTTCTTCAGCGACATCATGATTCCGCTGCGCCTCGCAGGCGTCGACGTCACGATCGAGCCGGGCATTGGCCCTGTCGTTGCCGAGCCGGCCGATTCACCGGCAGCGATCGAGCGCATCACGAGTCTCGAACTGACCGACGCAGCACTCGAACCGATCCGAGAGGCGGTGCGGCTGACCGTGCGGGAACTTGAGCAGACCGGCACTCCGCTCATCGGTTTCGCGGGCGCCCCCTTCACGTTGGCCGCCTACCTGGTTGCGGGCCGCCCGACAAAAGACCACCTGCCGGTCCGTACGCTCATGCGCGCCCATCCGGATGCGTGGCGACAGCTCGCGCAGTGGGCAGCGGGAGTCACGGGAACGTTCCTGCGGGAGCAGGTTCTCGCCGGGGCGAGCGCAGCCCAGCTGTTCGATTCCTGGGCGGGATCGCTGCCGAAACAGCAGTACGTCGACAGCGTCGTCCCGCACTCGCGTGCGGCCCTCGATGCCGTTCGAGATCTGGATGTTCCCCTTGTGCACTTCGGTGTCGGGGCGGCGGAACTCTATGGCGAAATGAACCTCGATGTCGACACGGTCGGCGTCGACTGGCGCACCCCGCTCGACGAAGCCATCCAGCGCATCCCCGGCGACGTGACGGTGCAGGGCAACCTCGACCCCGCACTCCTCGGCGCGGGATGGGACGCGATCGAGCCGGCCGTCCGCGACGTCATCGAACGCGGCAAGAGTGCGCGAGCGCACGTATTCAACCTCGGTCACGGGGTTCCCCCCGAGACGAACCCGGAGCAATTGACGCGCATCGTGGAGCTGGTGCACTCCGTATGACCATTGACGTCGCAATCGTCGGCGCGGGTGTCGCGGGTCTCGTCGCGGCACGCGAACTCGCGAAGCTCGGCCACTCCGTCGAGGTGTTCGAAGCGGCAGCGGAGCCCGGCGGAATGGTGCGGCCGCTGCGAATCGCGGAGTTGATGCTCGACCGCGGGGCGGAGTCGTTTGCGACGCGAGGCGGTGCAGTCGCCGAACTCGTCGATGAGCTCGGCCTCGAGCGCGTCGACCCGAATCCGCAGGGGTCCTGGCTCATCTTCGGCGACGGCGCTGCTCCGACACCGCAGGGCACGCTGTTCGGCATTCCCGGCGACGTGACCGCTGACGACGTCTTGCGCGTCATCGGCGAGGAGGGCGCACACGAGGCGCGACGAGACCTGCAGCTCGCGGCCGAGATCGGCACGGAGAGCGGGATGCTCGGCGACCTCGTGCGCGAGCGCATGGGGGAGCGCGTGCTGCGGCGCCTCGTCGAGCCCGTTGTCGCGGGAGTGTATTCGTCGATGCCCGACGACGTACCGGTGCGGCAGATAGCACCGCCGCTGCTGGAGGCCATTCGCGAGCACGGCTCGCTCCAAGCTGCCGTCTCAGGGCTGCGCGGGCCCACCGCAGCGCGACCGGGCGCCGGGGTGCAGGGCATCGTGGGCGGTATGCACAAACTCGTGCAGGAGCTCGCAACCGACCTGCAGCGACACGGCGGCATTCTGCGGCTGGCCGCTCCTGCGACGAGCATCGCTCACGCCGGCAACTGGCAGATTCGCAGTCTGCACGGCATGACGGAGGCCCGAGCGCTCGTCATCGCGACGGACGGCATCCGCGCCGTAGAGCTGCTGCGGCAGTTGCAGCCCGGGAGGCCCCCGATCGGCGTGCAGGCAGCGAAGGTCGAACTCGTGACGCTCGTGCTGCCGGAAGGCTCGATCGACGGTACGCCCCGCGGATCGGGAGCTCTCGTCACGGCCGAAGCTCACGACGTCACGGCCAAAGCGTTGACGCACGCGACCGCGAAATGGCAGTGGCTGCGGGAGGCCGCCGAGGGCCGTGAAGTCGTCCGGCTCTCGTACGGCAGGACCGGACGCACACCTGACACGGCAGAGCTGAGCGAGAACGAGAGCTTCTCGCTTGCGCGCCGCGATGCCGAGCGCATCCTCGGACAGTCGCTTCCCGCTCCGTTGGAAGCGGCGAGAGTCCGGCTCGCGCAGAACAGAAGCAGAGTGCAGCCCGACGTCAGCGCACTCCCCAACACGGCCGTCGTCGGAGCGTGGAGCGCCGGCACGGGCCTCGCGAGTGTCGTGCCGCATTCCATAGAGACCGCACAGCGTCTGTCGAGAGTATTGCAATGAAACAAGAGAGGAGCGCCACGTGAGCGACTACACGGTGTTCACCGTCTTCGGACGGGGCCTTTCGGACGAGCCGGGAGGCGACGAATCTCTCGTCGACGTCATCGACGCGATTGCGGCAGACGGCATCACGACGAGGGGCATCTACGACGTCTCGGTGCTGCGCGCAGACGCCGACGTCATGTTCTGGCTGCACGGCAAGGATCCGGCAGCGCTGCAGGCCGCTGTTCGTCGCATCCGGCGGACGGAAGAGCTCGAAGGCACCGACATCGTCTGGAGTGCCATGGGCGTTCACCGCGACGCCGAGTTCAACAAGGCGCACGTGCCCGGATTCCTTCGCGGGGAGCACGCTCGCACGTGGTTGACGGTGTACCCGTTCAACCGTTCCTACGAGTGGTACCTGCTCGAGGCGGACGATCGTCGTCGCATGCTCGCCGACCACGGCCGACGCGGGGCGAAGTTCAAGGGCGTCGTCGCGAACACGGTCTCCGCGTTCGCGCTCGGTGACTTCGAGTGGCTGCTGCCCATGGAAGCGGATGACCTCGACGAGCTCGTCGACATGATGCGCGACCTGCGCGAGAGCGAGGCGCGACTCCACGTCCGTGAAGAGGTGCCGTTCTACACGGGACGCCGCATTGAAGCAGACCAGATCGAGGAGGTCCTTGCGTGACCGAGACCCTGAAACCGGCTGCAGCGACGGGTGTGCACATCGAGGCGGGCGCCTCGGTTCCGAGCGCAACCGAACACGCGCGCGGCGGTGCTCCTTTCGTGGAGCAGCCGACGCGGTACGACGCGATTCTGCTCTCGTCGTTCGGTGGCCCAGAGGGCCAGGACCACGTGCTGCCCTTCCTGCGCAACGTCACGCGCGGGCGCGGCATCCCGGACGAACGCCTCGAAGAGGTCGCGGTGCACTACCGTCACTTCGATGGCGTCAGCCCCATCAACCAGCAGAACCGCGACCTGAAGGCGGCGCTCGAGCGGCGGCTTGCCGAACGCGGTGTCGATCTGCCGGTGTACTGGGGCAACCGCAACTGGGGCCCATACCTCGACACGGCTCTGACGCAGGCGCACGCGGCCGGTCACGACAGGCTGATCGCCGTCGCGACCTCGGCCTACTCGTCGTACTCGTCATGCCGTCAGTACCGCGAGGACTGGGCGGATGCGCTCGAGGCGTCGGGGCTGCAGGCCGAGGTGCAGATCGACAAGGTGCGCGCCTTCTACAACCACCCGGGTTTCGTGGCTCCCTTCGTCGAGGGAGTGCAGCAGGCCGTGGCCGAAGCGCGTGAAGCGGGCATTGCAGACACCGAGATCGAACTGCTCTTCGTCACCCACAGCATCCCGGAAGACGACGCGATTCGCTCCGGCGACCAGGGGTTCGACTACGGCGCGCGCGCCGACGGTACCCGGATGGGCGCCTACGAGCGGCAGCACCTGGACGTGTCGGCGTACGTTGCCGAACAGGCTGCTCCCGGCGTCGCCTGGCAGCTCGTATATCAGTCGCGCTCCGGGCCGCCTTCGCAGCCGTGGCTCGAACCCGACATCAACGATGCCATCGAAGAGCTGGAGGGTCGCAAAGCCGTTGTCATCGTGCCGATCGGCTTCATCAGCGACCACATGGAGGTCATGTGGGATCTCGATGAGGAGGCCCTCGAGACAGCGGAGGAGCACGGCCTCTGGGCACGTCGCACACCCACGCCAGGCGTGCACGAGGCCTTCGTCGACGGTCTCGTCGACCTCGTCCTGGAGCGCGTGGAGGGCCGCCCCGTCGGCGCGCGCGCGGCCGTCACGTCGCTCGGGCCGGCGCCGGACGTCGTTCCTGCTCGAGACAGCGAAAACCCGAGGCTGGGCTTCCGCCCGGCCATCGCCGGACTGCAGCCGTGACCGCCCTCGGCAGCACGGCGCCGCTGCGGGTCGGCACTCGCGGTTCGCTTCTGGCGCTCGCGCAAACCCGCGCGATCGCCGAGCGCTTCGACGCTGAGATCGAGATCGTCGAGATCACGACGAAGGGAGATGTCGACCGAACGCCGCTTTCGCAACTCGGCGGCACGGGAGTGTTCGTCTCAGCGCTGCGTGAAGCACTGCTGAGCGCCGAAGTCGATGTCGCGGTGCACTCGATGAAGGACCTCCCGACGGCACCCGCCGACGGCATTGCCCTCGCAGCGGTGCCGGAGCGGGAGGATCCGCGGGACGCACTGGTGTCCCAGCGCGGTCGAACGCTCGACGAACTGCAGGAAGGAGCGCGCGTCGGCACCGGTTCGCCGCGGCGCAAGGCGCAGCTGCTCAATGCTCGTCCCGATCTCGACGTCGTCGACATCCGCGGCAACATCACGACCCGCATGGATCGGGCGATCGGCTCGGAGCCGGATCTCGACGCCGTTGTCCTCGCGGTTGCCGGGCTGCAGCGCGCCGGATTCGCCGACCGCATCGCTGAAGCGCTCGACACCGAGCGTTTCCCGCAGGCTCCCGCGCAAGGTGCGCTCGCGATCGAGACGCGCGCGGACGACGAAGTTGCTCAGGGGGCGGTCGCTGTCGTCGAAGACGTGGTGACGCGCGCAGCCGTCGGTGCGGAGCGGCTCGTGCTAGCCGGGCTGGAAGCGGGATGCTCGGCTCCCGTCGGCGCTTCCGCGGGCATCGTCGATGGCGCTTTGACGTTGACAGCGAGCGTGTACGCCCTGGACGGCGCGCGGGTGCTGCAGGCGGCAGCGACCGACTCGGTCGCGCACCAGGCGGTCGTGGCAGATCGTGTTGTGAGAGAACTTCTCGAGGCAGGAGCGGAGGAGCTTGTCAAATGATGAAAGTGCTTGTTCCGAGAAAGCCGGATGAAGCCGGTGAATGGATCGATGCGCTCAGCGCACACCAGCTCGAGGCGGTGCTGGTTCCGCTGACGGTCATCGTGCCGAGCGAGCAGCCCGTCGTGCTGCCGGAAGATGCCGACTGGCTCATCGTGACCAGTCGAAACACCGTGCCGCTGCTGCCGCCGATCCCTGAGCACGTTCGCGTTGCCGCCGTCGGCGACGGTACATCGAGCAAGCTCCGCGAGCTGGGAGTCCACGTCGACTTCGTTCCGGTCGAGCGATCGGCCGCCGGTCTCGTGGCCGAATGGCCGGGCGAGGCAGGAGAGTCGGTCTTCATTCCGCAGTCCGCGCTCGCAAGACCGCAGCTCGCCGATGGGCTGCGGGGAGCCGGCGCTCGCGTCGAAACGTTCGCGGCCTACCGACCTGAGCCGAGCATCCAGGACCCCGTGACCTTCGAGCACTCGGATGTCGACGCGGTGCTGGTCACGAGCGGCTCGATGGCGACGCAGCTCGAACGACTCGGCGCCGTGCAGGAGCGGCTGCGACAGGCCCGGATCATCGCGATAGGGCATCCGACTGCGCGGGACTGCGAAGAACTCGGTCTGACCGTCGCGGCGATTGCGCCCGCGCCGACACCGCAGGCCATGGCCGAAACGGCCGCCGCTGTCCTGCACGGAGAATGAACAAGACCCAGCGCTGCTCGAACGTGCAGCACACCCCATTCGCTGAGACAACTTCTCGGTCGCTGGGCGACGACACGCCGTAAAATGGTTCTCTCGCCGTCAGGAGACCGAGAAGTTGAACTGTCGGGTGGGGATGTCATCGGTGAAACTCGAGGGAGACCGAATCGAAATGGAACGCAACGGAATGCAGCGGCCGCGTCGACTGCGGCAATCGAGCGCCGTCAGGGCGCTGGTGCGTGAGACGCGCATCCAGCCCGCGCAGCTCGTCATGCCGCTGTTCGTCGCAGAGGGCATCGCCGAACCACGACCGATCTCATCGATGCCGGGCCAGTTCCAGCACACGCTCGATTCGCTTGCCCGCACGGTCGAGGACTCGGTCACCGCGGGCGTCGGCGGTGTCATGCTGTTCGGAGTTCCGCAGGAGAAGGATGCGGAGGGTTCGGGTGCGACGGACCCTGACGGCATCCTCAATCGCGCGACGACGTTCCTGGCAGAGCGATTCGGTGACGCGACCGTCATCCAGACCGACCTCTGTCTCGACGAATTCACCGATCACGGCCACTGCGGCGTGCTGGACGAGCACGGCAGAGTAGACAATGATCGTACGCTCGAGCGCTACAACGAGATGGCGCTCGCACAGGCGGAAGCCGGGTCGCAGCTGCTCGGGATGAGCGGGATGATGGACGGTCAGGTCGCCGCAGCTCGCGATGCGCTCGATGCGGCGGGCCGCGAGGACGTCGCGATCCTGGCGTACAGCGCGAAGTACGCTTCGGCGCTCTACGGGCCCTTCCGTGAGGCCGTGGATTCGAGCCTGCAGGGCGATAGGAAGACCTATCAGCAGGATCCCGGGAATCGCCGCGAAGGGCTGCGCGAAGCACTGCTCGACCTCGCCGAAGGCGCTGACGTCGTCATGGTCAAGCCCGCCAGCTGGTACCTGGACGTACTCTCGGACGTTGCGGAAGCCTCGACGGTTCCTGTGTGGGCGTATCAAGTGTCTGGCGAGTACGCCATGGTCGAGGGCGCGTCCGCGAACGGCTGGATCGATCGCGACCGAGCGATCGCGGAGTCGGTGACGAGCATCCTGCGTGCCGGCGCCGACACCGTGCTCACGTACTGGGCGATCGAGCTCGCGCGCTCGCTGCGGTAGCGCAGCGCTAACGTCATCGCGAGCGTCGCCGGGCTACTTTCCCCGGTGGTCTAGACGGTTTTTATGGGTCTGGATGCCGTCTCGACCCATAAAAACCTTCTAGCGTTTGCGTTGAAAAGAGCAAGTTTGCACGGGATGCCGTGGGGTGCGTTAGACAGCTACGCTGGAGAGCGATGAGCGCACAGTTCCAGAACGATGTCCAGAAGAGTAGCGAACGCGTGAACGACGCCCTGTTCGAGAGGGCGCAGCAGGCGATTCCGGGTGGAGTGAACTCTCCCGTTCGGGCGTTCGGATCGGTCGGCGGCACCCCGAAATTCCTTGTGAGTGCGCGCGGGCCGTTCGTGACGGATGCGGAGGGCCGCGAATACGTCGATCTCGTCGGCAGCTGGGGCCCTGCGATTCTCGGCCACGCGCATCCCGACGTCGTGGCGGCGGTGCAGGAGGCGGCCGCGCGCGGTTTGTCTTTTGGAGCATCCACACAGGCGGAGACTGAGCTCGCCGAGCACGTCGAAGCGCTGATCGACCCCGTTGAACGCATCCGTCTCGTCTCCACGGGCACCGAGGCGACCATGACCGCGATCCGCATCGCGCGCGGAGCCACGGGTCGCGACCTCATCGTGAAGTTCGACGGGCACTATCACGGGCACTCGGATGGGCTGCTGGCAGCAGCCGGATCGGGTCTGGCGACGCTGGCGCTACCGGCCAGCGGCGGTGTTCCGGAGGCGGTGACGAATCAGACGATCGTGCTGCCGTACAACGATCGCGCTGCTGTCGAGCAGGTCTTCGCGGAACGAGGCGATGAGATCGCGGGAGTGATCGTCGAGGCGACGGCCGCAAACATGGGCGTCGTGCTGCCGGAGGAGGGCTTCCACGCCTTGCTCGCCGAGACCGCTCACCGTAACGGCGCATTGCTCATCAGCGATGAGGTGCTCACGGGGTTCCGAGTCACGCGCGAGGGCGTGTGGGGCGTGGACAGGCTGGCGGGCGACATCGCCCCAGACCTCTTCACGTTCGGCAAGGTCATCGGCGGCGGCATGCCGCTGGCGGCGGTTGGCGGCCGCGCCGATCTCATGAACCTGCTGGCGCCGCTCGGCCCGGTCTACCAGGCGGGCACGCTCTCGGGTAACCCGGTCGCGGTCGCTGCGGGCCTGGCGACGTTGCGTCTCGCCGACGATGCCGTGTACGACCGGATGAACGTGGTCGCGACAGCGCTGGTCGACGGGCTCGGCGACGCGCTCGCGGCCGAGGGCGTCGAGCACGCCATCACGCGCCTCGGCACGTTGTTCTCGGTTGCGTTCGCGCCAGAGTCGCCGATCGACTTCACAGCGGCGAAGGCGCAGGAGTCGTTCCGCTACGCGCCGTTCTTCCACGCGATGCTCGACGCGGGCGTCTACCTGCCGCCGAGCGCGTTCGAAGCGTGGTTCGTCTCGGCTGCGCACGACGACGGTGCTGTGACACGCATCCTGGATGCCCTGCCCGCCGCGGCGAAAGCGGCTGCAGCGGCCGTGCATCCCGGCTGACGAGCAAGTACGCAGGCCATTGAGCAGAGAGTGATAATGACTAATCCTGAACGCACCCGAGTCGTCTTTCTCGACGTCGACGGCACCATCGTCGAGGACGGCCGTTACATTCCCGCATCCACGATCGAGGCCATCCGCAACGCTCGCGAGAACGGGCACCTCGTGTTCCTGTGCACGGGCAGGAGTGCTGTCGACCTTGACCAGGTGCTGCTCGACATCGGGTTCGACGGAGCGATCACCAACGGCGGCGGGCACGCGACCTTCGGCGAGGAGGTCGTCGTAACCCGGCTGCTCAGTGCGGAGGCGGTTGCGCACCTGCAGGAGCGCTTCGAAGCGCACGGCGTGCACTGGTTCCTGCAGGGGCACGATGCCATGTACATCAGCCCGGGAGTGGCTCCCTTCTGGGACGAGCGACGCACGAAGCTGAGCGAACAGCGGAGGTCAGGGCCGCGCGAGGGTTGGGTCGAACTGGTCGGCGAGGGCATCGCGCCGTTGCGCGAGATCGCCAGCGCTGACCCGAATACGATCTCGAAGACCGTGATCCTCAGCGATGATGCATCGGCGGTCGATCGGGTGCTCGAGGAGCTCGAAGGCAAGTTCATGCACGTCACCGGCACGATGCCGATGCCGTTCGGCAAGTCGGCCGAGATCGCGATGCTGGGCATGAACAAGGGCGCGACGATCGTGGAGCTGCTCGATCACCTCGGCTTCGACGTGCAGGATGCCATCGGCATCGGCGACAATTGGAACGATATCGAGATGTTCGAGGTGTGCGGTGTCGGCATCGCGATGGGTAACGCCGAGCTTGCAGTGCAGGAGCTGGCGGACGAAGTCACAGCGCCGCTCGACGAGAACGGCATCGCGAACGCTTTCCGCAGGCACGGGCTCGTCTGACGCACGGGCAGTCATCTCCTTCGCGTTGTTCGCCGAGCGAGAAGCCTGCTCCCGGGTCGTCCCAGTAGGGCGTAGTTTGCTAGGGGTGCCCAAAAGGCGCCGCTCAACGACGAGGAGTAACCGTGAATCCGTATGCGCAGCCGCAAATCCGCCCGACCACCGCGGACGATGCCGCCGAGGTCGTCGCACTGTTCGACGACGCCGTCGCCTGGATGAATACCAACGGGAATACGCAGCAGTGGGGATCGAAACCCTGGTCCCAGATACCGGCGCGAGTCGAGAAGATCACGGGCTGGTGCGCTGAAGGGCACTCCGGGTGGGTTTCGATGCTGCCGGACGGTCGGATCGGCGGCTTCCTCGTGGTGGGTGACGCGCATCCCTATGTGCCGGCCGCGACCGGCTCTGAGCTCTACATCATGGCGTTGATCGCCTCGCGGGCCGATGAGGCGCGGGGCCACGGGCGGCGTCTGCTGCAGCACGCGGACGAACTCGCGGCGAACGACGGGATCAACGAGCTTCGCGTCGACTGCTGGGCGGGCGGAGGCGGCAACCTGGTGCGTTTCTACGAGTCGGCAGGGTACGTGAAAGATTCCACGTTCAAGGTCAAGGAGTGGCCCGGGCAGATACTCACACGAAGCCTGGCTGTCGCCAGAGGCGCCTAGAACAGTCGCGGGATGTTCGACTCGATGCCGCGCAGCTCCTCGTAGTCGAGCACGACGCAGCGGATGCCGCGATCCTCTGCCAGGGTGCGCGCCTGCGGCTTGATCTCCTGCGCCGCGAATACGCCGGTGACCGGCGAGAACCGCGGGTCGCGGTTGAGCAGTTCGAGGTAGCGGGTCAGCTGTTCGACACCGTCGATCTCGCCGCGACGCTTGATCTCCACTGCGACCGTCGTTCCTTCGGCATCGTGCGCGAGGATATCGACCGGCCCGATGGCCGTCATGTACTCCCGACGCCACAGCTCGAAGCCCTCGCCCAACGTCTCGATCTGGTCGGCCAGCAGCTCTTGCAGGTGCGCCTCGACACCGTCCTTGACGAGCCCGGGGTCGACGCCCAGGTCGAACTCCGCATCGTGCTCGACATCGTGCACCTGCACCGTCAACGTGTCGCCGGTCTTCTTGTGGGTAACGGTCCAGACGGTCGTTGCCCCTGTATCCGCCTGCTCGTCGGTCGGCTCGGCTTCTGCGAAGGTCGCGGGAGGGCTCATCCAGTTGAGCGGCTTGTACGAGCCGCCATCGGAGTGCACGAGAATCGAGCCGTCGCTCTTCAGCATGAGCACGCGCTTCGCGAGCGGAAGATGGGCGGTGAGACGACCTGTGTACTGCACGGTGCAATGAGCGACGACCAGCCTCATGGGCGAACTCCAGACAGACGATTCTCTCGGGCAAACGGCGTAAGCAACCATGATACGGCTCCGAAGACCAGCAGGATGAGCATCGCCTGTCGCAGCGATCCAGCAGCCGCGAGCGTGCCGATGATCGGCGGGCCGGCGATCATTGCGAGATAGCCGATGCTCGAGACCGTCGCCACACGAGCCGGGCCGAGGCGCGGGTCATCGCCTGCGGCCGACATCGCGACGGGGAACGCGAGCGAGGTACCGAATCCCCAGACGACGACACCAGCGACCACGAGCCACGGAACGTCCACGAGCAGGACGGTTGCGAGGCCGATGACCGACATCCCGAGCGTCAGTCGCAGCGCGACAACGCGTCCCAGCCTTGCGAGCACAACGACTCCTACGAGGCGCCCGACGGTCATGCACCCGAGGAACACGGCGAACAGCACTGCTCCCTGGGCGTTGCTGAAGCCGTGGCCATCGACCATGAGCAAGGCGAGCCAGTCGTTCGCGCTGCCTTCCATGAGGCTGCTGCCGAGCACGAGTACGCCGAGCAGCAGCGTCGCCGGTTCGCGCCAGACCCGCAGCCGGTCGCGCATGGTGACGGGATTCTCCTCATCGATCACTTCGGCGACGATGAAGCGCCGCGTCGTGAAGGCGACGACGAGCAGGATGCCGAACACGAGCGTTGACTGGATGCCCAGATCGATCTTCAGCGCCTCGCACAGTGCCCCGAGACCCGCTCCGGAGACCGTCCCGATCGAGTAGAACGCGTGGTAGATCGGCATGATCGGCTTGCCGAGCACGCGCTCGTTCGCCGATGCCGACGTATTCATCGCCACGTTCGTCACGCTGATGAAATTGCCGGTGATGATGAATCCGATGAGCACGACGGGCGTACTGCCCGCTTCAGCGGCCCATCCCGCAATGGCGAGCCCGCCGCCGACGAACGCCAGCCCCGCAGGAGTGAGGCGGTGCGTGCCGAAGCGGTGCACGAGCCAGGATGCCATGAGAAAACCGATGACCGAGCCTGCCGCGATCGCGAGCAGCAGATAGCCGACCTGATCGACTTCTATGCCGAGGCGATCACGGACGTGCGGGATGCGCGCCATCCAGCCGGCGAAGGAGAATCCGACGAGGAAGAACACTGCGAACAGCGCATTGCGCCAAGACGTGGGGCGAGTCACCGCACCAGTGTACGGATCTCCCTTGTGTAACGGCGGAGCCGGATTCCTCAACTCGGAGCCCTGTCGTGCAGGCGCCATTCATCGCGCTGCCGAGATCGACGCAGAGGACCGTCAGGAAGTACCGCTATCCTGAGCCGTGTGGAAGAGCCGAGAATCGATGACGAAGGTCGCCCGGAGCCGCTGTTCTCCGCCGACGAGCGAACAACGCTGCTGGGGTTTCTCGACTACCAGCGGGCCACGCTGGAATGGAAGACGCGAGGGCTCACAACCCAGCAGCTGCGACAGCGCCACGCACCTTCGAAGCTGACACTTGCCGGCCTGCTCGGCCATCTCGCCTGGGTTGAAGACTTCTGGTTCGGTGTCACCGTCGCCGGACGCACGCACGTCGAACCGTGGCACGAACTCGACTGGGGTGCCGACCAGGATGCCGAATTCAATCTCGCGAATGCGCTCGATGCCGACGAGGCTCGCGCACTCTGGCAGACGAATGTCGAGACGTCGAGAGCGATCGTGGCTGAGCAGCTGAACAAGCACGGGGATGCCGCGCTCGGCCGCGAGTACGACGCCTGGGGTGGTCGCGAGCAACTGTCGCTGCGCTGGGTCCTCGTCCACATGATCGAGGAGTATGCGCGGCATAATGGACACGCTGATCTGTTGAGAGAGGCCATCGACGGTTCCGTGGGCGAATAGTCGGATTGGCGCTGTCAGCGTGCTGGTTTGCTGCCTGCGGCCGGGGACGGCCTTGGCGCTGGGGTCGCGCGGCGGCCAGAAATGGCCGCTGCCTTGGAGCTCCACCGCGCACTCGACTTACTGAGAGAGGCCATCGACGGTTCGGTGGGCGAATAGTCCGTTACCGCATCAGCGGAAGCTCCAGATCGAACGCTGAGATAATCGCGTCAGCGAGCGTTCGCTCCTGGTCCGGCAGCAGATAGCCGATCGTCTTGCCCAGTCGATTGGACGGAATCGTCACCGTGTTGTCGATGGCAGCTGCGCACCGGTGGTACAGGCCGTTCTCCGCGCCGAGCGGTACTTCGCTGGACAATCCCTTCACGGTAGAGGTGATCGGGGCCACGGTCACCTTGGTCATCGCTTCTCGTGCGATATCGCGGGTCAGAACAATTACCGGGCGTGTCTTATCGAGGTGAGCAAGACAGATTTCCCGCATACCGGTCAATCCTGTATAACGGCACGGTCGGCCGACCAAGCAACGAGGTCGTCGAGATCGTCCTGTGTGCCCTGTTGCTGCAGCGCCTCGACGTCGTTCATCGCCTGCCGCGCGCGGATCTCGCGCTCGATTGCGGTGCTTATGGCCGCCGTACGGTTCGGCACAAGGCCCCTGCGCACGAGGTCGTCGAGAAACTCGACCATCTGCTCGGGAAGTCGTACGTTGACTGGTGCGCTCATGGCCCCAGTGTAACCCAGTGTTTTACAAATGCAATGCACCTGTGTGAAGAGCAGTAATACGACGGTTCCAGACGGTTTTTACGGGTTGAGACGTCGTCTCGATCAATAAAATCCGTCTGGAGTCGTAGAGCCGCGCGCCAACTACACTCGTGTCCGCTCGATCTCTTGGTGCACTGGGTCGTTGGTCACACCGTGTTACTGAACGTCCTCATCCGGAGGCGCAACACCGAAGCGCTGCACGGCATCCACCGAGGAGATGCCCGTTACCGCAGCGAACGAGGCTCGAGCAGTTGCCGCATCCCGCGCATCCTCGGCAGGGGTGTGCCCCGTGATCTGCCCGAGTGTGCCCAGCACGCGATCGACGCACAGCCCGGCGCTTTCGAGCGCTGCCACGATCTCGTCGAGCCGGTCGATGTCTTGAACGCCAACCGTGACGATCCACTCGCGCGCGTGTTCGTTCATCGGTGCTGCTCCTTACGGGAGTGCGGGAACCTTCGCGAGCCCCGCGCCCACATCCTCCGCAGATTCGCCGTCGAGCGCCTCGGCGTGCTGGATGAGCGCATCCCACAGCTCCTGCCCGCGTGCTCCCGTGCTTCCGCTGATCAGCGCCGCGATGCCGGAGACGTGCGGTGTCGCCATAGAGGTGCCGCTGATCGTGCGGTACCGCTCCTGCCCGATCCAGGAGGAATGGATGTCCACTCCCGGAGCGGCAAGATCCACTTCGCCACCGTCGTGCGGCAGTGACCTCGCTGAGAAGTCCGCAACCCGCAGCTCGGAGTCGACGGCGGCTATCGCCATGATGTGCGGGCTGTTCGCGGGGGCTCCGACGAAGCCAGGGTCGCCGGAGCTGCGTTGCGCGTTGTTTCCGGCCGCGGCGATGATGAGCGATCCGAGCTCGAGCGCACGGCGTCCGGCCGCGACGTAGGGCGGGTGCACTTCACGAACGTCGGCTCCCAGCGACATCGATATCACCTGGCATTCGTGCTGCAGTGCCCAGTCGATGCCGGCGAGTATCGAGGTGTCCGATCCCGTGCCGTCATCGCCCAGAACTTTGCCGGAATAGATTTCCGACTCCGGCGCAACTCCGTAGCCGGGTCCGGCATCCGTCGTCCGAGGGCCACCGGCAGTGCCGATGCAGTGCGTGCCGTGGCCGTGTGCGTCTTCGGGGCCCTCACCCTGAATGAACGACTCCGCGACGACAGTGCGAGATGCGAAGTCGGGATGCGCGGCTTCGAAACCGGTGTCGAGTACGGCGATACGGACGCCCGATCCCGTCAGGCTCTGCTCCTGCGCGGACCGTATGCCGATCGCCTGCAGCCCCCACGTCAGTTCGCCGTCGCCGGGCGCCGGATCGGTGATCGCGTAGTAGGTGAGCTCGGGTGTGAACTGCATCGGCCGGTTGCGTTCGCGGCATCGTGCGCGGAACGACTCCAACCGATCCGGCTCGCCGTCGACGACGCCGATCCCCAGGCGAGGGAAGTAGGTGTCTGTCGAGAACCCTTCCGCGCTGAGCATGCCGGGTGCATCGTCCTGCAGCACCGAGAAGTCAGAGGTGTCGAATGTCACCACGTACCGTGTCATGGTTCACTCCGTCCGTTTCGAGGCGTACCCGTTGTCAGCAGGGTAGAGCTTCACGCTGTTCTTTCGCCAGTGCTTTGCTGCGTTCATCGGCCGTGCAATTCATTTACGTGCCGTTCACTCGCGTGGGGGAACATGCCGAACTGAGCGCAGTCTCGCAACAATGCGCGGTAACGCAGGAGGTGGATCGATGGTCGGAGCCGGGTCGTGGGATGCCCTGCGAGTGTTCGTCGTCGTCCTCCGGGCGGGATCGTTCTCGGCGGCAGCCGATGAACTGGGCCTGGCGCGGTCCTCCGTCTCGGAACAGGTCGCTCGGCTGGAGAGGAGCCTCGGGCGCCGACTGCTCGAGCGCGGATCCTTCGGCGTGCGTCCTACCGAACGCGGGTTAGAACTCGCCACACGGGTCTCCGGGCCGGTCGATGCGCTCGCGGGCGCAGCGTCCCTGCACCGCGAATCCGACCCGAGTACTCGGTCCGTGTTCGTGGGCGGTCCGGCGGAGTTTCTGTCCGAGGTGATTCTGCCGCGGCTCGTCGAGGCGCTTCCCGACGATGTGCGAGTCGTGACCAGCTTCGGTCAGACGGAAGAGCTGATCGGGGAGCTTCGTGCCGGCGTCATCGACGTGCTCATCGGCGCTGTTCCCGTGCACGGTGCCGATGTGACGTGCGAACCCGTCTACGACGAGGAGCTCGTCCTCGTGGCCAGCCCGGTCTGGGCCGAGCGAGCCGAGAGCGATCTCGATGCGGTACCCGTCATCGCCCAGGGGCCCGAGTTGCCGATCATCCGCGGCTACTGGCGCGGCGTCTTCGAACGACACCCGTACGGACTCACGGCGCGAGCGATCGCCCCGGACCTACGGACCCTGCTCCGGCTCGCGCTCGACGGCGCGGGTATGAGCGTGCTCCCCGACTACTTGGTTCGAGAGCACCTCGATTCGGGCGCGCTGATCGAGCTGGGTGAGCCGGAGACCGCGCCGGCGAACACTCTCCATGTCGCCACTCGAACGTCAGACGAGGCTCCCGACGCTGCTGCCGCGATAGCCAGAGAGGCGATTGTCGCAGCGGCGCGAGGAGCCGCCGTGCGAAAAGGGCGCTAGGTCGCCGAACCCGTCCAGCGATCACTGGATACTCGAACGACCAGCTTCTCAACGCTCCCCAAGTTCAGCGATTGGCCAGACCTCGACGACTCCGTGCGCGATCGCACAGGGAGTTTTCGCAACCAGCTCGATGGCGTGCTCAAGGCTGTCCGCTTCGACCAGCGTGAAACCCGCCACCGGAAGCGGCGATGTCATGTAGGGGCCGCGTTCGACTTGCACGCCACCTCCTTCGGTGTTGCGAACCTGCGTCGGTTCACCGGCAGGACCGATTCGGGCACCGCCGGCGAGCAGCTTCTCGTCGTGTTCGTGCGCGCGATCACGGAGTGTGGCGTCAGTTCTCCTGTATCCGGCCTCGTCGCCGTAGCCGATGGAGATAAAGGTTGGCACGGTCGATCACTCCTCAGATCTGTTCGGCGAACCGCGTCGGATTCAAGTTTCGGGGCCGTTGCGATCGTCCACGGTTCCGAGTCAAGCAAAACCACTGGCAAAATGCAAGCGGTCAGGCTCCCAAGACCATCCATCGGTCTCCGTGTGCCCGCAGAACAAGCGTGACAAGTCGGGCTCCCAAATATCCCAGGCCGAACGCGGCCCAGATCGTCAGCAGCGCGACGGTGTTCGTGCCTGCAACGAACGTCAAGGCGAGTAACGGCAGGTAGACCCCGAGGTTCACGATGCCCGTCCAGGCGAGGTAGCGGGCATCCCCCGCCCCGATGAGCACACCGTCGAGCACGAACACGACTCCCGCGATCGGCTGCCCGATGGCCAGCGCGAGCAGCGCCCACGGCAGAATCGCGAGCACGCCGTCGTGTGAGGTGAACACGAAACCGAGCACGGGCGAGGACGCAGCGAGCAGTGCGCCGACGACAACTCCGCACAACACGCCCCAGCGGATGAGCCTGCGGGTAATCGCTCTCGTCTCCTCGGCGTCGGATGCGCCGAGCGCCTTTCCTACCATCGCCTGGCCGGCGATGGCGAGCGCATCGAGCGCGAACGCGAGCGTTGAGAACAGCGTGAACGCGATCTGCGTCGCCGCGAGCACCTCGGTTCCGGCGTTCGTCGCGATGAACGTCGTCGCCAGGAGCGCGAGACGAAGCCAGAGCGCGCGCAGGAACAGCCAGCCGCCGAAACCGATCGAAGCGCGGACCCCGCGCGCTGTCGGCCAGATCGAGATGTCGTTTCGTCGGGCCTGCCGCATCGAGAACCAGATGAAGAAGCCGGCCATACCCCACTGCGCGATCACGGTGCCGATCGCGCTGCCGGGAACACCCCAGCCGAATCCGTAGATGAACAGCACGCTCATCGCGCCGTTCGCTGCGAACCCGATGCTCGCAACGACGAGCGGCGTCTTCGTGTCCTGCAGCCCCCGCAAGAGCCCTGTTGCGGCGAGCACCATGAGCATGGCGGGCAGGCCGAGCACCGAGATCGCGAGGTAGCTGCTGCCGAGATGCGTAACGCGGTCCTCGGCTCCGAAGACCGACGTGATGGGATGCGCGAGCGGGATGAACACCAACAGCAGAAGGCCAACACCGAGCGCGAGCCAGATGCCGTCGAGACCCGCTTGGATCGCGGCAGGCTTGTTGCCCGAACCGAGCAAGCGCGCTACGCGCGGTGTCGTCGCGTAGGCGAGGAAGATCAGCAGCCCGGTGATCGTGTGCAGTACGACCTGCCCTATGCCGATCCCGGCGAGTTCTTCGGCTCCGAGGTGACCGATCAGTGCCGTGTCGAGGAGTAGAAATGCCGGTTCGGCGATGAGCGCTCCCAGCGCAGGGAGGGCGAGTGCCACAATGCGACGGTCGAGCTGTCTCGGAGTCTGGGCGGGCACGAAATCACTGTAGTACGGTGCAGGCATGGCCATCTCGCGCATCCTCGCTCCGAACCCCGGGCCGATGACGCTCGACGGCACGAACACGTGGCTGCTCGACGGTGGCATCGTCGTCGACCCCGGCCCGCTGATCGAAAGCCACGTCGCTGCCGTCTGCCAGCGGGATGTGCGACTCGTGCTGGTGACGCACCACCATGCCGACCACACCGAGGCCGTGGATGAGGTGCACGCTCGCACAGGAGCGCCGGTGCGTGCCTTCGACCCCGCTTGGTGTCGTGACGCAGAGCCCCTGGTCGATGGCGAAGAGCTGCCGGGCGGGATCCGTGTGCTCACGACGCCGGGGCACACGGCAGACTCCGTCTCGTTCGTGACTCCGGATGGCGTATTGACGGGTGACACCGTGCTCGGCCGCGGAACGACCGTGATCATGGATCCCGATGGCGATCTGGCGGCGTTCATGGCGTCGCTCGACCGGCTGGAAGCACTGGGGGATATCCGGGTGCTGCCGGCTCACGGCGACGAGTTGCCGTCGATAGCCGCAGTTGCTCGTGCGTATCGCGAGCATCGCCTCGA
>NZ_CAMEFJ010000041.1 GCF_945915485.1 uncultured Agrococcus sp.
TAGAGCTCGAACTCGTACGGGTGCGGACGCTGTGCGAGTGGCAGGATCTCCGTCTCGCGCTTGTACGTGATCCAGTTGTCGATCAGATCCTGCGTGAAGACGTTGCCCTCGAGCAGGAACTCGTGGTCGGCCTCCAGCGCTTCCAGCGCCCCCTCCAGCGTTCCGGGAACAGTCGGGATGTCCGCGAGTTCCTCCGGCGGCAGCTCGTAGAGATCCTTATCGACCGGCTCGTGCGGTTCGATTCGGTTCTTGATGCCGTCGATTCCGGCCATGAGCATTGCCGAGAATGCAAGGTACGGGTTGCTCGAAGCATCGGGCGCCCGGAACTCGATTCGCTTCGCCTTGGGGTTGGTCCCCGTGATGGGAATGCGAATCGCAGCCGAGCGGTTTCCGGCCGAATACACGAGATTGACAGGAGCCTCGAATCCCTTGACGAGTCGGCGGTACGAGTTGACCGTCGGGTTCGTGAAGGCAAGGAGCGCACCAGCATGCTTGAGAATGCCGCCGATGTACCAGCGAGCCGTGTCGGAGAGCCCCGCATACCCGGACTCATCGTAGAAAAGCGGCTTGCCGTCCTTCCACAGTGACTGGTGAACGTGCATTCCGGAGCCGTTGTCGCCATAAATGGGCTTCGGCATGAACGTCGCCGTGAGCCCGTACTCGTCCGCGGTGTTCTTGATGATGTACTTGAACTTCAGTACGTCATCGGCTGAATGCAGCAGCGTGTCGAACTTGTAGTTGATCTCTGCCTGACCGGCGGTTCCCACCTCGTGGTGGGCGCGCTCGACCTCGAGACCGACGGCCTCGAGCTGCAGCACCATCTGATCGCGGAGATCGGCCTGCTTGTCAGTCGGCGAAACGGGGAAGTAGCCACCCTTGTACGGTGTCTTGTTACCGAGGTTGCCGCCCTCTTCCTTCCGGCCGCTGTTCCACGCGCCCTCGATCGCGTCCACTTCGAAGAATGAACGGTTCGGGAGAACTTCGTGTCGCACTTCGTCGAAGATGTAGAACTCCGCCTCGGGAGCGAAGAAGGCTGTGTCGGCGATGCCCGTTGACGCAAGATACTGCTGAGCCTTGTTCGCGACCTGGCGGGGGTCGCGATGGTAGATATCGCCGGTGCGCGGGTTGTAAATGTCGAAGACGATCACGAGGGTTTTCGCGACGCGGAAAGGGTCCACGTATGCGGTCGTGACGTCGGGTATGAGCTGCATGTCGGACTCGTGGATGTTCGCGAAACCGCGAATCGACGAGCCATCGAACAACTGGCCGACCGAGAAGAAGTCTTCATCTACGGTCGAGGCGGGGATCGTAAAGTGCTGCTGAACTCCGGGGAGATCGGTGAAACGCACATCGACGAACTGAACCCCCTCATCCTGGATGAATTGCAGTAGCTCGGCTGAATCCTTGAACATGATCCTCCTGTCGTTAAGGATTTCCTACCGGGGGCGTCCGGGACGCACGCGTCTCGGATCAATACCCTTGGGTATGGGCAAATTGAGGTTGCCCATACTCGAAAGTCGATTCGCAACCTGGATGACCTCGGGCTTGGAGAGCTGCTTCGGCAGCTTCTTCATAGCCTTGGTGAGGCCACCGAGTTGCAGGTCCGACTCGGGACCGACGTGAAGAATATGCACGGGCACGTTCTTCGCTGTCCGTGCCAGCTGGGTCTGCTGTTCACGGAGCATACGTTCGGTTCGGCTCTTCACGCCCTCGACGATGAGAACGATCCCGCACCGACCGACTGCGCGGTAGATAGCGTCCTGGGTTTTCGGGTTGACGCCAACAGGCATCTCGCTCGTTCTCCAGGTGCCTCGCAGCCCGCTCTTGAGGATGCTCCCGACTGCGCCGGGACGACCCTCCATCTGCTTCATCGCAGCCCGCTCGGCACGTCGGCTCATAATGATCATGGCCAGGAGGAAGCCAACGAAGACCGACGTGACGATCCAGAGGATCTGAATGAACAAGCTGTCATTGAAGATGAGCGTTGACGTAGTGACGAGCACCACGGGCGCGAGGAACGCCACGATCATGAGCGGTAGAGCGAGCTTGTCGAGGCGGCGGGTCATTTTGAAGACCTGCCACATCGTCTTAAGTCTGCCCGGCTCCTTGCCCTGATCGTTTCTTGCCATGACGACCAGTTTAGCGATCCTTGCGACGTGCGGCTGACAGACTCGCGCCTCACAGGCACTAACTGTCCACATCGTTACCGTATCGAGAGCGAAACTTCCGCGGAATCGTGCAGATTTAGCGGATGCAACAGCCTCAGAAAATTGATCAGCCCGACTCTGTGGAACGAGTCCGCAGAGTTCCGTCCCCCGGTGACTGCTCTCACAGTCTGGCCGTGCTGGATGACAACGTTGTGCTGCTGTGCGCCGCAAACGGGCAGGCACGCTCAACGGTTGCTGGGACGCTCGCAGCAGCGGGGCGCCTCGCGCACGACCATGTGGTGCTGCCCGGAGACTACTGGACAGAAGGGGACACGCTGGTAGTGATGTACCCACCGGCGCAGGCGACGCTCGCGGAGCTGCTGCGCGAGGCCGACCTCAGTGATGGGGCCGCCGTGACCGTGCTGGTGCCCGTTCTCGCAGTCCTCGAGGAGCTGCACAGCGCCGGCGTCGCCGGCGTCGACCTGGAGATCGAGTCCATTCACGTCGATGAGTCGGGTGCGCCCTTGATCTCGTTGCACGGTGCGCTCCTGCGAACCGACTCGCCGACTCCGCACTGGCGTCGAACGGACACGTGCGTTGCACGGGACGCCCAAGCTCTGAAAGCGCTGCTATCGAACCTCCTGAGCGCTATTGACGCAGTGCCGACCGACGTGGAGTCGTGTATTGCGGATCGCCGTTGGCAGCAGGCGGCGGATGCGCTGCTGGATTGGCGACAGCCCCTGGCGCTCTCCGCGATCGTGGAGAACGAGGTCGAGCCCAGGCAGGGGGAGGCGCGCGTGACGAGACGGCAGTTGCGGCACGCCGGGCGCGGCGGGATCTTCAAAGGATGGCGGCTCGGAATCGAACGGCTCGCGATCGGGGCCCGACGCATCGCCGCCGGAATCCTGCCTTCTTTGCGCTCCGTTCGCCGCGGCGTATGGATCACGGGGGCGTTAGGAGCGAGCGCAGCCGTTGCTGCCGGGGCCGTCGTGCTCTGGAGTCCGGGAACATCGGAAGACGCGCGCACGGGGGACGGACATCCCTCGGAGCCAGAGCTTCTCGTCGGCACCGTCGAGGAGGAGGCCCGCCAACCGGAGGAAAACGAGCCTGAGGAGGAACACGGTGCCGAGCCGTCGCAGGAGGATGACGAGGCGGATGAAGATGCGATTGTCGCCGCTCTCGAGGAATTGCTTGAGCTGCGTGAAGTCTGTCTTGACGCTGGGGGCACCGACTGCCTCGACGAAGTCGTCATGGCGGGAACGCTACTGTACAGCGACGACGCTGCGGGAGCGCCCCAATGGCGTGCTCCGGCGACGCCCGAAGTCCGCATCGACCAGCATCTCGGTGACGCGGTAATCGCGAGTGTCGTCTCGAACGAGCAACCGGCCTCCGTGCTCGCAGTGAACACGGAGGCCGGTTGGAGGCTGCGCGAGATCTGGCTCGGCTAGCGCTTTAGATACCGAGATCGGGCTCGAAGTCGCCCTCTTCGAGTCGTGCCTTGACCGCGGTCAAGTAGCGGGCCGCGTCTGCGCCATCGATCGTGCGGTGATCGTACGAAAGAGCGAGGTACACGGTGGAACGGACGGCGATGGAATCGCCTTCCGGACCGGAAACGACCACTGGCCGCTTCACGACTGTGCCGACACCCAGAATGGCCCGCTGCGGCTGGAACACGACGGGGGTGTCGAAGAGCGCACCGCGAGAACCCGTGTTGGTCAGCGTGAACGTGCCACCCGCGAGCTCGTCGGGGGAGAGCTTGTTGTCGCGGGTGCGCGCGGCTAGATCAGCGATCTGCTCCGCGTACTGCCGCAGGTCGAGCTCACCCGCGTTCTTGATCACGGGCGTGAGGAGGCCGCGCTCCGTGTCGACGGCCATCGCGAGATTCTCGGTGTCCGGATACGTGATGGATTCGCCATCGTCCGTCGAGTTGATCTTCGGATGCGCCTTGAGAGCCTCGACCGCCGCGAGCGAGAAGAACGGCAGGAACGAGAGCTTCGTACCTGTCTTCTCGAGGAACTCGGCCTTCACCGCGTCGCGAAGTTTCGCGACGCGAGTCACGTCGACTTCGACAACCGTCGTCAGCTGCGCCATGGTTGTCATCGACTCGACCGCGCGTGTCGCAACGATCTTACGGAGGCGGCTCATCTTCTCGGTAGAACCGCGCAGGGGCGATGCCTCCGTGATTCGCGCACTACCGGCGGCGAGCTTACGCCCGGTGGCGCCGACATCCTTCGACGCGGGCGTGCTCGAGGATGCTTGCAGCACATCCTCTTTGCGAATACGACCGCCGACGCCGGTTCCCTGCAGCCCCTGAAGATCGACGCCCTTCTCAGCGGCGAGCTTCCGGACGATGGGAGTCACGTAGACGCGCGCATCCGAGGATGCGGGAGCCTTTGGAGCAGAAGGCGCTGCGGGCGCCTCGGGCGCTTCTTCCTTCGGCTCCGATTCCTTCTGTTCCGGTTCCGTCTGCTTCGGCTCCTCGGGGGGAGCGGATTCCTGTGCAGGCTCTGAGTCCGGGTCGGGAGCCGGCTCTGGCTCCGGCTCTTGGACGGGCTCAGGCTCAGGAGCGGACTCGCTGGCGGCGGCAGTCGTGGAATCGTCGCCGATTCTCGCGATGACGGCCCCCACTTCGACCTCGTCGTCCTCATCGGCGAGAATCTCCGTCAGCGTACCGGCGACGGGCGATGGGATTTCCGTGTCGACCTTGTCGGTGGAGATTTCGACGATGGGCTCGTCGACCTCGACGGTGTCGCCGACCTGTTTCAGCCAGCGGGTGATCGTACCCTCGGTGACGCTCTCACCGAGCTCGGGGAGCGTGACGTCAGCAGCCGCATCACCGGATGCCGACGCGGGGGCCTTCTGCTGCGGTTCGTCGGTCGCCGCCTCTTCCTGGGTCGGCTCTTCTTGGGCTGGCTCTTCTTCGGGCTCTTCCTGCTCGGTCTCTTCAGCAGGCGCTGCCTCTGAAGTCTCCTCGGCATCCTCTTCAGGTGCATCCTGCGTGTCGGATGACGCCTCGGAAGGCTCACCGACGCGAGCGATAACCGCGCCGACTTCGACCTCGTCGTCTTCGTCGGCGAGGATCTCCGTCAGCGTACCGGCGACGGGCGATGGGATTTCCGTGTCGACCTTGTCGGTGGAGATTTCGACGATGGGCTCGTCGACCTCGACGGTGTCGCCGACCTGTTTCAGCCAGCGGGTGATCGTACCCTCGGTGACGCTCTCACCGAGTTCCGGGAGCGTGATGTCAGACAATGTGGGGTCTCCTGTTTCAGATTGCGTGAAGCGGCTGTCCAGCGAGCTTCATCGCGGCTTCGCCGAGAATCTCGTTCTGTGTTGGGTGCGCGTGAACGAGCTGCGCGACGTCTTCCGGGTATGCATCCCAGTTGACGATGAGTTGCGCTTCGCCGATGAGCTCCCCGACGCGTGCGCCGAGCATGTGAACGCCGACGATCGGACCGTCTTTGACACGAACCATCTTCGCGAAACCGGAAGTACCGAGAATCGAGCTCTTCGCGTTGCCCGCCAGACTGTATTCGTAGGCCTCGATTGCGTCTTCTCCGTGCTGTTCCTTGGCAGCGGCTTCCGAGAGACCGACGGAGGCGACCTGTGGTTCGCAGTAGGTGATCTTCGGGATGTTCACGTCTTCGACGATACGCGGCGACTGCCCCGCGATCTCCTCTGCGACGAAGAGCCCCTGCTGGTAGCCGCGGTGAGCGAGCTGGAGCCCGGGAACGATGTCGCCGACGGCGTAGATACCGGGAACACTCGTCTCGAGACGGTCGTTGACGGTGACAAAGCCCCGATCGAGTTCGACGCCGGCTTCTTCCAACCCGATGCCACTCGTAGCTGCGCCACGTCCGACCGCGACGAGCAGGAGATCCGCTTCGTACGTATTGCCGTCCTCTGTCGAAACCTTCACGCCCTGGTCGTTCTGCTCGACACCCGCGAAGCGCGCTCCGAGCTTGAAGCTGATGCCGCGCTTCTTGAACGCACGCTCCAGCCCCTTGGAAACGACTTCCTCTTCGTTGGGAACGAGGTGAGGGAGCCCTTCGATGATCGTCACCTCGGCACCGAAGGAGCGCCAGAGGGATGCGAACTCGACGCCGATCACGCCGCCACCGAGTACGATCGCCCTCTTCGGCGTCCAGTCCATCAAGAGAGCCTGCTCGCTCGTGATGACTCGGCCTTCGATGTCGAGCCCTGGCAGCGACTTCGAGTACGAACCCGTAGCAAGCACGATGTTGCCGGCCTGCAGCGTGTCATCACCGACCTGAATCGTCTTCGGGCCCGTGAGCTTTCCCTCGCCCTTGACGACGGTTACGCCTTTCGCGGACAGGAGGCCCTGGATGCCCTTGAATTTCGTCGCGACGATGCCGTCACGGTAGGACTTGACCTTCTCAGCATCGACGCCCTGGAATTCGACATTCACGCCGTACTTCTCCGACTCACGGGCTTCATCGGCGAGTTCGGCAGAGTGCAGTGTCGCCTTGGTGGGAACACAACCTCGATGGAGGCAGGTGCCGCCCAACTTGTCCTTTTCAACAATAGCTACGGTCTTGCCGAGCTGAACGGCACGGAGCGCAACGGCGTACCCTGCGCTTCCGCCACCCAGAACGACGATGTCAAAGTTCTGGTCTGACACGCGGATGCTCCTTAAATAGAGGTATTCGTGGAGGGTTACTCCAGGAGGAATGCAATCTCTTAGCTCAACCCTACCGCTGTTTTAAGACTGATCGTTGCGAGCGAAATCAGCGGTGAATCCGACAAGCGAACGAACCATCACACCGGTGGCGCCCTTGGCGTTCCAGCCGTATGCGCCTCCTTCGTTGTTCGCCGGCCCTGCGATGTCGATGTGCAGCCAAGGCAGCTCGTTGCCGTCTGCGTCACCGACGAACTCCTGCAGGAAGATGCCCGCGACGAGCATCCCGCCCTCGCGTTTGCCCGGCCTTGCGTTCGCGATGTCAGCAACCGGCGACTTGAGCACCTCGGCGAGTTCTTCGGGGAGCGGCATCGGCCACGCGCGCTCATCCGCTGCGCGAACGGCCTCGAGGAAGGACTCCGTGAGGGATTCGTCGTTCCCCATGAGCCCTGCGTACCGGTTGCCGAGCGCGATCTGCTGAGCACCCGTCAGCGTCGCGATGTCGATGACGATGTCGGGCTTCTGCTCGACCGCGTACTGCAGGCCATCGGCCATGACGAGGCGGCCCTCGGCATCCGTGTTGGTGACCTCCACGGTCTTGCCGCCACGGATGCGGATGACGTCTTCCGGCTTGATGGCGGCCGCTGACGGCATATTCTCCGCGAGGCAGAGCAGAGCCGTGACTCGAACCGGCAGATCGAGTTCAGCGGCGGCGAGCGCGACGGCGTAGGCGCTGCCCGCTCCCGACATATCGAGCTTCATGCCCAGCATCGAAGCTGCGGGCTTCAACGAAATGCCGCCCGTGTCGAAGGTGATGCCCTTGCCGACGATTGCTACGTGCTTCGTGGCTCGTCCGGGGTTGTAGTCGACGACGACGAAACGAGGTGGATTTTCGGATCCCTGACCGACGCCGACGATGCCGCCGAACCCGCCCTCGCGGAGTTCTTCCTCGTCGAGCACGGTAACGGTGACGGGGAGGTCTGCTGCCTCATCGACAACTCGCTCTGCGAACGCGGCCGGCGTCAGAATGTTCGGGGGCATGTTGCCGAGATCACGCGACCTGTGCACAGCGGCCGCCAGCACGCGGGCCTGGCGCACGGCCGTGTCGCTGACGTGCGCCTCACCGACGGCTACCTGCACCTCCTTCGCGAACTCCTGGCCGTCGCGCTTGCTCTTCTCGCCGACGAAGTTGTACGCACCGAGGGCAGCGCCTTCCAGAACCGCACGGGCGGCAGCGTCATCTGCCACAGGAAGCGCCAGCACGAGCGAGGGCACGTCGCCGAGTGCACGTACAGCGACTGCGGAAGCGGCTCGCAACGACTCCGTCGTGGCGCTCTCTCCGAGGCCGACGAAGATGACCGTGCGATCGTCCAGAACGGTGCGGGCAACCTGGTCGCGGTCTCCGTTCAAGCCAAGGCGCTCGAGGTACGGAGTGTCGAAGCCTTCGGCCTCGGGGCCGTCCGTTCCGCGAACAACGCCGTAGACGACGATCTCCGCTGTGGAGTCTTCTGGAGTAGCAACAATGCAAAGCGTGGGAATAGCCATGCGGTCGAGCATACTGATTCCATCGACAGTAGGCTTGACACCATGCGAACGAGGCGATTGTATGAGCCTGGCCAGGACTTCGAGCGAGTGCCGGGGGGCCTGCACCTCGTGGTCTCCATGCACGGATTCGCCGACGCGGGGAACACCGCGGAACTGGTTGCTTCGACGCTCCTCGACACGTTGGAGCATCGAACCGTCGCAGGCTTCGATTCGGACCTCCTTATTGACCATCGGTCGCGGAGACCGCAGATTCGCTTCAACGAGGATCACCTCGAAGGGTACGAGCCGCACGCTATCGAGCTCTCGCTCGTGACGGACGATGCCGGCCGCGATTTCCTCCTCCTCACGGGTCCCGAACCTGACTGGATGTGGGAGCGTTTCACAGCGGAGATCGCCGAGTTGGCGGAGCGGCTGGAGGTGGCTACGATCACGAGCATTCTCTCGTTCGGCATGCCCGTGCCGCACACTCGTCCGCTGGCAACGACGGTTTCCGGCAACCAGAGGGAGCTCATCGTCAAGTACTCGGCGTGGCAGCCGAATACGGAGTTGCCAGCTTCCATCATGCACTTGCTCGAGTACCGTCTCTCCGAGCACTGGCCGTTCGCGTCGTTCTGTGTTCTCGTGCCGCACTACATAGGCAATACGGGATTCGCCGGGCCAGCCTTGAAAGCGCTGGAGTCGATTACGAACGCAACCGGTCTCGTCTTCCGCACCGACGCGCTGCTCGAGAGCGAGCGAGAGTTTCAGCAACTCGTCACAGAACAGGTTGCCTCGCACGAAGAACTCCGCACGCTCGTGCACGCGCTGGAGGCACGGTACGACGCTTTCATGGAAGGTTCCGACATCCGTTCGCCCCTCGTCGACGACGATGGCGACGTACCCTCAGCTGACGAAATCGCCGCGGATCTCCAGCGATTTCTGGCGATGCAGCAGGGGCAGGGAGACGACCCTCTGCAGCAGTAGGCGACGATTCGGGGGTCTTGCCGAATCGCCGGGAATGCGATAGTGCGCGATCGGGTTATAATTGTAACGAGACCTGTGCAGGTGCGACCGTTCAGCGGCCACTTGACATGGGTCTAACGACTGCCTGAAAACACGTTCTGGCATTCAAGCACGGACAGGAGCGTCATGTCCCCGGCAAAAAAGACAGCCACGGAGACCCCGGTAGAGACCGCGGCGGAAGAGTCGACGGGCACCACCAAGACCGCGACCAAGCGCGCGTCTTCGACACGCACCGCGTCGAAGACTGCCGCGAAGAAGACCGCGAGCTCGAAAACAACTGCAAGCAAGGCAAAGACAACGACCGGCAAGACTGCGGCCAAGAAGACGACCGCATCGAAGTCTGCCGATAAGGCCGGAGCCGAGAAGAAGCCTGCGGCCAAGAAGACCACTGCGGCGGCGAAGCCTGCGCCCAAGAAGACCACGAAGAAGACCGCTGCGAAGCGCACTTCTGCAAAGGCGAAGGCCTCGGAGGTCGAGGCTGCGGAGTCGCTCGACGAAGAGACTCCCGAAGAGGAAACCGAGGAGCAGGTCGAGCAGAAGGAGCAGGCTGAGCAGGCTCGCAAGGCGCTCCCGAAGGACGCCATGGTCATCACCTCGCGCGACGAGGACACATCACCGAGTGCGACGCAGATCACGGGCGCGACAGTCGACCCGGTCAAGGACTACCTGAAACAGATCGGTAAGGTCGCCCTGCTGAACGCTGCTGAAGAGGTCGACCTTGCGATGCGTATCGAGGCTGGTCTCTTCGCAGAGGAGAAGCTCGATACGGCGACGGATCTCACTCCGAAGCTCAAACGCGAACTCCGTGCGATCGCGCGGGACGGACAGCGGGCCAAGAGCCACCTGCTGGGCGCGAACCTGCGTCTCGTTGTCTCGCTCGCGAAGCGGTACACGGGTCGCGGAATGCAGTTCCTCGACCTGATTCAGGAAGGTAACCTCGGTCTCATCCGTGCCGTCGAGAAGTTCGACTACACGAAGGGCTTCAAGTTCTCGACCTACGCGACGTGGTGGATTCGCCAGGCGATTACTCGAGCCATGGCGGACCAGGCGCGCACCATCCGCATCCCCGTGCACATGGTCGAGGTCATCAACAAGCTGGCTCGCGTGCAGCGGCAGATGCTGCAGGACCTCGGGCGAGAGCCGACGCCCGAGGAGCTCGCCCACGAGCTCGACATGACACCGGAGAAGGTTGTCGAGGTGCAGAAGTACGGTCGTGAGCCGATTTCGCTGCACACTCCTCTCGGGGAGGATGGCGACTCCGAGTTCGGTGATCTGATCGAGGACACCGAGGCTGTCGTGCCGGCCGACGCGGTCGGATTCACGATGCTGCAGCGCCAGCTCGAGTCGTTGCTCGACTCGCTGTCAGAGCGTGAGGCGGGCGTCATCAAGATGCGCTTCGGTCTCGGCGACGGCATGCCGAAAACGCTCGACCAGATCGGCGACACTTTCGGTGTCACCCGTGAGCGCATTCGCCAGATCGAGTCGAAAACGATGGCGAAGCTTCGTCACCCTTCGCGTTCGCAGGCGCTGCGCGACTACCTCGAGTAAGCGAGACGAGAAGGGCCCCGGCGTGATGCCGGGGCCCTTTCTCTTACTGAGAAGAGGTTTACTCTTCCGTGAGCTTGGCTGTCTCGTCGTGCCACATCTCGGCGAGCGGGTGCAGCTTCTCCCTGTGCTTCGTTGCGTGGTGCGCGCAGAAGAGCAGCGGGCCGGAAGCCATCATGACGCGGACATACGCCTGTGCACCGCAGCTGTCGCAGCGATCAAGCGCTGACAGGGGGGCTGTCGCCTCCTGTTGCCGATCCAGTGAAATCGTCTGTTCCATCGTGACCTCCTTCAACGTGTATCCATCGTGTCATACGAATCCCGACGATTGTGCCTTGGTGCGGCCGGTTCGCCTCTGGCGTAGTGGAGACCACTGCCGCGTGGGAACATGCGAAGAGGCCTGCCCTTGCCTACTATCAATACGTCACGAACAGGAGTTATGCGTTGGCAGCAGACTATTCCGCACGGCAGCTTTCCGTGCTCGAAGGACTCGAGGCGGTCCGTAAGCGCCCCGGCATGTACATCGGTTCAACCGACTCTCGGGGACTTATGCACTGCCTCTGGGAGATCATCGATAACTCCGTCGATGAGGCGCTCGGCGGCCATGGCGACAGCATCGATGTCGTCTTGCATGACGACGGCAGCGTTGAAGTGCGCGATAGCGCACGGGGCCTGCCGATCGACATAGAACCGCGAACCGGTCTGACGGGTGTCGAAGTGATCTTCACCAAGCTCCACGCTGGAGGAAAGTTCGGCGGTGGCGCATACTCGTCGTCAGGTGGTCTGCACGGCGTCGGCGCATCGGTCGTGAACGCGCTGTCGAAGCGGTTGGACGTCGAGGTCGATCGTGACGGTGCGACGTGGGCCATGAGCTTCCACAGGGGTGTTCCGGTTCGCTTCGACGACAGCGAAGGCGTGCGCCCCGACAATCCGCACGAGCTGTTCGCCGACGGCAGCGAGTTGCACAAGATCGGCAAAGTCGCGAAGAGGACGACCGGTACCCGTGTGCGGTACTGGGCGGATCCGCAGATCTTCACCCGCGACGCCGACTTCGTGTTCGATCAGCTTGTCCGACGCGCACGTCAGACGGCGTTCCTGGTGCCCGGGCTGGGCATCCGCCTCATCGACGAGCGCGGTGACGAACCCGTTGAACAGGAGTTCCGCTATGAGGGCGGGATAGGGGAGTTCGTCGAGTATCTCGCGCCGGATGCAGAGCTCACCCAGGTGTGGCGGGGCTCGGGGGAGAGAACGTTCACAGAGACGGTGCCCGTGCTCGATGAAGCGTCGGGTCACATGGTCTCGCAGGAGGTCGAGCGCACCTGCGACGTCGATGTGGCGCTGCGGTGGGGCACCGGCTATGAAACGACGGTGCAGTCGTTCGTCAACATCATCGCGACGCCGAAGGGCGGAACACACCTGACGGGGTTCGAACAGGCGATGACGAAAGTGCTGCGCGATCGGGTCGCTCAGAATGCCCGTCGCTTGAAGGCGGGTAAGGACAAGCTCGAGAAGGACGACATCCTTGCCGGGTTGACAGCCATCATCACGGTTCGGTTGCCGGAGCCGCAGTTCGAGGGGCAGACCAAGGAGGTGCTCGGCACCCCCGCAGTACGACAGATCGTGTCGCAGGTCGTGCAGAGTGCACTGAACGAACGGTTCGATTCGAGCAAGCGCGAGGATAAGGCAGCATCGAACACGGTGCTCGAAAAGGTCGTCTCCGAGATGAAAGCCCGCATCTCCGCGCGCGCCATGAAGGAGACCGCGAGGAGGAAATCGGCGCTGGAGTCGTCCACGCTGCCCGCGAAGCTCGTGGACTGCCGGTCGAAGAACGTCGACGAGACCGAGCTGTTCCTGGTCGAGGGAGATTCCGCGCTCGGTACGGCGAAGCCGGCGAGGGACTCCGAGTTCCAGGCGATTCTACCGCTGCGCGGAAAGATCTTGAACGTGCAGAAGGCATCGGTTGCCGACATGCTCGCGAACGCCGAGTGCGCCGCCATCATGCAGTGCATCGGGGCAGGCTCTGGCCGAACGTTCGACATCGATCAGATCCGCTACGGCAAGATCATCATCCTCTCCGACGCGGATGTCGACGGTGCACACATCCGGACGCTGATCCTGACCCTGCTGTACCGGTACATGCGGCCCCTAATCGAGGAAGGCCGCGTGTACGCCGCGGTGCCACCGCTCCATCGGGTGCAGATCAAGAATCCGCGGAAGCAGGATGAGGTCGTCTATACGTACTCCGACGCCGAACTCCAGAACCTGCTGAAGAAGCTGAAGCGTCAGGGCAAGTCCTGGGTCGAGCCGCCGCAGCGATACAAGGGCCTCGGCGAGATGGATGTCGATCAGCTAGCGGAGACGACGATGGATCGTGACCGCAGAACGCTTCGCCGTGTCGCAATCGACGATGCGGAGGCGGCAACCGAGATCTTCGAACTGCTCATGGGCAGTGAAGTCGCCCCGCGCAAGCAGTTGATCATGACGACTTCGATCGATCGCGAACGCATCGACGCCTGACCTACGGCGAGGGCCGCAGCGATTGCTGCTAAGCCCGCGGAGATCGGCGCTATCGTGGGTGGTCGGAGGCACGCGCGAAGGTCTTTGCGGCGCATTTTCGAGATCATCGCAGTACGGATCCGATATCGGCTGATCAATACTCAGCAGAGTAGCCCGTCGGGTTCGACGCTGTCGCGTGGAATTGTTTCCCTCAAGCTGCTTTCAGCCGGCCGTCCTTCTTGTTCGGAGATTGCCGAAAGCTCGCATCATGCCTAGAACAGCACGATGCCGGGCAATATGGTGAAGTAAACGGCCGCGCTGAGTATTGCGTAGGCTCCGGCAGCGACAGCGAGGAGCAGACCGAGAACGGGAAGCACGACGACTCGGCGATCTGCCTGCCGTGCAAGGGCGAGCGCAACGAGGCCCAAGCCGGCGCAGATGATCGAGGGGAACGACATGGACGGATCCGGCAAAGTGTTGAGCCAGATGGCAACGATCGAGAGCGCTGCGGCAAGAAGCGAGAACGAGCGAGCCTGCCCGCTTCGTCGCTCACGCTGCGATTGCGTTGTCAAGCTACCGGAACGACTAGTTCAGGATCAGGCTGGTGGCCAGGACGGCGCCCGACAGCACCAGGAACGAAACAGCGAGCGCAGGCAGAAGCCGAACCTCCTGATCGGCGCGTCGGGCGAGCACACAGGCCAGCGAGCCTGCGAGAACAAGACCGAGCCCGATCGTCGAGCCGACAACCTCGTACTGCGGTAGCCACAGCGCGATCCATGCGCTGACGAGTGCGGAACCGCTGGAGAGGAGCGCTACGCTGCGTCGACTCAGCAGCGGCTTCGACTCGCCTGCGGCGCCCCCTTCATCGTCGAAGTATCGATGTACTTCACGCTCGCGTTGCTCCGACACTGCGCATCACCGCCTGTTCTGAAGAAGCGGGTTCCTGTTCCGCGGCAACAGGCTCGGCTACCCCTCCCGTGGCCGTGCGGACCTCATCGATCGCGGTGGACGAGCGCGGATCGGAACGCGGTCTGTGCAAGAAATGGATGACGATCAGAACACATCCAAGCACGGGAGTGGTGAGTTCGAACGGCCAGGACGGCCACAAGACCATGAAGTGACCTGGCCAGCCCGCGATCATTCCGTAGAGCATCTGCCCCAAACCAACCGGCAGCGCTATGAGCGCCGTGCCAACGGTCACAGCGAAGAACCGGAACCGGAACGCTCCCGCCGTCAGCAGGCAGGTGACGGTTATGACGAGACAGATCTGGAGCCACTGCAGCGCGTAGTTCTCACTCCATTCGGAAGAACTCGGTGATGAGCCCAAGAGAAAGCGATCGAAGAGAAAGAATACAACCTGAATCTGCGAGAGGATCGCCGCGGCCAGGAGACCCACAAGCGCGAACAGCGAGATCCGCAGCGTAGCCGCCACTTCAACCACCTCTCCGTGCGAGCTCTGGCGGAGCGATGCTCCAGGTCAGACACATGGTCCGAGGCTATCGATCGCGCCTACGTCCTACAAGGCGATCGACCGGATTGTTATGCGGCGGGAATGCCTGTCACAGCGCGCGAAGGATGCGCTTGATCCTCGACTTCTTGGTCAGCACGAAGCCGGCTTGCTGTGCCTCTTCGCGCAATCGCGATTCGGCTCGGCGCAGCGCCAATCCGCGTCGGACGAGGAAGGGGAGGGGCTTGCGAGCCTCGCGAACATCACGGGCGAACCTGCGCAGCATCGTGAGCGTCGGCGATTCGATGACGTACCAGGCGTCGTACGCAACCGAGCGTCGTCGAAGCTCCTCGACGACAGCCGAGGCGAACACTCCCTCTGCAATGACGGGCCCGTGTGTGACGCGAAGCTGTCGAGAACCCGATCTGCGGGAGATCGAGAGGTCGTAGACGGGAACCGTGACCGCTCGATGTTCAACAAGTCGCAGCAGCGCGTCAACCGCATGCTGGGTGCGAAACGTGCCGACGTCATCCCAGTCGATTTCACCGTAGGGCGTTCGGGGCAGTCGATCATCCAAGTCTTCGTCGATTTCCCGATAGAACGCGTCGAGTTCAACAGCAGGAGCTCCGAAACTTCTGGCAATGTAGGATTTTCCGGACCCGGAGGCCCCGCCGACAATGATGAGGCGAGGAACGCCGTTAGGCACCGATACGGCTTCCGACGGCTCCGACTTCCTGCTCCGTGCTGACACCCGAGCCCGTGCGCGGAGCACCCGACTCCGGCAATTGCCGCAGACTGCCGTCCCTTCCGAGCCCCATGGGAGCGGTGCCGGCCCATCCCAGTGCCAAATTGCTCTCACCGCGGAGCATTCGGTGGCTCGCGACGCCACCGGTGCCGCGTCCCTTCACGGGGAATTCGTCGAGTTCGGAGACCTTGGCACGGGCGGCGTCGAGTCCCGCGAGCGTTTCGGCGCCGGCCGTGACAGTGACGACCTGCGCTTCTTCGCCGACCGCTCCAGCGAAGATCACCTGCGCATCGTCTCTGAGCGACATGCCCTTCATGCCTGCAGCTCCAGGACCCTGAGTGTTGACGGACGAACTGGTGAAGCGCAGCAGCTGACCGTCGCTTGCGATCAGGACGATCCAGGAATCATCATCGGCGACAGCGGCTCCGACGACTTCGTCCTTGGCCTTCAGGCTGATGATCTCTGTCGCGGTACGGTCGGGAATCGACTCGGGAAGCACGCGTTTGACGATGCCGCCGCGCGTCGCAACCAGCACCGGAGTCGTGCCGGTCAGCGGGACGATTGTGAGCGGCTTCTCCCCCTTCTCGAGACCGACGGCGTAATCCTTCAGTTTCATTCCCGCGCCCATGCCGATGCTGGAGATCGGAACGGAGGGAAGATCGACGGCGGTGACACGCAGCACGCGACCCAGGTTCGTGACGATGCCGAGGTCACCGCGTGTCGTCGTCTGCACAGAAGCGGTGATGCCGTCGTGCCGCGTGCGTCGGGAAGGCGAAGGCAGCGTCTCCGTCGTGTCGACTCGGAGAATCCTGCCTGTCGCACTCAGCAGCACGGTCGTGGGCTCGTCGGCGATTTCGAGTGAAACGGACTTCTTCGAGGAGGCTGTCGCGTCTGCGGATGCGTTCGTCAGCAACGTACGTCGGGGCGTACCCAGCGCCTCGGCGGTCGCATCGAGCTCGTCCGCCACCAGGTTTTCGAGGAGTTGCTGCGAGCCGAGGATTTCCTCGAGCTCGGCGATTGCCTGGAGCAGTTCACGCTGCTCGTTCTCGAGCTCGATGCGGGAGAACTTCGTGAGTCGGCGGAGGCGCAGCTCCAGGATGTACTCGGCCTGCAGTTCGCTCAAGTCGAAGACATTGATCAAACGGTCTTTCGCCTGCTGCGAATCATCGCTCGACCGGATGACCTGAATGACTTCGTCGATATCGACGATCGCTACCAAGAGCCCTTCGACAAGGTGCAGTCGCTCTCGCTTACGTTTGAGGCGGTATTCGCTGCGGCGGCGAACAACGCTGATCCGATGATCGAGGTAGACCCGCAACAGCTCCACGAGGCCGAGCGTTTTCGGCTTGCCGTCGACGAGCGCTACGGCGTTGATGGAAAAGCCGTCCTCCAGCGGTGTGTGCCGGTAGAGCTGTTCCAGAACGGCCTCCGGGCTGAAGCCGGCCTTCACGTCGATGACGAGGCGCAGCCCGTGTTTCCGGTCCGTGAGGTCGTTGACGGCGGAGAGCCCCTGGAGCTTCTTCGCGTTGACGCCGTCCTTGATCTTCTCGATGACGCGCTCTGGCCCCACCAGGTACGGCAACTCGGTCACGACGATCTGCGTCTTGCGACCGACGCGTTCTATCGAGGACTTCGCACGTGTCTTGAACGAACCACGGCCCGTCTCGTATGCCTGACGAATGCCGTCGAGACCGACGACTATGCCGCCGGCCGGCAGATCCGGCCCCGGCACGAAGTCCATGAGATCCGCGACATCCGCATTCGGATGCTGCAGCAGATGCTTCGCGGCCGAAACAATCTCGACCAGGTTGTGCGGCGCCATATTCGTGGCCATACCGACAGCGATGCCGCTCGCGCCGTTGACCAAGAGGTTCGGAAACGCGGCGGGAAGCACATCCGGCTGTTGATGCTGGTTGTCGTAGTTCGGTACGAAGTCGACGACGTCCTCGTCCAGGCCCTCTGTCAGGGCGAGGGATGCGGCAGTCAGGCGTGCTTCCGTGTACCGGGGAGCGGCGGGGCCGTCGTCGAGCGAGCCGAAGTTTCCGTGGCCGTCGACGAGCGGAACACGCATTGTGAACGGCTGCGCGAGGCGTACGAGCGCATCGTAGATCGCGCTATCGCCGTGCGGATGCAGCCTCCCCATGACGTCGCCGACGACGCGTGCGCTCTTGACGTGTCCCTTGTCTGGGCGCAACCCCATCTGCGACATCTGAAAGACGATTCGACGCTGAACGGGTTTGAGACCGTCGCGGGCGTCGGGCAGGGCGCGAGCGTAAATAACGGAGTATGCGTACTCGAGGAACGAGCTGCGCATCTCTTCTGCAACATCGATTTGGTCGATGCGTTCTGGGTGTGAGGCGTTCGTGTGCATAGGCTGAAGGAATGTTACCCGCGATCCCCGCCGATTCTCGGCGCCTTGCCGACGTGTTGTCGAGTGCAATGGCAGCTTTTGACGGCAAAGCCAATCCTTTGCGTCTCCAACCGACTCGTTCTGCGCTTGTCGTGCTGATCGATGGGTTGGGACATGCGCAGCTGGCACAGCATCGCGGTCATGCACGCGCACTGGGGAGCGCATCGGGCAAAAGCCTCGTTAGCGGTTTTCCGTCGACCACCGCGGCGGCACTGACTTCACTCGCAACCGGAACACTGCCCGGCAGCCACGGCATCGTCGGTTACGATGCGCTCGTCCCTGGCATCGGCGTCCGGAACCAGTTGCGCGACTGGGGCGGCGAAATGGATCCCGACACGTATCAGCGCAGCGAACCGCTCTGGAGCAAACGAACGTGCGCGATTGTCGCCGAGGCGAAGTACGCGGCAAGTGGCTTCACGAGGGCGACGCTTCGTGGCGCCGACTACATAGGAGAAGACAACCTGGATGCGCGGGTGCAGGCGGCAGCGCAAGCACTCCGCTCACATGAGCTCGTGTATCTGTATCTGCCGGAGCTCGACCGGGTCGGTCACAAGCACGGCGTCGGAAGCAATGAGTGGGTATCCACGCTCGAAATGCTCGACGCGCACGTGGGCGAATTGGCGGCGGTGGTACGCGGCGGAATGCTCGTCACTGCCGATCACGGCATGGTCGATGTGCCCACAGAGCGGCACATCGTGCTCGGCAGCGCGCTGGATGGTGTCAAGGAGATTGCGGGTGAAGCTCGAGCCCGGCAGTTCCACCTCGAAGACCCTGACTTTGCGGAGCAGGCTGCGAAAGATCTGCGAGAAGAGTTCGGGGATGTCGCATGGGCTGTGACACGATCCGATCTGGTCTCGAGTGGCTGGCTCGGCGAAGTCGACCCTCTTGTCTTACCGAGAATCGGGGATGTGCTGCTCGCGGCCAAAGGTACGTGGGCGTTCTACCCGGGCGAAGGCGACCCTGCGATGGGCATGGTGGGGCAACACGGGTCGCTCACCGACGAGGAGCTTCGTGTGCCTCTCGCGCGCTTCGGAGTTTGGTCTCGGTAGGCCTCTGGCCAGTTTTAGTCGTCCGAGCGTGAGCCGAAGACGATTTCGTCCCAACTCGGCATTGCAGCGCGAGAGTTCTTGCGCTTACCCGCGGAGAGCGGCGACGTGTGGTGTTTACCGTCGTCGTCCTCTTCGGTCTTCGGCTCGTCGGCCTCCTCGACCTGGAACAGCGGGGTGTCCTCTTCTTCACTTTCTTTGTCCGACTGCGGCTCGGGAGCAGTCGACTGTTCCCGTTCTGTCCGACGTCGGCGGAGCGCATCGAGAAGATCAGCCGTGTGGCTTGGTTCCGTAGCAGCACCGGAAGCCCTGCCGGGGGAGCGACGGGTTTGATGAGCGGGCTCCTCGGCGGGCGCAGACTCAACGGGAACCTCAGTATCTTGCTTTGAGATGCGGAAGGCACCGGAATCGAAGCGTTTACCACCCAGCGGTTGCCCTTCGGTCGCAGTCGCTGCGCTCCGCGCTGCGTCGGACGCGACGGGCTCTTCTGTCTCCTCTGTCGGCGTCTCCTGCCGCTTCTGCTCCTCCGCTTCAACGGGGCGAAGTCTGGGTACCAGGACGCTCGTCGGGTCGGTGCTCTGGCTGAGGGCTTTCGCTTCTTTGCCGAGCGGCGTCAGCGCGTGCTTCTTCCTGTCGAATGCCCAACGGGCATCCGCGCTCCTACTCTCGGCTACGAACGTGAGGCGAATGACCCAGCCACGGTCGACCTCGCGCCACGAGAGCCACTCCACGTCGTGAGCCTCGAGTTCGGTGAGTCGTTCGCGCATCGCTTCTTCGAACGTGCGCTCGCCCGCGAGCGGATCGATGTCGCCGGAGGCAACCGGTGTGCGCTGGGCGAGTTCGAGAATGTGCTGACGCTCGGCCAGGACGGGGCCTTCGAATCGCTCGATGTAGGGGAGATCTTCGCCTGTGCGCTCATGCACTTCGCGTGCTGTCATGCCTTGGCGGATGAGCGTCTGAATCTCTCGTGGTGACGCTTTGCGTTGTACGGGGTCTGCTTCCGGTCGTTTGCGAGTGCGGGGCAGGTCGTCGATCGCAACCCCGTATCGCACGCCGGATGGGGTCTCCACGATGAGCGTGTCGTCCTCGACACCGATGACGGTGAGTCGTTCCATGGGTGCGTACCCTCCTCGCATTCTCACAGGCAATTGTTGTTCGGTATTGCGCGAGAAGCCGGAGGCGCGCCGGATTTCGACCCAGTGGGTCGAAATCGTAGAAAGGCGGGAACGAAGAAAACACCGCTGAACGTGGGTCTGCGAATCTGGAAGCGACCCAGCGGGTCGAAATCGTGGAAAGGCGGGAACG
>NZ_CAMEFJ010000042.1 GCF_945915485.1 uncultured Agrococcus sp.
GTCTTCGCCAGCCAGGCGGCAAGCTCATCCCGCGAGAACACATTGTCGAGCGACAGCATGCGTTCCGCGTGCCGAAGCGACGGAAACCCCCTGCCAACGTGTCCCCCGACCGTCTGCGTCGGAGAATCCTGCGAAACGAGTTCGGGATGCTCTCCCTCGATCTCCTGCAGTTCGACCAGCAGTGCGTCGAAGTCCCGATCGGTAATCGTCGGAGCATCCTGCACGTGGTAGAGCTCTCTGTGTCGTTCGATCTCTGCAGCGAGTTCTTCGGCCCGAGCACGGGCCGATTCGAAGTCAGTCATGGCATCCATTATCGCGACTGGAAACCCGACTCGCGCGCGACCATAATCAGGACATGGAAACTGCACCAATTCTCACGTGGACGCTGCAACAGGAGATTCCGGTTCCGCACGATGTTCAAGCACTGCTTGTTCAAGGCGAACAGGCGATCACCGCGTTTCGAACGTTTCGGGACTCGGCGACCTTCACAACGAAGCGTCTCATCGTACGGGACGCTCAAGGGCTCACCGGAAAGAAGATCGAAATCTATTCCCTGCCGTACAACACGATCAACATGTGGTCATCGGAGAATGCCGGCAGACTGGACTGGAACTCCGAGATCGAACTCTGGACCCGTGCCGGGCACATAAAAGTGAAACTTTCGAAGGGCGCGGACGTGCGGCGTATCGACAGCCTCATCGCATGGGCGGTGCTGCAACCGCACTGACGGGAGGCTCGACCGACCACGGGAAGACGATCCACTCGTCGGTGCGCTTCCACACGTAGTCGGGGTCGACAACCGATTTGCTCTTCGCATAGAGCACGGCAGATCTGCACTCCGCTCCCTGCCTGCTCAGCAGTTCGAGTACGAGAGCGAGTGTGCGTCCGGAATCCGCGACGTCATCGACGACGAGCAGCTTCTTACCGCGAATGGCGTCCGTATCGAGCAGCGGCTCAAGCAGAACGGGGTCAGGGAGCGTTTCGTGCACATCGGTGTAAAACTCCACGTTGATGGCGTCGGAGAGCTTCACGCCGAGCGCATAGCTGAGGTGCCCGGCGGGCAACAACCCTCCCCTGGCCACCGCGATGATGATTTCCGGCTCGAACCCGGAATCGACGACGGCTTGGGCGAGCTCTCTGCCGGCCGATCCGAAGCGATCCCAGGTGAGCACCTCTTTGGTCTCGAGTTCCGAGGAGTCTGCGTGGTACGCCATAGCAGCATGCTAGTGCGATACTCGGCCCTGCTACTCTCGCGGCAGCAGATACCCCCGCGAGAAGCCCACCGCAACCGCGGCCGCCCGGTCGTTGACCCCGAGCTTCGCATAGATGTGCAGCAGATGCGTCTTCACGGTCGCTTCACTGACGAACAAGCGCTCTGCCGCCTGCCGGTTCGATGACCCCTCTGCCACGAGCTCCAGCACCTCGCGCTCGCGCCGGGACAGCACCTCGTTCGTGCTCCTTCGCATACTGCCCATGAGCTTGGAGGCGACGGCCGGAGCGAGCACGGAGCGCCCCTGCGCCACTTCTTCCACCGCACCGAAGAGTTCCTCCTTCGGGGTGTCCTTCAGCAAGTAGCCGCTCGCCCCCGCTTCGATCGCCGGCAGCACATCGGCATCCGTGTCATACGTCGTGAGCACGAGAACACGCGATGGCACCCCGCGTTGGGCGAGTTCCGCGATGGCCCTCGCGCCACCGCCTCCCGGCATCCGCAGATCCATGAGCACGACATCCGGACGCAACCGCTGGACGACCCCGATCGCCGTTCCGCCATCCGCTGCTTCGCCGATGACCTCGAAACGAGGGTCGGCGTCGAACAGGCTCCTGAGCCCGTCGCGCACGATTGGATGGTCGTCGACGATCACGAGCGAGATCACAGCGCTCCCCCTACCGGAATCGCGGGCAGCGACGCCGAGAGCGCGGTACCCGCTCCGGGGCGTGTCTCGATCTCGAGGCGGCCCGCGAGACGCTGGATGCGCTTCCGCATGCTGATCAGCCCGAAGCCACCGTCTGGTCCGTTTTCGCTCGGCGCGGCGCCCGGATCGAAGCCGCTTCCGTCGTCGCGAACATCGAGGCTGATGACATCGTCCATGTACGAAAGCGTAAGGCCAACGCGACTCGCCCCTGCGTGCTTCGAAACGTTCGTGAGCGCCTCCTGCGCTGCCCTCAACAGCGTGATTTCCACGTCGGAGTGCAGCGGTCTCGAGTCGCCGGTCGTCACGAGGGACACGTCGATGCCCGTTGTCGCCGACCAGCGCTCGATGCAGTCGTCGATCGCATCTGGCAGTCTCGATTCGGCGAGGGCGGCCGGCTCGACGGCGTGCACGGTTCTTCGCGCCTCCGCGAGGCTCTCACGCGCCAGGCCGATCGCATTCGTCAAGTGCTTCCCCAGCCTCCTCCGGTCATCCAGTGTCTGTTCAGCGGCCTGCAGCTGCGTAAGGATGCCCGCCAGGCTTTGCGCCAGTGTGTCGTGGATCTCGGAAGCCATTCGCTGCCGTTCGTCCATGACGCCGGAGCGACGCGCGTGGACGAGCAGGCGTGCGTGCAGTGCTGCGTTCTCCTCGAGAGCAGCGGCGAGCTTCACATTGGCCTCGTGCAACTCCGCGAGGGCTCGCTTCTGCTTCAGCGCCTGCCGGTCGCTCGTCTCGGCGGCGAAGAAGAAGATGACCGAAAGCCCGATGCTCACAAGGCAGATCGCGGGCCACAGCCACCATTCCTCGGCTCGGATCCTTTCGACACCCCCTATGTAGGAGACGGACATGATCATCGACGTGATGATCACCCCGACGTAGCGCCAGGCACCTCGCAGGAACAAGAATGCGTGAACATAACCGACGAACGCGAAAATGCCATACCAGGCCGCCAGCACGACGAGAGCGGCGGACAGCAGCAAGAGTCCCGCATAGTGCAGCGCCATCAGCCAGCTGTTCTCCTGCGCCTTCGCCGGCAGGAATTTGATCCATAACAGCCAGGCGGCGGCTGCCGCCGAGAGTGCGAGCGCAAGAGGGGCGTTCTCGAAGACGTCCCACAGCAGCAGCGTGATCATCGCGCTGATAGCGAGGAGCAGGTACGGCAGCGCCTTCGTGACGACGGTCTGCTGCCGCTCCCAGCGATCGAACTCCTCGCGCAACCGAGCTTCGACGCTCATACCCTACTCCCAGCGGAAGAGCCGTGCCGCCAAGCCTCCCGCCACAATCGTCCATCCGAGAACGACGAGAATGTGGAGCAGACTCGGCCAGTTCCCTGCTGCGGCATCGTGCAACGATTGTACGCCCGCGCCCAATGGGGTGAAGTCGCTGATGGTCCTGAGAACATCGTGCATTGCATTCCGCGAGATCCAGAGCCCGGCGAAGAACAGCATGGCGAAGAACAGGACGAGCCCCATGGCGCTCGCGCTCGAAGCACCGGGCGCAAGGGCCGCAACGAGCAGCCCGACCGAGAACATCGCTGCCGCGCTGAGCACGAAGGCCAAGAAGAATGCGAACGGGGCATCCGGCAGCGGCACCGCGAAGGCGAACCTCGCGATCGCGAGCAGCACCGCCATCGTCACAAGCGACACCATCATCGACATGAGCAGCTGGGCTCCCAGCAACGTAGCGGGAGTTACAGGAGTCGTGCGCATCCGACGCAGGATGCCCCGTTCCCGGTACGTGGCCAGTTGCTGTGGCAGGTTCGTGAGCGCCAGGGTCGCTATTCCGAGGGCGATGACGATCGGCGTGTACACGTCGATGACGCGCAGCCCGTCCAGCTCCGGCTTCACTTCTCTGAATGCCGGGATCAAGCCGAGGATGATCAGGAGTGCCGGTGGCAGCACGAGCGCGAAGATCACGCCGATCGGCTCCCGCAGAAAGAGCTTGGTCTCCGTTCCGGTCAGTCTCGCAAGTGCATTCATGATCCGTCTCCTGTTCTCCCTGCTGATTGTCCTGTCAAGCGAACGTAAGCGTCTTCGAGGGTCGTTCCCTCCACGCGCAGCTCGCGAGCTTCGACTCCCAGCGAACTCAACAACGCGGTTACGGGCGCTATGACGTTGCCGCTTCCGATGACGACGAATTGCTCTCCTGCTCGTTCAATCGCGGTCACCTCCGGCAGCGCTTCCAAAGCGCCGGGGTCGAGGGGCGCGGAGGGGCGGAATCGAATGGTCTGCATGGCTCCGGCGCTCTCGATCAATGCCGCGGGTGTGTCGGTCGCGACAACCCGGCCCCTGTCAATCACGGTCAGTCGATCGCAGAGCCGTTCCGCCTCCTCCATGAAGTGCGTGACGAGCAGCACCGTCACGCCGCGATCACGGATGCGTTCTACGAGCTCCCAGACACCCCGCCTCGCTTGCGGGTCCAGGCCCGTCGTAAGCTCATCCAGCACGACCACGCGTGGATCCCCCACGAGCGCGAGCGCCACCGAGAGTCGCTGCTTCTGCCCGCCGGAGAGTCTGCGGAACTGCGTCTTCGTCTTTTCCGCGAGGCCGAGGGCACGCAGCAGCTCCCGCCAGTCCACCGGATTCCCGTAGAACGAGCTGTAGAGTCGCATAGCCTCACCGACCCGAATGCGGTCCGGGAGCTCGCTCTCCTGCAGTTGCGCACCCAAGAGCTTGCGCAGCGCTGCACCGTCTCGTTCAGGGTCGACACCTCCAACTCTGACGGTGCCTGCATCCCGTCTGCGGAGACCCGCGATGCACTCGACGGTAGTCGTCTTCCCCGCACCATTGGGGCCCATGATGCCGAAGATCTCGCCCCGGTCTACTGAGAAGGTCACACCGTTCACGGTGGTGTGCTCGCCATAGCGTTTGGTCAGTCCGTCCACTTCAATAATTGCCATACGACCAGCGTGCTCGCGCGCCCGTTCTCTCGGATCGACCGAGGGGCTACACGATTGCCGTCCAGGGCGGATACGGATATCAACCGAACGGTCGATGCGGTGACGAACCGTGTACGGCCTGAATATGCGAAGGGGTGCGGCGCCGACACCCGAATCCCTGCACGATCACGCTTGCAGCACTGCTGGGCGACTGCAGCGTCTTCGACGGGTCTCGAGCCCTCCAGCGTGAACTGCGGCTCGACGAATAGCCGGGGCTACACCGTGGCCGGTTCGACGCGCTCGGTGCGATCCATCGTGACCTGGCCGAGCACGCGGGTTCCCGCGTAGATCACCGCTGATTGTCCTGTTGCGACGCCGAACAGCGGGTCCTCAGGGCGGATGACGAGTTCCTCCCCCTCCAAGGTCGCGAACGCCGGCACGGGGTCGGCGTGAGCGCGGATCTGCACGTGCACGTCCAGCCCGTCTTCGAGACCTTCCGGGCGGCGGCCCGCCCAGGAAATGCGCTCGCCCGCGACTGTCGTAACACCGAGCGACTCCTTCGGCCCGACGACGACCTGGCGTTCCTTGGGGCGGAGCTCGAGCACGAACCGGGGCTTGCCGTCGGATGCCGGACGCCCGATACGCAGGCCCTTCCGCTGGCCGACCGTGTAACCGTGCGCGCCGTCGTGCTCTCCGACGACTTCGCCTTCCTGATCGACGATCTCGCCGGGTGACGTCCCCAACTTCTCGTTGAGGTATCCGCGGGTGTCGCCGTCGGGGATGAAGCAGATGTCGTGGCTGTCGGGCTTGCGAGCGAGTGCGAATCCGCGCTGCTCGGCCTCCTGGCGCACGAGTTCCTTCGTCGGCGTGTCGGCGAGCGGGAACCAGCAGTGCTCCAGCTGCTGCTCGTTCAGTACGGCCAGCACGTACGACTGGTCTTTCGCCTCGTCGGATGCCCTGTGCAGTTCGATGCCGTTCGCTCCGTCGTCGACACGTGCGTAGTGGCCCGTCACGACCTTGTCGAATCCGAGATCGACGGCACGGTCGAGCAGTGCCTCGAACTTGATCTTCTCGTTGCACCGAAGACACGGGTTCGGTGTCCTGCCCTCCGCGTACTCCGAGAGGAAATCGTCGATGACGTCTGCCTGGAACCGCTCCGAGAAGTCCCAGACGTAGTAGGGGATGTCGAGCGCGGTCGCGACTCGACGAGCGTCCATGGAATCTTCGATCGTGCAGCACCCGCGAGCGCCGGTGCGAAGCGTGCCCGGCATCCGCGACAGCGCTAGGTGCACGCCGACGACATCGTGTCCGGCGTCGACCGCGCGCGCTGCGGCAACGGCTGAATCCACGCCTCCGCTCATGGCTGCTAAAACTCGCATAGCATCCAGGTTATCGAACCGGCGCAAGCCCGGTTTCAGCGACTCGCTCGTGCCCGCTCGATCACGTCCGGCAGCGCTTTGACGAGCGCGTCCGCATCCTGCTCCGTCGTCGACCATCCCATCGACAGCCTCAGCGGGGCTCCCGAGACGCCCATAGCGCGGACGACGTGGGATTCCTGCACAACGCCTGCCGTGCAGGCCGACCCGTTCGATGCCTGGATGTCGAAACCGTCGAGCAGGAACGTGAGGGCTTCGGCATTGGCGCCGTCTACCGTCAGGTGCACGGTTCCCGGCAGCCTTTCCGCGGTCTCCCCCGTGATCCTCACGCCCGGCCGTTTGGCCGCCTCGCGAATGCGTGCCGCGAACGCCGAGAGGCGCAGCCGCTCCTGTTCGAGTTCGGCGAGCGCGTCTTCAAGGGCGACGGCGAAGCCGATGGCACCGGCGACGTCTCCCGTGCCGGATCGCAAGCCGCGTTGCTGCCCTCCTCCGTGCAGTAGCGGTGTCAGTTTCGCTGCGCGAGACACCAGCAGCGCACCTGCGCCCACTGGTCCGCCGACCTTGTGCGCGGCGATCGACATGCACGTCGCACCACTTGCCCGGAACGCAACGGGGACGTGCCCGAGGGCAGCGATGGCGTCAACGTGCAGGGGAACTCGCGCTTCGTCCGCTGCTGCCGCCCACGGTTCGACCGGTTGCAGGACGCCGGTTTCGTTGTTCGCCCAGGAGATCGTTGCCATCGCCGCGGAGCCGAGGTCCACGTCGGTGTGCGTGACGGAATCTGGCGAGCATCCGACCGTGTGCACCGTGGCGCCCTGCCGTTCGAGCCATTCGAGGGAGTCCATTGTCGCTGCGTGTTCTATTGCCGCCGAAACGACTGCGTCGCGCCCTTGGTTTCGCGACAGCCACAGGCCCTTCAACCCGAGATTCACGGCTTCTGTTCCGCCGCTTAGGAGAACGACTTCGGTCGGGTGTGCATCCACGCACGCCGCAATGCGTTCGCGTGCCTCCTCCAGCAGTGCTGAGGCACGTTGGCCCGCCCTGTGGGTCGAGGCGGGATTCGCGAGTGGCCCGAGAGTCAGCATGGCTTCACGAGCGCGCTCCCGTAGCGGCGAGGTCGCCGCGTGGTCGAAGTAGCGGGGCAAATCGTTCATCGCCTCTACGATAGAACGCGTGCCAGACGATTTCTCACGCGAACTGGGCCTGCACCAGTCGGCCGGCGGCCGAACACTCGCAGTGTGGAGCGCGCACGCCACAGCGATGGAGCTCCGGATCTTCGATGTCGAGGACCCTGACTGGCTGCGTCAGCGCCTGCCCATGGAGTGCGATGACGACGGGGTATGGCGCATCGACACAGACCTGCTCGAGACAGCCACCCCGTACGCGATAGGCGTCGATGGCCCAGCGGGGCCAACCCATCGGTTCGATTTCACGCGTAACGCTCTCCCCCCGCACGCGAAAGGGATCATCCGCACTCGTCGAGGCGAGTACAGGGCAACCGTCATCGACCGATCGTTCGATTGGGCCGGCGCCCGACGCCCTGCGATTTCGCTGGACCGCGAGGTAGTCTACGAGACCCACGTCAAGGGATTCTCGCAACTCAACCGCAGGATTCCGGAGCACCTGCGCGGCACGTACGCGGGTCTCGCGCATCCCTCCTCCATCGAATATCTGCAGGATCTGGGGGTCACGACCGTTCAGCTGCTGCCGATTCAGCAGTTCGTCTCCGAGCAGCGGCTCGTGCGTCAGGGTCGCGTCAACTACTGGGGCTACAACACCCTGAACTTCTTTACGCCGCACGCGCTCTACGCATCCCGCTCCGCACAGTTCGACGGAACGGGAGGCGTGCTGCGCGAGTTCAAGGGCATGGTGAAGCTGCTGCACGAGGCCGACCTCAAGGTCTATCTCGATGTCGTCTACAACCACACGAGCGAAGAGGGCATCGGCGGCGCCTCGACGAGTCTGCGGCTGATCGACAACGCAAGCTACTACCGGCAGACACCCGACGGTGACTACATCGACGTGACGGGTGTCGGCAACGCGCTGAACACGTCGACCCCCGCTGCTGCCGGGCTCGTTATGGATTCGCTCCGATACTGGGCGAACGAAACGCAGATCGACGGATTCCGGTTCGATCTGGCTGCGACTCTCGGTCGTGATGCAGGGCACGAGTTCACCGCGGAGCATCCGCTGCTGCAGCGCATCGTCAGCGACGAGCAGCTGGCCGGCATCACGATGATCGCGGAGCCCTGGGACGTCGGGATGGGCGGCTGGCAGACAGGCAGCTTCCCCGCCGGGTTCGCGGAGTGGAACGACCGCTACCGCGACACGCTGCGCGATTTCTGGCTCACCGATCTGCGGGTTCTGGAACAGACTGGTGCAGCGACGTCGGGAACGGGAGCGTACGGTCACGCCATCTCCGGCAGCTCAGGCATATTCGAGGCCGAACGCGGACCACTCGCCTCTGTCAATTTCGTCACGGCCCACGACGGTTTCACGCTGGCGGATCTCACGGCGTTCGACGACAAGCACAATCTCGGCAACGGCGAAGACAACCGTGACGGATCCGATGACAATCGGTCGTTCAATCACGGTCAGGAGGGCTCCACCGATGACGAGGGTGTGAACCACCGACGTCGCACCTCCATGCGCAACCTGATGGGGAGCCTGCTGCTGTCGGCCGGGGTTCCGATGATCACCGCCGGTGACGAGTGGGGTCGAACGCAGCGCGGCAACAACAATGCATACAACCAGGACTCCGCACTCACGTGGATGCAGTGGGATGACAGGAAGCCGTGGCAGCGCGAGCTGTTCGAGAGCACGAAGCTGCTGCTGGCGATCCGTCGCGCGTCGGCGGCGCTGCGACCCGTCGAGTTCGCCCTTGAGGACAAGAAGCTCGCGCACTCGAGCCAGATCCTCTGGTTGAACGCGTTCGGGGAGACGATGTCGCAGGAGGACTGGGAGCGTCACGACGAGCGAACACTGCAGTACCTCGTCTCCAGCACTCCCGTCGATGAGCCGTTCGCGCGCACACTCGTCGTCGTGCACGCGAGTCTGGGAGACCGGCAGGTCGTGCTGCCCTCCGGTGACCACATGCGCACGCTCACGAAGGTGTTCGATTCGGCGGATGACATCCAGCACGAAGAGCAGCGATTGCCGGGAGAATCGGTTGAGGTTCGCTCTATGAGCTTGCAAATCTATCGCGTGGAGCACGATCAGCACGATGAGCACAACGTCCGCAGAGCTGACACGGTGTACCGGCGCAACACCGCGCCCGCGAGCCCGCCCAGCTCGCTCGACGCGAATTCGCTCGGCTGATTTCAGCGGCCGGGATCAGCCCCGCGCGTACTCGACGAGCCCCATCTCCGCGACATCGGAGAGCGCGTGATGCTTCGGTAACGCCCGCACCGTGTACCCGAACGTGCCCGCGCGTTCGAGCGGAATGGCTGCCTCGAACACCCGCTTGCCGTTCTCGTCACCGGCGAACTCGAGCGCGAATCGTTCCGTGCCGCTCAGATTTCCGTCGGCGTCCGTGCGGCCGGCAACGGCTTCTATCAGCACGTCGTCCGGCTCCAGCGACCCGAGCTCGACGAGAACCCGCGCCCGAATGGTGTCACCGACCGTGGGCACGCGGTCGACTCCGCGTACCGCGATTCGATCGATGGAAACATCGTTCCAGCCTGAGCGCACCCTTTGGGCCCATGGCGCGAATTCGCGAGCAGTGCGGTATCCGTCTGCCGTCATCGCATCGACGGCGTCAGCAGCGGGCACGTAGAGGCGCTCGACGTACTCCGTCATCATGCGTTCGGAGGAGACTTCCGGGCTCAGGGTCGACAGCGTGTGCCGTACCTGACCGACCCACGCGCGAGGAACCCCTTGGCCGTCGCGATCGTAGAACCTTGGCGCGATCTCGTGCTCGACCAGATCGTAGAACGCAGCCGCTTCCTGCGCATCCCGTTCGTGTTCTGCAATGTGCTCGCCGGAGGACGGGATGTCCCAGCCGTTCTTGCCGTCCGAGTATTCGTCCCACCAGCCATCGAGGATGGAGAGATTGAGCGACCCGTTGAGGGCTGCCTTCATACCGCTCGTGCCGCACGCCTCCATGGGGCGCAGCGGGTTGTTGAGCCAGATGTCGCAGCCGGGGTACAGCGACTTCGCCATCGAGATGTCGTAGTTCTCAAGAAAGACGAGGCGCTCTCGAACCTCGGGATCCTTCGCGAAGCTGACGAGCTGTTGAATGAGGCTCTTCCCCGCATCATCGGCGGGATGCGCCTTGCCCGCGACGATGATCTGCACGGGACGTTCGGGATGCGTCAGCAGCTGCTTCAGTCGCTCGGGGTCGTTCAACATGAGCGTCAGTCGTTTGTAAGTTGCTCCCCGTCGCGCGAACCCGATCGTGAGGATATCGGGATCCAGGATCCTGGATGCCCAGACGGGAGCCGCGCCATCCGTTCGCTCCAACCTCGCCGCAGTCCGCGCTCTTGCTTCCTCGACGAGGTGCTCGCGCATTTCTCGACGCACGTTCCAGAGCGTCTCGTCGGAGAGGGCTTCGCTTGCCCAGTCCGCTTTCGACGACTCCGCCGTTCCAAGCACGTCATGCGCGAGACGCTTCATCGGTACGGCCGTCCAGGTCGGTGCGTGCACGCCGTTCGTAACGGACGTGATCGGCACTTCAGCCGCGTCGAAACCGTGCCAGAGCTCCGCGAACATCGATCTCGCGACTTCTCCGTGCAACTTCGCGACACCGTTCGCCCGCTGCGCCAGCGAGAAACCGAGGTGAGCCATATTGAAAACGTTCGGGTCTTCCTCCGCTCCGAGCGCGAGGATTCTTTCGGTTTCGAGCCCTGGAACCAGGTCGCCCGTCAGGTGCTCTCGCACCAGTTGCATGTCGAATCGATCGATGCCCGCCGGCACGGGCGTGTGTACCGTGAACACCGTGCCCGCGCGGACGACGGCAAGCGCTTCGTCGAAAGTGAGCCCCTCAGCAACGAGCCGGGACATCCGTTCGATGCCGAGAAAACCGGCGTGACCCTCGTTGGAGTGAAACACCGTAGGCAGTGCTGCTCCCGTGATCTCCGCGAACTTCATGATCGCGCGCACACCGCCGATACCGAGCAGGAGTTCCTGCCGGAGCCGGTGTTCTCCCCCGCCGCCGTAGAGTCGATCGCTGATCGCCCGCAGATCCGGCTCGTTCTCTTGCACGCTCGTATCGAGCAGCAGGAGCGTGACACGGCCGATGAGCGCTTGCCAGATGCGGGCTCGCAGGTGTCGTCCTTCCGGCAGCGCGAGCGATATCTCGGCCGCCGTACCGTCGGGCTCGCGAAGTATCTTCAGCGGCAGGCCATCCGGGTCGAGCACGGGGTACGACTCGTGTTGCCAGCCCTCCTGCGAGATCTCCTGTCGAAAGTAGCCGCTCTGGTAGAACAGTCCGACGCCCAGGACCGGGACTCCCATATCGCTCGCCGTCTTGAGGTGGTCGCCGGCGAGAATGCCGAGGCCCCCGGAGTACTGCGGCAGCGCGCTCGTGATACCGAATTCCGGCGAGAAGTAGGCGATCGATTCCGGTGCGCGCTCAACGGACTGGTACCACCTTGCCTGCCGCAGGTAGTGCTGCAGGTCGGCGGCCTGCTCATCGACGCGCGCGACGAATTCGGCGTCGTCGGCGAGTTCGTCCAGTCGCTCCGTCCCGACCCAGCCGAGCAACTGTACGGGATCGTGGCCCGTCGCACGCCATCCTTCGACCGAGATGTCGCGAAACAGCGCTCTCGTCGGCTGGTGCCATGACCAGCGCAGATTCGTTGCAAGCGCTTCGAGCGCCGTGAGGCGCTCCGGCAGAGAGGTACGGACGGTGAGTTTCCGGATTGCCTTCACACCACTCACTGTAGGAGATGGACATGCGAGCCGGTAGCGTTGTGAGCGTGAACGCCAAGCTCCACACCGTAACGGGCAGAATCCCCATCGACGAGCTCACGCCAAGGGTTCCGGGAGGGAAGTTTCCTGCCAAGGCCGTTGTGGGCGAAATCGTCCCCTTCGAAGCCACGGTGTTTCGCGAGGGGCATGACAAGCTCGGCGCGCTTCTGACTCTCACCGCACCCGACGGTTCCGAGTACGAGCACCCCATGGAGCTCGTAGCGCCGGGCACCGACCGTTTCCGGGCGGTTGTTCGCATGGATGCGCAGGGCACCTGGTCGTGGTTCGTGACGGCGTACCACGACGAATGGGCCACCTGGATGCACGACGCCGAGATCAAGATCGGCGCAGACGTCGACAGCGAGCTCATGCTGCAGATCGGGGCGGGGCTCCTGAAGAGGGTCGGAGGGCAGGAACACGTGATTGCCCTGCTCGAGGACCGCACACGGCCGGCCAAAGACCGGTGGCAGGCGGCCTCGTCCGACGCGGTCGCGGCGGCGGTTGCCCAGCGTCCGCCGATTTCGCTGGTCACCCGATCAGCGGAACAGCGTCTTGGGGTCGAACGCGAGCGTGCCGGAGTCGGTGCGTGGTACGAGTTCTTCCCGCGCTCGGAAGGAGCGAAGCGAACGGCGGAGGGCTGGGTGTCCGGCACGTTCGCAACGGCGGCGAAGCGGCTCCCCGCCGTTGCCTCCATGGGATTCGATGTCGTCTATCTCCCACCCATTCACCCGATTGGCACGACGAACCGCAAGGGGCCGAACAACACGCTGACGACCGTCGATGGTGACCCGGGCAGCCCGTGGGCGATCGGCGCGGCGGAGGGCGGTCACGATGCCGTGCATCCCGATCTCGGCACGATCGACGACTTCGCTGCTTTCGTGCGCGAAGCAGGTGAGCGGGGGCTCGAGATCGCCATGGATCTCGCGCTGCAGGCATCGCCGGATCACCCGTGGGTGCGCGAGCACCCGGAGTGGTTCACGACACTGCCGGACGGGTCGATCGCGTACGCGGAGAATCCGCCGAAGAAATACCAGGACATCTATCCGATCAACTTCGACAACGCCCCGGAGTCGCTCGCAGCCGAAGTGCTCAGAATCGTCGAGCAGTGGATCCGCCTCGGGGTGCAGATCTTCCGGGTCGATAATCCGCACACGAAACCCGTGTGGTTCTGGGAGTGGCTCATCCGCGTCGTCAACGACCGTCACCCCGACGTCGTCTTTCTGGCGGAGGCGTTCACACGACCCGCCATGATGCAGACGCTCGGCAAGGTGGGCTTCCAGCAGTCCTACACCTACTTCACCTGGCGGAACACGAAGACCGAGCTCGAGGAGTACCTCAGGGAGGTTTCCGGGCGTCAGGCCGACTGGTTCCGTCCCAACTTCTGGGTGAACACGCCGGACATCTTGACCGAGTATCTGCAATTCGGCGGTGTTCCCGCCTATAAGATCCGCGCGGCAATCGCAGCCATCGCCTGTCCTTCCTGGGGAATGTACACCGGTTACGAGCTCATCGAGAACGTTGCCCGCCCCGGCGCGGAAGAGAACATCGACAACGAGAAGTACGAGTACAAGGACCGCAGCTGGACGAAGCCGCCGACCGGACGCATCACGATCGAGCCGTACATCACCATGCTGAACGGCATCCGCGCCGCCCATCCCGCAATCGCACAGCCTCGCGGAACCCACGTGCACGCTTCGGACGACGAGGCGATTCTGGTGTTCTCCAAGCACATCGAGGGCCGTTTCACCGAGAACGGCGAGCCCGACACCGTGATCGTCGTCGTCAACGTCGACCCGCACTCCGCCAGGCAGACGCTCATCCACCTCGATATGGAAGCGATCGGGCTCGACGCGACGGACGGGTTCACCGCCCACGATCTCGTCACTGGCGAATCGTGGGAGTGGGGCCGCGACAACTACGTTCGACTCGATTCGTTCGTCGAGCCGGCGCACATCGTCCGTGTGCAACGCAAGAGCCGCTAGGAGCGCCATGCCCGACCTCCCGCACGACCCTCAGCAGCAGTTCAGTCAGGGCGATCTCGATCGCTTCGCGTACGGCTCCGACCCGGCACCCCACAGTGTGCTCGGCGCGCACGAGGTCGAATCCGGCCACGTGGTCAGGGTTGTTCGGCACCTCGCCGCTCGCGTCATCATCGAGAGCGGCGAATCGCAGTACGACGCGGAGCACCTCGGAGTCGGGGTATGGCAAGCGGCGATTCCGGGCCCCGTCACCGACTACACGGTGACGACCGAGTACGACGACGGCAGCCGCTGGTCCGCGCAGGACCCCTATCGGTTCACCCCGACGATCGGCGAGTTCGCACTGCACCTGTGGGGCGAAGGCAGGCTCGAGGAAGCGTGGCGCGAACTCGGCGCCCGGGTCATGGAGCACGAGGGCGTCGAGGGCGTGTCGTTCACCGTCTGGGCACCGCACGCCAGGGCCGTGCGCGTGTGTGGCGACTTCAACAATTGGGACGGAACCGGTCACGCCCTGCGGACGATGGGCTCGAGCGGCATCTGGGAGCTCTTCGTACCCCAGGCGCACTCCGGTCACCGCTACAAGTTCACGCTGCTGGGCGCAGACGGCTGGGTGGAGAAGGCCGACCCGTTCGCGAGGCGAGCCGAAGAGGCGCCGGCGACGGCATCCATCGTGCACGACAGCCGCTTCGAATGGAGCGACGACGAGTGGATGAGCGCGAGGAAATCGGCTGATCCGCACGAAGGCCCGATGTCGATCTACGAGATGCACTTGGGGTCATGGCGGGACGGCCGCAGCTATCGGTCGATCGCAGACGACCTCATCGACTACCTCGCCGACACCGGTTTCACGCACGTGGAGTTCATGCCGCTCGCCGAGCACCCGTACGGCCCGTCCTGGGGTTACCAGGTCACCGGCTATTACGCACCCTCTGCGCGTTGGGGGTCGCCCGACGACCTCAGGTATCTGATCGATCGCCTGCACCGTGCGGGCTTCGGCGTCATCCTCGACTGGGTTCCCGCACACTTCCCGAAGGACGAATGGGCGCTGGCGAACTTCGATGGACAGCCCTGTTTCGAGCATCCCGACCCGCGCCGCGGCGAGCATCCCGACTGGGGCACGCTCATCTTCGACTACGGCCGCAAGGAAGTGAAGAACTTCCTGGTAGCGAACGCGAACTACTGGTTCGAAGAGTTCCACATCGACGGGTTGCGTGTTGACGCCGTCGCGTCGATGCTCTACCTCGACTACTCGCGCGAAGAGGGCGAATGGCTGCCGAACCAGTTCGGCGGTCGCGAGAATCTCGATGCCATCGAGTTCCTGAAAGAGGTCAACGCGACCGTCTACAAACGCTACCCGGGCGTCATCATGATCGCGGAGGAATCAACCTCGTTCGCAGGCATAACGCACCCGACGGATCACGGCGGCATCGGTTTCGGCGCGAAGTGGAACATGGGCTGGATGCACGACTCGCTGCAGTACGTACAACGCGATCCCGTGCACAGGGCCTACCACCACGGCGAGATCACCTTCTCGTTCCTCTACGCGTTCAGCGAGAGCTTCGTGCTGCCGATCAGTCACGACGAGGTCGTGCACGGCAAGGGCTCGCTCGCCGCAAAGATGCCGGGAGATCACTGGCAGCGCATCGCGAATGTGCGCGGGTATCTGACGTTCATGTGGGCGCACCCCGGCAAGCAGCTGCTCTTCATGGGGCAAGAGTTCGGGCAGCTGAGCGAATGGAGCGAAGCCCGCAGCCTCGACTGGTGGTTGCTCGACCAGCCGCTGCACTCCGGGCTGCAGTCTCTCGTGCGAGAGTTGAATCGGGTCTACCGCGATCAGCCGGCCCTGTGGTCACGCGACAACGAAGCAGCGGGCTTTTCCTGGATCGACGGCGGCAATGCAGGAGACAACGTCATCGCCTTCACTCGCTGGAGCCGTGACGGCGACCCCGTCACGTGTGTGCACAACTTCTCGGGTCGACCGGTCGACGACTATCGGCTCGCCCTCCCCCGCGCCGGCCGCTGGCAGGAACTCCTGAACTCCGACGCCGTCGAGTTCGGTGGCTCAGGTGTCGGTAATCTGGGTGCCGTGGACGCGCACGAGAGCCCGGAGGGCGCGTTCGCGACCGTCCGCGTTCCGCCCTTCGGTGGCGTGTACTTCGCTCCGGCCGGCGACTAGAAGAGCAGGGTCGTCAGCCTGCGACGTGCTGTGATCACCCGCGGGTCGTCGTGCCCAACGACCAGGAACAGCTCCAGGAGGCGCTCCCGAACCGAGTTCTTGGCATCACCGGCGACCGGGAATGCCGTCAGCAGCCGGTCGAAGGCATCCTCGACGTGCCCGCCGGAAACATCCAGGTCAGCGACCGCAAGCTGCGCATCCAGATCCGAGGGATTCGCTGCCGCCGCGGCACGGATATCATCGAGCGTCTTCCCCTCGAGACGCTGCAGCAGACCAACCTGCGCGAGACCTGCTACTGCGTCGTCATCACCCGGGTTCTCCTTGAGCGCTCTGTCGTACGCGTCACGGGCGGCCGCAAGGTCACCGCGTTCCAGAGCGTCGAACGCTTCCTGGTGCAGCGGTGGCAGCGGCTTCTCAGCCGGCTCCTCCTGCTGTTGCTCTTCCGTGGGGACGGTGCCGGTAACACCCTGCTGTTCGGCGATCTGCAGCACCTGCTCGAACACATCCCGGATCTGTTCCTTCGGCACGGCTCCCGTGAACAGCGGCGCCGGGCGGCCACCGATCAGTGCGATGACGGTAGGGACCGTTTGCGCCTGGAACGCCTGCGCGATCTGCGGATTTTTGTCGGCGTCGATCTTGGCGAGAACGAGTCTGCCTGCATACTCTGCAATCAACTCCTCCAGCGCAGGAGTCAGCTGCTTGGACGGCTCACTCCAGTCTGCCCACAGGTCCACGATGACCGGCACGCGCGTCGACAGCTGCACTGCCTGCTCGAAGTCGGCTTCCGTGACATCGATGATCAGCTGACTCGACTGCCCCTGCTGATCACCCTCCTGGGGCTGACGCTGTTGTGCAAGCGACGACAGGTCGACTGCTCCTGCTATGGACGGTGGCAACTGTTCGTTCATCAATCCAGCTCCTCTGCTCCTACCAGTGCGGCGTTGTACCCGAGCACCGTGATCAGCGGTGCGTCGTCGCCCCGCGAACCGGCCGGGACGTAGAACAGCACCTGATACTCGTCGGTACGCGAGAATCCCGAAGTGAATCCGTCCTCCCCTCCGAGCAGAGCGCTCAGCGAGGATCCCTCAGGCGGCGATACGGTCACACCGTCTTCCGTCGGGTTGAATTCGATGCTCTCCGAGAAGGACCCTGCGACGATAGCGCCGCCATCATTCGTGCTCATCGAGATGACCGGCGATGATCCTTCGCTGTTCAGAAACTCGAAGTCGACGAGTTCATAGTTGTCGTTGTCGACGTACTGGTCCTGCTTGTGTGTGTAGCCGAGGCTCGAGCGCAACTCGTCAGGGTCGCTCTCGAAGGCCGCGTAGTGCTCCGCATCCTCGCCCTCGGTAAAGATGTCGGCGTACGCGCCAGGAACGTTTTGCGGCTGCATGACCGTGAGCTCCGACTCGGTCGAGATGACGGGCGCTCCGACCTGGCTCGCCGCGACCTCGGGCAGCTGAACGCCGGCCTGCAGGTACACCTGATACACGAGCTTGAAGCCCGCCCTGGCGTCGGACTGACGGAACACGAGCGCCTCGGGCACCTGTGAGTCGTCCTGCCACCCGACGATGGCAAGCACGTGGCGGGGCCACTGCTCGTTCTGCTCGGGCAGAATCAGTTGAATTTCGCCGTCCGGAATGCCCGCGAAGGCATCGATGTCGTCGTCCTCTTCACGTGCTTGATAGTTCACGGTGCGCGCTTCGAGCACGGCACCGGCAGCGCGGCTCGACAGCAAGTCAGCGTCGCGCTCCTCGTCGGCTTGAGAGAAGACCTCGCGCGTGCTTTCGAGAACCCGTTCGAACTGCTGCACCGTCACGGACGGCTTCGGGAGCGTGTCTTCGAGCACGGATGGCTGCGGGGTTGTTCCCGGCGTTGCAGTCTCTTCCGTCTCGGAAGCCGGCCAGTACTCCGGCGAGCATGCCGAGATCGAGAGGCTCAGTGCTGCCGCTGCGGCGACGCCGAGTATGAGAGTGCGGATGTTACGTTTACGCACGATCCTCCCCTTCTGATCGCTCTGCCCGGTCTTCTGTGTCGGAGGATGTTGCCTCCTGCGACCCGGTCGGCTCTGCGCCGGATGCCCGGTCGTCGCTGTGAGGAGCCTCGGGTGCCGGAGCCTCCGTCAGCTGCTCTTGACGCGCAGGGGTGACTGCCGGGGTTTTGCCCTTCGCGATGGCCCTTCGTTCGCGTCGAGTGATGGCCTTGGCGGTGGCGCGTTGCGGACCACGCTTCCTGCGATGATTCGAAAGACCGATCGCGAGGAACAACAGCGAGAACGCGAGCAACACGAAGCCGGCCGTCATGAACGGTCCGAACAGCGGATACGTTGCGGCGTTGGGCCATACGACTCGGACGTCACTAGGAGCCGCCTCCTCTCCGTCACCGATGACGGCGACCGAGGTGCCGAGGGGCAGATCCATGGGCAGGGAGACCTCACCGTCTTCCTGCAAGAACTCCTGCCACAGATCGTTGTCGAGGTTGCCCGGCAGGCCGAGGTCACCCTCGTCGAACACTTCGAGCTCAGCGGTCTCGTTCTCGCCACCGGTTGCGAGCGTGTAAGGGGTCTCGCCGATCCAACCCTGCAGATCGTGGGTTCTCGCGACGATGACCGTGATGGGGCCGTCCGCCGTGATCTCGAGGGTTTCGGCTCCGTCGTGATAGGTCATGACAGTGTTGTCGAGCAGTAGAACAGGCGTCGTGACTTCTTCCGCGACACTCTGCTCGTAAGAATCCGGCGGCGCCCAGATGGTACGCTGGCCAACTCCCAGCGCGAAAAATAGCAGCGCAAGAGCGAGACTCACTGCCGAAAGCACATAACGCAAGAGCTGATTCTTCCCTTCACACGGAGGCAAGCGATGGGCCGTGCGCTGACGTGTTTCAGGCGCCACGAATCGCTTGCAATATTCCAGAGTACCGTAGGCTTGCGTAGCGGGGCTATATCTGCCCGTGGCTCATGGTTGACGCATAGCGATCGGGGATCCGTGAAGATCAAGAACGCCTTTCAGATCGGGCTGCTGGGTGGCCTTGGTGTGCTGCTCGCAATCGCCATCGGTACGGCGGTCGTGCAAGTGCAGACCGTGCTGTTGTACGCGTTCGCGGCAATCTTCATCGCACTGGGTGTCGAGCCGGCCGTGCAGTTCTTGATCAGGAGGGGCCTCCCACGCTGGGCGGCGCTGCTGACACTCGTCGTCGTCATCCTCGGCGCGCTCACCGGGCTGATGCTCATCATCATTCCGGTTATCGTCGGGCAGTTCTCACAGCTCGTGCAGAGCATCGTTGACAACATCCAGCACGGAGCGCTCGACGACGTCAGAGAGTGGTTGCAGGACTCCTTTCCCGCTATCGATGTAGACGGTCTCGTCGCCACGACCATTGAAACACTGGGTGCTCCGGAAACTTGGACATCATTGCCTCCATGGCTGGCGACCATCGTGCAAGGAGTCTTCGGCGCTCTCGGTCAGATTGCCTTCGCGGCAGGCAGCACGTTCATCGTCGTCGTGCTCATGCTCTTCTTCGTGGGCTCGATGCCCACGATGAAGGCAAGTTTCTACAAACTGATCCCGGCATCCCGCAGACCCAAGTTCGAGTCGGTCGCGGAGCAGATCATGTCATCAGTCGGCAGATTCGTCATGGGGCAGTTCTTCCTCGGCCTCACGAACGGTATTCTCTCCTTCATCGTGCTGACGATCGCGCAGGTCGAGCTAGCCGCCGTGTTCGCGTTCATGGCGTTCGTCGCATCGCTTATTCCTCTCGTCGGCACGATCACGGCATCCATTGTGATCAGCGGACTCGTTGCGCTGCTGGACGACCCGATCAAGGCTCTCTGGATTCTCGGCTACTACCTCATCTACATGCAGGTCGAGGCGTACGGGATCAGCCCGCAGATCATGAAGCGAGCCGTGCGGATTCCGCCGGTTGTGGTTGTCGTTGCAGCGCTCGTCGGCGGTTCACTGCTGGGGATTCTGGGAGCACTCGTCGCGGTGCCCCTTGCCGCAGCCGTGCAGCTGATTCTGAAGGAGTATGTATTACCCAGACAAGCCGCTCGCTAGAGAGAACCTACTCTCTTCGATCCTCCCCTGCACGAATTCGCTCCGC
>NZ_CAMEFJ010000043.1 GCF_945915485.1 uncultured Agrococcus sp.
TGGCCGATGCACAGGCCGGTTGTGCCGCCTGAGAATCGTCCGTCCGTCAACAGTAGTACATCTTTGCCGAGTCCCGCGCCCTTGATCGCCGCGGTGATGGCGAGCATTTCGCGCATGCCCGGTCCGCCCTTGGGGCCTTCGTACCTGATCACCACGACGGAACCGGCCTCGATCGCTCCTTCCGTTAGGGCGTCCAACGCCTCGCGCTCGCGTTCGAACACACGCGCAGGGCCTTCGAAGACCTCCGCGTCGAAGCCCGCCGTCTTCACGACGGCACCTTCCGGTGCGAGCGTGCCGCTGAGGATGGTCAGACCGCCGGTCGCGTGGATTGGGTCGTCGAGTTCGCGAACGACCTTGCCGTCGATCGGCTCCGGGTCGAGTTCTGCCAGGTTCTCGGCAAGGGTCTTGCCGGTGACGGTCAGTGCGTCCCCGTGAAGGAGGCCGGCATCCAGGAGCCCCTTCATGATCACGGGCATCCCGCCGACTCGATCGAAGTCCTGTGCAACGTACTGGCCGAACGGCTTCACGTCTGCCAGGTGCGGGGACTTCTGGCCGATACGCGTGAAATCGTCGAGCGTCAGCTCCACTTCTGCTTCGCGAGCAATCGCGAGCAGGTGCAGCACCGCGTTGGTGGAGCCGCCGAGCACCATCGCAACCGTCACCGCGTTCTCGAACGCCTTCTTCGTCAGGATGTCCTTGGTCGTGATGCCCTGACGGAGCAGGTTCACGACGGCTTCGCCGGAGCGGTGGGAGTACATGTCGCGTCGACGGTCTGCCGACAGCGGCGTCGACGAACCCGGCAGGCTCATGCCGAGTGCCTCCGCAATGCAGGCCATCGTGTTCGCCGTGTACATGCCACCGCAGGCACCTTCGGTAGGTGCGAAACCGCACTCGATCTTCTTGAGATCGGCTTCGCTCATCTTGCCGGCCTTGCAAGCGCCGACCGCCTCGAACGAGTCGATGATCGTGATCTCGCGCTCGCTGCCGTCCGAAAGCTTCACGCGGCCGGGTGCGATCGAGCCCGCATAGACGAACACGCTGGCGAGTTCGAGGCGAGCAGCGGCCATGAGCATACCCGGCAGCGACTTGTCGCAACCCGCCAGCAGCACCGTGCCGTCGAGGCGTTCCGCCATGACCACGGTTTCGACGCTGTCTGCGATGACTTCGCGGCTGACGAGCGAGAAGTGCATGCCCTCGTGGCCCATCGAGATGCCGTCGGAGACGGAGATCGTGCCGAACTGGAGCGGGTATCCACCGCCCCCGTGGACGCCTTCTTTTGCGCCCTGAGCAAGTCGGTTCAGTGAGAGGTTGCAAGGCGTAATCTCGTTCCAGCTGGAAGCAATGCCGATCTGCGGCTTGTCCCAATCGTCGTCGCCCATACCGACGCCCCGGAGCATGCCTCGGGAAGTCGTCGCTTCAATTCCGTCGGTTACCGCGCGCGAGCGCGGCTTGATGTCGATCTCGGCCATGCGTATCAGTCTACGACCGACGCGTTCGCTTCGGCGTACGTGCCGTTTAGCAGGACTTCAACTGACAGGCGTAGTTTGGAAACCATGATCCCCGTAGGCCTCTCCACGATCAGTGTCTTCCCGAAGGGAGTGGAGGACGGCTTCAGGTTAAGTGCCGAGACCGGTTTCGACGGTGTCGAGGTGATGGTGACGACGGATTCCAAGACCCGTAGCGCGACTCGGCTCCGTGAATTCGCCGCCGAATACGATCAGCCGATCATGGCGGTGCACGCGCCGACCTTGCTGTTGACGACGATGGTCTGGGGCCGTGGCCCGGCGATCAAGCTCGAGAAGTCTGCCGAGCTCGCTGCGGAACTGGGGTGTTCGACCGTTGTCGTACATCCGCCTTTCCGCTGGCAGGGCCGCTACGCGCTCGATTTCGAGCGCGTCGTACGCGACACGGAAGACAGGTACGGCATTATCATCGCCGTCGAGAACATGTTTCCCTGGCGGACGGGAGAGCGGAACCAGAGGGCGTACATTCCCAGCACCGATCCGAGCGAGATGGATGTGGAACACGCGACGCTCGACTTCTCGCACTGCGCGCTTTCGAAGCGGGATTCGCTGGAACTCGCCCGGGATCTCGGGCCGAAGAAGCTGCGGCACATCCACTTGACGGACGGGGTCGCCCAACACGACAGCAAGGTCTTCGATGAGCACCTGCTGCCGGGGCACGGCAACGAGCCGGTCGCCGAGGTGCTGGACTGGCTGGTCGAGAATGACTGGGACGGCCAGGTCATCGCCGAGATCAAGACCAGGAAGGCGAAGACCGATCGCGATCGCCTGCGCCTGCTCTCCGAGACGCTGGACTTCGCTCGCGAGCATCTGCGTCAGCAGCACGAAGACGACACGGGGCGCTGACGCACCACCCCTTTGTCGAATGCTGCGGTGCTAGCGCGCACCAGTAGCCTCGGCTCGTACCAGGCTCGCACCGGTTCGATTCGCCCGTTCTGCCGTTCCACGATGCATTCAATCGCCCTGCGCCCCATGGTCCGTTGCGGTTGATGCACGCTGGTGAGTCCCGGGCTGAGGAGTCGAGCCAGCGGCGTGTCGTCGTACCCGATCAGCGCCATCTGCCCTGGGATATCGATTCCGTGTTCGCGCCCGACTCGAAGAATCTCCGCCGCCATGACGTCGTTGTTGGCGAAGATTCCGTCGATGCCTGATTCGAGTACAGCCGCGATGGCCGCGTCGTCGTCCCTCTCCACCCGATGCGTCGCCGGTTCGAGCCCGACCTGGGAGACTGCTGCTGCGAAACCACCGCCGCGAGCGCCACTTGTCGCGCTCGTCGAACGCGTCACGTAAGCGAGTTTGCGGCAGCCAACGGCCAACAGGTGCTCCGCAGCGGTTCGTGCGCCGATGACATCGTCGCTGGCGATCGTGTCGAGCGTCGCGGGAGGGTCGATCAATCTGGCGACCACGGCGAGAGGAGTGGCCCCCGCCGCGGCCTCGAGCACGTCTCTGGGCGCCCAGGAGCTGATGACAACTATGCCGTCGACTCGCAACTCGAGCATGGTCTCGATCTGTCGGGCCAGAGCAGTTGGGGATCCGGAGCCGTGGCCGAGAATTGCCCGCAATCCACGTTCACGCGCCTCTGCTTCTACGCCGGCGACGACACCGCTGAAATGCGGATTGCCGATGTCGTTCACCACCACTCCCACGATCCCGGAACGTCCGTGTGCGAGCGATCGAGCCGCCGAGTTGATCCGGTACCCCAGCTCGACCGCAGCGGTGTGAATCCGCCGACGCGTCTGGTCAGCAACTCCACGCTCGCCGCGCAGCGCGCGCGATGCAAGCGATTTTGAGACTCCGGCACGGGTCGCCACTTCGATGATGGTCGGCGCTCGCCGTTTGACCTCCACGCTTACGCTTCCTCACGGCTTCTGACGATGTGCTCTGCGACGGCGTCCAGGGCCGGATACGATGCACCGTTCCGGAGGGCGACGAACCCGGGCGCGCAGTGGTCGGCCCCGGTTGCCCCTTCCCCGTACCACAGGGGTCGATACTCGCCACCGGCGCGCCGGAGGATGAGCATCGATGCGGCGACATCCCAGGGGTTCACCGATGAACCGAGCGCGCTGTCCGCCCAACCGGCCGCAACGTGCGCAATTGTCAGGGCACCCGACCCCGTGCGGCGTACCGAACTGAACGCCTCAACGAGCGAGCCGAACTCCGCGAGTGATTCGGGCCCGTCGGCCCTAAGGTCCGATGCGGTCGGATACCCGGTAATGAGCGTCGCAGCTTCGGCGCTCGCAGCGGGCCCGGTGCGCAGGGGTGCACCATCGAGGAACGCCCCGCTGTCGTGCGCTGCGAACATGCGATCCGCAATCGGGTCGTACACCGCCCCCGCTACGATCTCACCGGCAAGTTCCGCGGCGATAACGACACAGAAGAACGCGATGCCCTGCGCGAAGTTCGAAGTCCCGTCGATCGGATCGATGTACCAGGTCACGGGGCCCGAGCCCCCACGTTCTCCTCCCTCTTCTCCCACGATGCGAGATCCGGGTGAGCCTTCGAGCAATAGCGGGACGATGATCTCTTCACTGGCACGGTCGTGTTCGGTCACGAGGTCGTGACGGTCGCGCTTGTAGTTGACGATCATTCGGCTGCGGAAGACGCTGCGCAAGTACGCTCCGGCCTTTCTGGCGCCATCCTCCGCGATGCTGCAGAGTTCGGCGGAGCTTCGGGTGCTGATCGCAGTAACGGTCACGTTTCGATCCCTTTCATCGTCTCGAGCAGGGCCGCGGGATCCTCCCTGACGATGTCGGCGGAGACTCCGAAGACCTGAGGATGCCCGGCGGCGTGCGGTGACGGCAAGAGCACGTTGCAGCCGATGCCTGCTCGGATACCGCACAGCACGTCACGATCCAGGTGATCTCCCACGTACCAGCAGTCCGCAGGGGCTCGCACGACCGCCTTGCATCCCATCAGCATGAAGTCGGGGTTGGGCTTCCGGATCCCGACCTCGTCCGAGTAGAGCTCAGCGGCGAACGCATCCGACAACTGCTGCGCGGCCAGGAAGTCCCGGTGCACCTGGCCCGAAAGCGCGTTCGATACGATCACGACGGGAATCTCGCGCAGATGACAGAAGCCAAGCAGCTCCCGGATGCCCGGCCGGAGTTCCCGATGTTCTTTGGCGGATGCGACGCAGTAGCTGATAGCCGCAGTGTGGGAGGCGATGGCAGCACGTTGCGAGTCGGACCAGTCGGCAGCGATGAAGTCCATCACGAACGCCTCCTGAGCGAGTTCGACCGGTCTCAGCGGCCGGGACATCGCGTTGCGCCATTGACCGGCAGCCTGAGCTCCGGCGACGACATCAGCGATAACGCGATCCCGGCTCGGCACCCGTCCGGCGCCGGCGAGCGCAGTGATCCTGTCGGCGACAACGTCCTGCCATCCGGCGGGTTTACTCGAAGCGACGATGACTCCACCGAAATCGAGAATCAGCGCCTTCGGCAGTTCGAGCACTCGGTCGGGTCTGGAGATCCGGGAGGTCATGCTGCCACCAGCCGCTCTTCGATACGGTCTCCTCGGCTATCGAACTGCAGAACGTCACGATTGGTGGCCCAGCAGACGACTTGCTCCCCGGCGCGCAATTGGGGTGCGACAGAAGCGGTGCCGATCAGTCGGCACGCGCCCGCCGCAGCCTCGATGATCCACGAACCGCCGGTTGGCGACAGCGCTTCGATCCTGACCGCGAGCTTGAACGCACCCGGTTCCGGTTCGCCGCCGAAACGAAGCGCTTCCGGACGCACACCGACCGTCTGTGCGCCCGGCCACGCCCCGAGCGCCTCCGCCGCGCTCTCTTCGTCACTGCGTCCGATTACGTTCAGCGGCGGATTGCCCATGAATTCGGCGACGAAACGATTCGCTGGTTCCTGGTAGATCTCCAGCGGGGAGCCCACCTGCTGCACCCGACCCTCGTTCATGACGACGATGCGGGTGGCGAGCGTCATCGCCTCCCACTGATCGTGCGTCACGAACACCATGGTCGTCCCCGTCTCCCGATGAATACGCTGAAATTCCGCCCTCATTTCCAGACGGAGACGCGCATCCAGGTTCGACAGCGGCTCGTCCAAAAGCATCACGGACGGACGCGCGGCGAGCGTACGCGCGATCGCAACTCGCTGCTGCTGACCGCCCGAGAGCTCGCCCGGGTAGCGCTCGGCGTAGGGGGCGATCGCCAGGGTCTCCAGAGCGTGCTCGATACGTTCCCGTCGCTCGTTCCCGGGCATCCGCTGCATGGAAAGACCGAAATCGATGTTCTCGCGCACGTTCATGTGGGGCCAGAGCGCGTAGTTCTGGAAAACGAATCCCAGGCCCCGCCGTTCCGCGGGAACGTGCACGCCGCGAGCAACATCGTCCACCGTCCGTTGAGCGACCTCGATGCGCCCCTCGCTCGGCAACTCGAGCCCTGCGATCATTCGCAGCGTCGTCGATTTCCCGCACCCCGATGGCCCGAGCAGGCAGAGGAAATCGCCCTCCTCGACGGTCAACGACATTTCGTCGACGCTGCGGTCGGTACTGCCGGGGTACGTCTTCGAGACTCGCTCGGCCCTGATGGCGCTCATTCGTGGTTCTCCGTTCTGTGAGGTCTTGCTATCGAGCCGAAGTCCGCCAGAGGTCCTGCCAACCTTCGCGGTCGGCCCAGGCGGTGTCGAGGCCCGCGTTATCGAAGAAGAAGAGTGTGTCCAGATGGTCGGCGGTGTGCGCGGGATCGTCGGGCTGCACGATTTCCGAGTTCGATGAAATCTTCCCGTCGTCGATCTGAGGAGTGATCCCCTCCTGAGTGAGCGCGTAGTGCACGAAGAGCATGGCTGCGTACGGGCTTTCAGTCCCCGTCGCGATCGCGATTCCCTTCGGTGCAGCGCGCCCGGTGAACGGCTCGAGGCCTTCGCACACTGCCAGGGCGTATCCCTTCTCGTCGATGTTTCGATATTTCGCGCTCGACATCAGTCCCATGGGAGGGTTCTCCTGACCCAGCGCCCCGACAGCTTCGGAAGCTTCTTCGCTCGACTGCGTGATGATCGGATCGTTCGAGGCCAGGCGGGATACCCACTCGGCTGCGGCAGAGTCAAGTTCTGTCTGCAGCGGCTCGTCGAACTGCTCTTCGTAGGCAGCCGCAAGATCGTCTTCGCCGAACTGTTCGAGCTGACTGAACCAGTCGAGCGTCGCGTTGGATCCAGCAGGATCGTCGATGGCGAAAGCGCCTGTCCACTCCGAGCCCGTCAGCTGCCAGATGTTGTCAATCGGGCAGCTGTCATGGGTTTCGCTGTTGTAGGTGAAGAAGGCCGGATCGGTGATCAGCACGAGTGGGTCGCGCATGCTCTCGTCTATGTTCCCTTCAAGCTCGGCAGGAACGTAGTTGGTGATGAAACCGTTGGGGACCAACTGGTTTGTTAGTGCCGGGAGGTCGCTGATGGCGACGACGTCCCCGACGACGTTGCCGGACTGAGCCTCGCGAGTGACCAACTCGATCGCTTCCGAGGCATCGAGCTTCACACCCGTAGCTTCAATGCCGTACTCCTGGCTGAAGGCCTCGGCCATTTCCTCGATTTTCGACGTCCCGTCGTACACCGTTATGGGGCCCTCCTGCTGGGCACGCTCGATGAGCTCGTCCAGAGTCAGCTCGGTGTCGAAAACCTCGTTCGTGATGTCAGCTCCGGTATCCGCTGGCGGTTGACCTGCGCAGGCGCTGGCGAGCAGGGCGACTCCGAGGACGGCGGCGATAGCGCCGGCAACACGTCGATTACTGCGGTGTTTCATGGTGCTCCTTCGTTGGGTTGAATTGCGATTCCGAATGGGCGGGATAAGAGATTCACGATCCGAGGCCGCTTGAGAGGTCAGCGCGCAACAGTCTGCGCGCCAGCCAGGTGCCGGACAGCGCGATGAGGCAGATCAGCACCACGACCCCGTTCGATGCGTGTGTGTAGCCGTTGTCGACGAGGGTCATCGACAGCGTCGTCAGGAGCTGCGTGCCCGGCGTTGCCAGGATGATCACGAGACTGAGCCCCTGCACGCCGGCGATGAAGGGCAGCAGGATTGCGCTGGCCAACGCGTTTCGCTGCATGGGCAGGACGATGCGACGCATCCGTTGCAGCCAGCCGACACCCAGAGTCTGCGCCGCTTCCTCGGACTCGCGCCCCATCTGCATCATTGCGCTCGTTCCCGCGCGAGACGCAAACGGCATCTCATCGGCGATCATGGCGAAAATCAGCAACAGTGCGGTCCCGTAGAGCGCAGGGACCGGCCCACGCTGCACAGCGAAGAGCGAGAGTATGGCGACGGCGAATGCAATACCCGGAAGCAAGTAGGGCATGAACGTCACCGTTCGCAACGTCGTGCCGATCCAGCGCGCCGGGCTGCGCGCAACCACGTACCCGACGAGCATTCCGAGCACACCCGCTGCGATGGCGGCGATTCCCACCATCCAAACGGTGTTCCAGGTCGCCTCCCATGTCTTGGGGTTGACGAGAATGCCGTCCGAGAAGCCAACCGTCGGCAGATTGCGGCCGATCCAGTAGTCCAGGGTCAGATTCGACCATTCGAATCGCCCGGGGATGCGCATCAGAGTCGAGAGCACCAGTACACCAAGCGGGACGACAACAGATAACGAGAACAGTCCTGTCACACCGAAGAAGGCCGGCCATCTTCGAGCACCCAGGCTTCGCGTCCGACCCCGGAAGCCGCGACCGGATACCGTTGCAAATCGCTTCATCTCGCGCAGAAATCGCACGTCCACATAGACGGACAGCGAACCGAGCACCACCATGACCGTTGCGATCACGGCGGCAACGCCCGGCTGCTGTGTGCTGATGCTCTGATAGAGCGTTGTCGACAGCACTGAGAACCCCGCGGGCGTGCCGAGCACATAGGCGACTCCGAATTCACCGAGTGCCTTAGCGAAAATTAGCGTCGCAGCAGACAGCAGTGCGGGTTTCAGCAGCGGCAGGATGATCTTCCGCGTGCGCACGGCCGACGATGCGCCGAGTACCTGAGCTGCCTCCGTGAAGTCGTCCGGGAGGTTCTTCATCGCGTTCGTCACCAACAGGATGACGAAGGGGATGAAGTGAAGTGTGAAGATTATCAGGATGGGTAGCGGACCGTATGCGAGCCAGTCTGGGACAGCGATGCCGAGCGATTCCACCCACCCCGGTGCACCCCCAACGCGGCGGTTCTTGAAGATCGTCAGCCAAGCGAACGCGTATGTCCATGCCGGCAGCATGTACGGCACGATGAGGGCGGTAGAAAACCAGCGGCGTCCAGGCAGGTCCGTGCGCGACAGCAACCACGCAACCGGTACTCCCACCGCCAGGGCGAGGACGATCGCGGCAAGCGAGAGCAGCAGGGTGTTTCGCAACGGCTCGTAGAACGTGATGTCGGAGACCGCGGAGGCGAAGACTCGCTCGAAGTAGTAGGAGGTGAGTGAGCCGGCGGGTGCTCCGATGCGGGCGTCATCTCCGAAGGCCACCTGCACCGCGCCCAACAGCATCGAGACGACCGGAGCGACGATGAGATATCCGAAGAACGCGATGAGCACGAGACCGAGCAGGGTCGCGGGGTTGCGAAGGGCGATCGCGGCTCGTCGCGGCCACCGGACAGCGCGTTGCCCGGGTTCGACACCCTCCGGCGTGGAACGCTCCACTTCGATGGCCATCCCGCCTCCCTCTTCGCTCCGACGGGAACGACCTTAAGAAAGTGGCGTGAATGGCGCACGACGCAACGATGGCCCTCAGATGAACCGGTGTGGAACGTTCCACAGAACGCAGACTGGTGCGGTGAAAGTCTGTCAGCGCATGAACTGCAGTGAGGTGGGGCGAGGCACCGCGCCGAGCTCATTGTGGAGACGCGAAAGGTCGAGCGTACGCTCGAATCCGAGCTGCATGACGGCGTAGCGCGTCAGCGATGGCCGCCGACCCGTGACTTTCGCGAACCCTTCCGCTCGGCTCGCGAGCGCCATCGCAGCATCCACAGGAACCGGCAGGATGCGGGCGCGACGACCGGCGGCAGCCAGCGCATCCAACATGAAATCGCCTATCGCCACCGGCTCGGCGTCGCCGACATTGACAGGGCCCGTGACCGTGCTTTCCAGCGAGCGCTCGACGGCGTCGACGAGCGTCTCGACGTGAGTCACGGATTGATCGAACGCTCCCCCACCCGGTAGCGGCAGCACCCCCATCCGGAGACGATCGAACAGACGCGGCAGCAGCGTCGTATCCCCGGGGCCGTACACGGCTCGAGGTCTGAGCGAAATGCAGTTCGGGTGCAGCGCAACAATGCGTTCGGCGATCGACTTCGTCGCACCGTAGGCGTTCGGATACCGGCGCGGCAGCGGCTCCGATTCGCGACCGAGCACGGTCGGGGTGTACGGGTCGTAGACGCTCGAGGATGATATGTGCACGAGCCTGGCTGCGCTGCCGGACTGGACGATCCGGCCCGTCGCCCGCACGTTCGCATCGAAGGCGTCCTGCCACGGCATCCAGTCGTTCGCCAGGGCAGCGGCATGGACGACGACTTGCGCGCCTCGAACCTCCGGAATCGCGTCGCGGGTGAGATCGCGTTGCCGGTAGCTGCCTCGCGGATGCCGCCATCCGTTCGGGCGGCGTCCGTAGCCGACGACCTCGTGACCGGCGTCCGCGAGCGCGGTCGCGACCGCTCCCCCGACGAATCCGCTGGCTCCGGTGACGACGACGCGTTTGAGTGTTACAGGCATTGGCGTAAGTGTTGCACGAGCGCGCTCCTGTCGGGTTTGCGTTGCCGGCCTGCGCGCGGCAGTTCGCCGATCTCGACGACAGCGTCGGGCAGCGCAGCGTGATCGATGAGCCCGGGTAGCGAACGCTCGACGCGTTGCGCAAGCCCCGGGGTCTCGTCATCTCCGACGATCGCGAGCACGACCCTGTCATCCCCGATCTCGTCGGGCACGCCGACGATGCACGCTTCGCGCACTCCGGGCAGGCTCGCGATGATGGGCTCGTACAGCGCGGGATAGATGTTGGTGCGATCGCGAATCAGCATGTCCTTCTTGCGCCCCAGCATGGTGAGTTCGTCGCCGTCGATGCGCACGAGATCACCGGTTGCGAGGGTTTGCAGTTCGTGCGATTCGTGCAGATAGCGGCGGGCAAGGCCGGGCCCGGACAGCCGGAGTTCGTTGTCGTCCACGGATGCAAGAACGGAGCTTGCTATCCTCCCCAGCCAATCACCGTCCGCGGGGTCGCGTTCGAGCTTCTCGATGCCGTCGGCGATCGCGACGGGCAGCACTTCCGTCATGCCGAAGATCGCGCGGATCGCGGCGTTCGGCATGGCTGCACGGATGCGCCGCAGGAGCGGATGGAGAACCGGGGCGCCCCCTAACGCGACAAGGCGCAGCCGAGGCAGCGTACGCCCGTCGAGGGTATCCAGCACGACGGACATCGAAGCCGGTGTCAGGAACGTGGCTTCGGCATCCGCGAGCAACCTCAGGAAGTGCTTCGGCTGCGCTCCCGGGTTCGTGCCGTAGCCGGGCATCACCCAGTGCGCTCCCGCAATGAGCGCCGGGATGCCGATCATGAGCTGGTCGGTCACGAGACGTTGTCCGCGACTCAGCGCAAGAGCTGCTCCGATGTCGCCGAGCCCCGAGCCGAGCGTGCGGCGCGTGTGCACAACGGCTTTCGGCGTCTCGGTTGTTCCGCTCGTGAAGACGATCAGCGCATCCGTGTCCTCGGCGACCGGCGCCGGGAATCCGCGCTGGCGCTCCAACCGAGCGAGCGAAAGCGAACCGCGAGGAACACCGGGCAATCGTATTCCGGCGTGCATGAATTCGGCGTCGGGCACGATCGAGGCGTAGTCGGGCAGATCGATACCGCGGCGCCGAGCGAACGCGCGTGCCGGCCCCCTCGAAACCGCATACAGAAGGGGCTCGGCAGCGACCCAGCGTGGTTCGGCCAGCGCCATGCGTGCGCGGAACAGCGTTTCACCGGCGCCCGGGTCCGCGAATACGACGGTTGCTCCAGCTTTCACGATCGCGAGCGCAAGCACGACGGCGTCGATGCCGGGACGAACCGAGAACAGCACTCGCTCGCCCTCCCGCATGCCGTGCCGCTGCAGGCCGGCGGCAACCGAGTGCATGCGGATGCGCAGATCACGGTAGCTGAGCGTACGACGGCCGAACGTGATGGCCGGAGCGTTGTCGTACATGCGCTCTTCGAGAGCGAGGAGCAGGTCGGTCACTGCCGCTCCACGATGAGCGAACGATAGGCCGGAATGAGCGTTCGACGGACGGGTGCCCGAGAGGCGATGCGCAGCGGTCCCGCAGCACGCAGCGCATCGACTGCTGTTCGAATCTGCGTCATTGCCAGTGGGGCGCCGATGCAGAAGTGCTCGCCTGCGCCGAACCAGAGCTGTTTGAGCCCTCGTGAGGTCCCTGCTTCGGGGTTCCACGCGCCCGACTGCCGGTTGGCCTTGTAGGTCGCGATGACGATGCGCTCGCCTCGCTGCACCCTCACGGCGCCGATCGAAGTATCCGTCAACGAAGACCGCAGCGTCGCGAGCGACGGCGTCGTCCAGCGCAACGACTCGCCGATGGCGCTCTCGGTGTTCCCGTCCGTCATCTCCCGCAAGTAGTCGGCGTCGATCAGCATCGCCGCGATGCGCGGAATCGCACCCGCGAGCGTTTCGGTGCCGGTCAGGATGAAGGCGCCGACGGCACCGAGCGCCTCCCGCTCGCTGAGGCCGAGGGCACGCATCCTCCCGGGAACGGTGGACTCGTCTCCCGCATACGCGGCGTGAGCGTGCTGGGTCAGTCCGTGCAGCAACCGCTGCGCTTCGGCGATCTGCGACCGCCTCAACCGCGGCTTCGAGAGTTTGACCATGCCGGTTATCCGAGTGACGTCGACGAACATCTGCTCGGTCACGGCCCCGCGATCGAGCCCGACAAGGCTGGCTATCGCGTCGCTCGCGGTCTCACGTGTCAGTTTTGCCAGGTCGACGCGCTCACCAGCCTCGAGCGAGCGCACGGCAGCCTCCCAGCGCGGTCGAATCATCGCGTCGACGAGGGGTCGCACGAACGCGGGCGCGAAGATCGGCTGCAGCGTGCGTCGCATTCGCCTGTGATCGTCGCCGTGCATGTTGAGAAGCACCCGCTCGCCGAGCACGGGCGTCCAGAGTTCGCTCGATGCGCCCGGCCCGTTCTTCGTGAAGCGTTCGCTGTCGCTGAGTACTTCCCGCGCCAGCTCGGTGTCCTGCACCAGCACGCCGATCCCAGGCAGCCGCAGCACTGAGGCACGTGCGAACGCGAGCAACGGAACCACGACGGGATGCGCTGCCCGCACGACACGAGCGTCGAGGCGCATCGCGAGTGCTGCATCCCTCATCGGATGTCCACGTGGTCGGGCTTGAACGCGTGGTCCTTGTACCAGAGCAGGGTGTTCTTCAGGCCCCACGCCTGTACTCTGCGGGAGGAGCCCGCGACGACGACGTCTCGGCGGGTTCGGTAGTTCTTGGTCAGCTTGCGCACCTCGTTGACAAGTGCTCTGTCCTCGTGCATCTCTTCTATCCGGGTGCGCGGGAATCCGCCGGCTGCCAGATAGAGGTCCGCCCTGATCGCGCAGTTGCAGCCCGCGGCCATCATGTACGGCCCGAGATATTCCGTGCCCCTGTTGCCGGGTCGAACCTTGCCGAATGCCTCCGCGAGATACACAGCGCCCTCCAAGAGGCGACGACGCCACCACGGTTCGCCCTCGTCGCGGCGTGAGACGAGGAGCCCGCCGAGGAACTCGAGCCCATCGCCGTGCGGTTCGGGCGTGAGCGCGGCGCGGATGTTCGCCGTCCAGTCGAGCCTCGGCAGGCAGTCGGCATCCGTGCGTGCGAGCAGCGTGTGCCCAGCGGCGATCGCGGCGCGCATCCCGGTGTCGGATGCCGCACCCGTTCCCTTCTGCGGCTCGCTGATGACGTGCCATCCCGACAGTTCGTGCGTGGCGGCATAGGAGCGAATCACATCTGCGGAGTTGTCGGTCGAGTCGTTGTCGACGAAGAACACGTCGAAATCGCGGTCCTGTTGGGCGCGCAGGTACTGCAGTGTCGGGTGGATGCCCCGCTCTTCATTGAACACCGGCACGATGACCGCCAGCGATTCCCGCTTCACAGGCGCACCGCCATGACTCCTATGCTGATGCCGCCTGCGAGTCCGATCAGCAGCACCCTGGACCCTTGGCGCACCGCCCCTCGTTCGAAGGCGAGGCTCAGCTGCAGGGGCAATGTCACGGAGGCGAGGTTGCCGTGCTCGCTCACGGTTTCGATAATGCGCTCTGCCGAGACGCCGAGGCGCTCAGCGATGCGCGGCAGGTGCGGAGTCGCGACCTGGTGCATGGCGATGAGGTCGAAGTCCTCGATGCGAGCGTCCAGCCGATCCAGGAGTTCGAAGACGGGCCCGGGTCCGAGTTGCAGAAAGGCTTCCGCAAGCTTGGCGCCGTCCATGTCGAAGTACGTTGCTTCAAGGTCTCGGGGTCTGTGCGAGCCGCCGGTAGGGAGCGTGCCGATCTGCCAGTGGCGACTCTCGGCTGCGAAGTACATGCCCTCGATTCCCGGCTCGTCGCTCGCTTCGACGACAACCGCTGCACCGCCGTCGCTCATGGTGAAGCCCGGGAACGAACGCAGGAATTGCTGCTTGTCTGCGAGCTCCCAGCGCGCAGCGGTCGTGGGTGTCTCGCCGCTGGCGACGAGTACGCGACGAGCCTGGCCGATCGCGATGAGACCGGCCGCGATCTGCATTCCGTTGAGAACCGAGTTGCACGCGTTCTTCGCGTCGAAGACCGGTACGCCGAGACCGAGCTTTTCGGCCACGATGTGGCTGGTGGCCGGTTCGATCATGTCCTGACTGGCACTTGCGAAGATCAAGTGATCGACGGGCTCGCCGCATGCCGCGAGCGCCTTCCGCCCTGCCAGCGCTGCGAGGTCGGATGCGTCCTGACCGCGCTCGCGCACGTGCACACGCCGCACCCCGGTTATGCGGTGGATCAGGCCGGTCGGCAGCTGCATGCCCGGGTTTGCTGCGCGAAGCAGCAGCTCTGTCTCCTGCGTCGTGCGAACCGCAGAGGGCAGATGGATGCCAACGCTCGCGATGCGCGCGTGCTGAGAGGTGATTGCCCCGGCCATGAACAGAGCCTACGCCGGGAGCCCCCGACTTCTTCTGGGAGCGGCCGGGACGCTCGCTGAACAGTTACCGAACTAGGCTGCGCTGGGCTCCGCTCTGGCGGGCAGAATATTGTGATTCGAGCTGAACGTGTTCGCGGGGTCGTAGTCTCCCTTGATACGGCGCAGCCGTTCCATGGTCCGGCCCGGATACGCGCCCGCCACGTCATCTTCTGTGTCGACGGACATGAAGTTGACGTAGCGGCCGGTGAGCCCAAGACTCGCTGTCGTCGTGTCCAGCCAAGCGTGTGCGTCTGCCAGCAGCCCCGGGTCCGGCGTCAGCGCTCCTGCGAAAGCCATGACGGCGCGCTCACGGTGGGCGAACGCGGTCTCTGCTGAGGGCACTCGTGCGATCGCACCACCCATGGGGCGGATCTGGATCGTCGACGCGGTCGGCGCGGTTCGGACGGCGTCGATCGCCCGCTCGGCCCACTGCCTATCCACGGTGTCCGCGAATCCCGACCGGGATGCGGGGAGCGTAGGCTCCGGAAACGGCGGCGGGCCCTGGAGCAGCGAGGGATACGGAGCCCACGCAATCTGCTCCGCTACGGGGCCGAGCCGACGCAGTGGTGCCAGCATCCGTTCTGCTCGGTCGCTGGAACCGGACCAGCAGGGCAGCACGATCATCAACAGCTCGCCGTGTAGCGCAGCGGGAATTGCGGGCATAGGAGGAGCCGGCATGAGGCTCATCATGACGGAGAGCTCGTCTGGAGCTTCGAGGACGGCGCTCACAGCTCGTTCGAGATTCTCGGGCGTCGGTTCGAACGCCATGATTCCTCCCGTGACAGGAGCGGTCGGGCGGAGCTCGAACTCGAGCCTCGTGACGACACCGAAGTTGCCGCCTCCTCCGCGCAGCGCCCAGAACAGGTCTCGGTGGTCGCCCGTTGCGTTCTCTTCCTCGCTGGCTGTGACGATACGACCGTCCGCGAGGACGATCTCGGCGGAATGCAGACTGTCGATCGTGAGCCCGTCTCGCCGGCTCAGGAAGCCGATCCCTCCGCCCAGTGTCAGGCCCGCGACGCCGACATCGGGAGAGTCGCCGAACCCTGTTGCTAAACCGTGCTGCCAAGCCGCTCGCGTGTACTCGCCGGCCAGTACACCACCGCCGGCAGCGCCGATACGGCGTGCCGGATCGATCGAGACGGTGTCGAGTTCGCGCATGTCCAGTACGAGCGACCCGGCCGCGAGCGCGTGTCGTGCAAAGCCGTGTCCCCCGCCCCGAACCGCGATGCGCCAATCGAGCTCTCGCGCCGCTTGTACCAGCCTCGAGACCTCCTCGGCCGAGCGCGGGCGAACGGTCACAGCGGGCAATCGGTCCGATCCGTCGAAGACGAGCTTCGCGCTTTTTTCGTACTGGGCCGTACCCGGCGTGTGGAACCTGCCGGACATTCCCGTCCGATCCTCCAACAGCTGCAGGTTGGGCACTCTTTCGTCGCTTGCCATATCTCGCATCGCTTTCACTTCCCACTAACACTTCGATATCTAAACTTTAGATCTCTAACTGTTTTCTGTGCAACCCCAATCTCGCGACACCCGAGGCAAGGGCTCGCTCATAGACTTATGCGCATGGTCGACATGTTGCAGAAGCCGCTACCCGCGCTGCTCGCTCACGCACAGCAGCGCTTGCGCACGACAGCGGATACCATCTTCAAGGAGCGCAGCGGACACTACTCCTACTACTTCATCCTGTTGGCGTTGCAGGAGAGCGACGCAGCGACGCAACGCGAACTCGCAGAAGAGGTCGGCATCCGAGAATCGACGATGACCCACCATCTGCTGGCCATGGAGGAGCTGGGGTTCATCACCCGTCAGCGCACCGCCGAGAACCGTCGGCGCCAGCAGGTGCGCCTGACCACGGAGGGCCACGAGACGTACAAGGCGCTCAGAGCCGATATCGCCCGATTCGACAAGGCGCTGCGGCGTGCAATCGGCTCCGATGAGGACGTCGCTCAGCTGCAACAAGCGCTTCTGCGAATGGTCGAGGTAGCCGACGACTGGGCTGTGACGCTACCGTAGAACCGTGCGCAAATATCTTCTGAACGTAGGTGTCCTGTCGGCGCTGGCCGGCGCCGTCGGTGTTGCGAAAGCCACCCAAGATGCCCCGAAGGACTGGCGCACGTATCTGCTCTGGGCTTCGTGGGGCATCGGTGTCGCGCTCGCGGTCGGCGTAGTCGTGCAGCAGGACCGCGAAGTCCGTCTCGAAGAGCTTGAGCGAGAGCTGAGCAAATGACTCCCCGCGTCGCCGTCATAGGCGATGCGCTCATCGACATCATCGACGAACGGCATGTGCCCGGCGGCGCTGCTTTGAACGTGGCCGTCGGTCTCGCCAAGCTCGGTCTGTCCGTCGACCTGGTCAGCATGCTCGCGGACGACGAGCCCGGCGCGGTGCTTCGCACGTACGCCCAGAGTCACGGCGTGCGCGTGCACGCGACTCGAGCCCCGTTCGGCACGGCAACCGCGACGGCAACGCTTCGCGGCGACTCCATGGACTACGTCTTCAACGAAGCAGGGCGCAAACGCTTCGTCGCCGTCGCCGACGCTGGGCAGGCGGTGCTGGCTGCAGACTGCGTTGTCGCATCCTGTGTCGCGCTGGAGGACGAACAGCAGTGCGAGGCGATCGAAAGCGCACTCGCATCACGGCCATTCGTGCTCGATGCGAATCCACGTGACGGGTATCTCGCGTCGCCCAGCGCCATCCGCGCCTTCGGTGCGGGTCTGCTGAGGCTTGCGCCGCAGGCCTCGCTGCTGAAGTTGAGCGATGAAGACACGCAGCTGCTCTACGGCAGCGACCCGGAGACCGTTGCCGCCGGGATGCTCGAGTCGGGTCTCGCGGCCGCGCTGATCACCGAGGGCCCGCGAGGCGCGAAAATCGTCACGAACGACGGCGTTGTTTCGCGACCGATCGCGTACCTCGACGGTCACATCGTCGACACGATCGGTGCTGGTGATGCAACGACGGCCGCGGTGACTGCGGCCATGCTCCGACACGAGGACTGGGGCACGGCTCTCGAACGGGCGATGCTGCTGGCGGCAGCGACGTGTCGCAGCGTCGGTGGTGAACTGCAACTGCCCTGAAGCTCTACGATGGTCGCATGGCACGCCTTCGTTCCCTCGACCAGTCAGCCAAGCTGAAGAACGTTCTCTACGAGATCCGGGGCCCGGTTCTCGACGAGGCGATGCGGCTCGAGGCCGAGGGACACAACATCCTGAAACTCAACATCGGCAACCCGGCGCCATTCGGGCTGGACACGCCCGACACGATCGTGCAGGACATCATCGCGAACCTCCGCGACGCGGAAGGCTATTCGGACTCCAAGGGCGTGCTCTCCGCCCGCCGCGCTGTCGTGAGCCGATACCAGGATGTCGAAGGGTTCCCCGCCCTGCATGTCGATGACGTCTTCCTCGGCAACGGCGTCTCCGAGCTCATCACGATGACGATGCAGGCGCTGCTCGACGAGGGCGATGAGGTGCTGATTCCCGCACCCGACTATCCGCTCTGGACGGCGATGACCAGCCTCTCGGGTGGCACGCCGGTGCACTATCTGTGCGACGAGCAGAACGACTGGCAGCCCGACGTCGCCGATATCGAATCGAAGATCACGGCCCGGACCAAGGCGATCGTCGTCATCAACCCCAACAATCCGACGGGAGCCGTGTACTCACAAGAAGTGCTGCAGCAGATCGTCGACCTCGCACGCAAGCACTCGCTCCTCATTCTCGCCGACGAAATCTACGACCGCATCCTCTACGACGATGCCGAGCACACGTCGATCGCCGCGCTTGCTCCCGACCTGCTCGTGCTGACCTACAACGGTCTCTCGAAGACCTATCGGGCCGCCGGGTTCCGATCGGGTTGGCTCGCGATTTCAGGGCCGAAGGATCATGCGGGAGGCTTCCTCCACGGGCTCAATCTGCTGGCATCCACGCGGCTGTGCCCGAATGCGCCGGCGCAGTTCGGGTTGCAGGCCGCACTCAGCGGGTACCAGTCGATAGAAGACCTTGTGAACCCCGGTGGTCGCCTCCTGCAGCAGCGGGATGTTGCGGTCGAAACGCTCGAAAAGATTCCCGGAGTGAGCGTGGTCAAGCCGAAGGGTGCCCTCTACGCTTTCCCGCGCCTGAACCCGAACGTGCACGAGATTCGCAGCGATGAGCAGCTCGTATTCGATCTGCTACGAGCAGAGAAGATCCTCCTCACCCAGGGCTCCGGCTTCAACTGGCCGAGCCCCGACCACCTGCGTATCGTGACGCTGCCGTGGAAGGCGGATCTGCGCGAAGCGATCGAGCGACTCGGCAACTTCCTGGCGAGCTATCGCCAATAGTTACCATCGATAGCTGCCGCCAACTGCCCTTCGCTGCGTTAACTTCTCGGTCGCCTGACGATGAGAAGGCGTTTTCACGGCGTGTCGTCGTCCAGCGACCGAGAAGTTGACGGAGCAAAGAGGTGATGGATGCGGCGGTTGGCGGAAGTCAGGGAGGCCGGGGTCAGCCGGCGGTGAAGCTGAGGCGCTTGTCGAGCATCGCGAGGTGATTCTTTGCGCGCGTGTTGTAGAACACGTGCTCGACCTTGCCGTGCTCGTCGATCACGAACGTCGACCGCTTCACGCCGATGACAGTGCGGCCGTACATGCTCTTCTCGCCCCAGACGCCGTAGGCCTCGTGCACTTTCTTGTCGGCATCCGAGACCAGGTCGTACGCTATGCCGTCTTCCGCTGCGGCCTTCGCAAGCTTTTCCACGGAGTCGCGTGAGACGCCGACGACTTCGAACCCCGACTCCCGTAGAGAAGCGTGGTGATCGCGGAAGTCGCACGCTTGCCCCTGACAGGCCGGAGTCAGTGCCTCCGGGTAGAACCAGAGCACCAGTTTCTTCCCGGCGAAGTCGGAGAGGGAGACGGATTCTCCCCGCTGATTCAGCAGCGTGAAATCGGGCGCGGGCATACCTGGTTCGAGTGCGGTCATGCCTCCATCTCACCACAAGATCGAGAGGGCTTCTGGCGTCGCAGGGGGATCGGACTTTGTGCTAGAGTTGCTTCTCGGTCCAGAAGACCGCAAGCACCTCTAGCTCAATTGGTAGAGCAAGTGACTCTTAATCACTGGGTTCCGGGTTCGAGTCCCGGGGGGTGTACCAAAGCCCCCGATTCGTCGGGGGTTTTCCTTTGCCGCT
>NZ_CAMEFJ010000044.1 GCF_945915485.1 uncultured Agrococcus sp.
CGACTGGAACTCACCGGCCCCATTCGCGGTGCCGCCATTACGGCGCCAGCCGTCGCGCTGCTAGGCCAGCTGGCCTTCACCCTGCTCGGCATCCTGCCGTTCGTTCTGAGCGTCTCCCCCGAGCTGCACACCACGTTCGGGAAGTTCGGCATCGGTGCGCCGCTGGTCTTCGCCTTGATCGCCGTCCTCGTCTTGATCATGCCGGCCCAGCGTACCGCTCCCGACGGTAGCGCTGCTTTGGCTCCGCGCACCTGGTTGTCTTTCGTGCGACGGCGATGGACGCTTCCGCTTGGACTAGCACTTCTATTCATCGTCCTTTCCACCGTTTTGGCGGGACGTGCGTCGGCTCCCGATGACGACGGCAACCACACCATGTACTGGGTCGACGCCGGCGCCCTGCAGGTGGGAACGGGCATCTACGGTTGGTACTACTCGATTCCGCATCTCGCCATCATCGCGCTGCTGCTGGCGGTGACGGCGTTCGGGCTCCGGTGGATCTCCCGCCCTCCTCTCAGCGCCGATTCGGAGCGGGATGCCGCGGCCCGCAGACAGCGCTCTCTCGTGCTCATCGCTCTTGTCACCGGCGCACTGCTGCTCCATCTGGGCGGCATCTGGCACGATCTCGCTGGTACAGCCGGTGTGCGGGGTCATGGCTCAACCGAGGACGGGGACTTACGCACCTGGAGCGATTTCGCCGCGCTTGAGCAGCCGCTCAGAATCGCCGCTCGTATCGTCAATATCGCCGGATACACCACGTGGGTGACCACGCTCCTTCTCCTTGCACTGCCTCGAAAACGCAGTACACGATAGGAGTGAGCCGATCGTGTCACTGCGGATAAGACTCGGAGACTCTGGCTCCCCAGCCGAGCAAATCTACAACCAGGTTCGTGGTCTCATCTCTACCGGTCGTCTCCTCGCGGATGAACGCCTCCCATCCGTGCGTCAGCTCGCATCAGACCTCGGAGTCGCCCCCGGGACGGTCGCGAGGGCCTACAGGGCCCTCGAGGCAGACGGCCTTGTGAAGAGCCGAACGGGCGCGGGAACTCGAGTGTCTGCATCCGCGAGCAGCACTCCACGGGCAGTTCTCGAGCACGCGCGCGGCCTCGCGCAGGCGAGCGCTCGGGAAGGCGTGGAGTTCGAGGAGGCCGTCCGCACGCTCCGAGCTTTGTGGCACGATGACGCGACTTGATTCCGAAGCGCTGCAACTGACGCTGTGGCGAGGGGCGGAATGGATAATCCATTCCGCCCCTCGCTCTGCTGCACTTTTCAGCGCTGAGAACGAGTGCTAGACCAGCGAATCCTGCCACGCCCTGTACAGCGATGCGTACTTGCCGCCCTGGGCGACCAGCTCATCCGGCGAACCGTCCTCGATGATGCGCCCGTGCTCCATGACCAGCACGCGATCCGCAATCGCCACGGTCGAGAGGCGGTGCGCGATGATGATGGCAGTGCGGTCGGCGAGCAGCGTCTGCAGCGCCTCCTGCACGAGTCGCTCCGACGGGATGTCGAGGCTCGCCGTCGCTTCATCCAGAATCAGGACGGCCGGGTCGGCAAGGAACGCCCTCGCGAACGACACGAGCTGACGCTGACCGGCAGAAACTCGACCTCCGCGCTTATTCACATCCGTGTCGTAGCCGTCCGGCAACGCCGTGATGAAATCGTGCGCGCCGACCGCCTTCGCAGCATCGACGATCTCGTCGGTCGTCGCATCGGGTCGACCCAGCGCGATGTTCTCACCGACCGTGCCGGAGAACAGATAGGCCTCCTGCGTCACCATCACGATCGCTTCGCGGAGGTCGTCGTTCGAGATTTCGCGCAGGTCGACTCCATCGAGCTTCACGGCGCCCGATGTCGGGTCGTAGAAGCGCGAGACCAGCTTCGCGAGCGTCGACTTGCCGGCTCCCGTCGTTCCGACGAGCGCGATCGTCTGCCCCGCCGGCACTTCGAGCGAGAAGTCCGGCAGCACGACCTTGTCCTCGTTATAGGCGAAGCGAACGTTCTTGAAGTCGATCGAGCCGCGGAGCCTCCGCAGGCGCGCCGGCTTCTCCGGCTCCTCGACCGTTGGACGCTCTTCGAGAACACCGGAGATCTTCTCCAGCGCCGCAGCGGCCGACTGGTAGCCGTTGAAGAACATGCCGATGCCCTGAATGGGCTGGAAGAACTGCCGAGCGTACAGCATCGCCGCGAGCAGGACGCCGACGGCCAGGTCTCCCCCGACAACACGGAACCCGCCGACGATGACCACGGTTGCAACGCTGATAGCGCCGATCGCGACGATGCCGGGCTCGTAGATGCCGAAGATCTGTATCGTACGCATGTTGGCGTCGCGATAGTCCTCGACGCGCTTGCCGAACTCCTTCTCATTGACGGGCTCGTTGCGGAACGCCTGCACGGCGCGGATGCCCGTCATCGTTTCGACGAAGTACTGGATCATCCTTGCGCTCGTCGTGCGAGTCTCGCGGAACAGGCTCGTCGATTTCTTGTAGAACCAGATCGTCAGCAGCGTCGCGGGAACGAGCGCCGACACGAGCACGAGCCCCGAGATCGGGTCCAGCAGCAGCATCGCTCCGAGGGTGAAGGCCATGAACAGCACGCCGCGCGTCAGCTCGTTGAGCCCCTGGTCGAGCAGGTCGCGAATGGACTCGAGGTCGCTCGTCTGGCGTGCCACAAGGCGACCCGACGTGTACTGCTCGTGAAACTCCATGCTGAGACGCTGCGCATGATCGAACAGTCGGCGACGCAATGAGAACAGCACCGCCTGCGAGACTCTCGCGGTGTTCACCGTGTACGCGTACATCAGCACCGCTGCGACGGCGGCGGCGAGGACGTAGACGATAACGGCTCCCCACAACGGCATCCAATCGGCACCGTTCAGTACCGCGGGCAGCGCGTGGTCGATGCCGAACGCGATGATCGCAGGCCCGAGCACTGCCGCGCCCGTGCCGAGTACGACCATGACGATCGTGGCGACAACGCGCGGGATGTGCGGGCGCACGAGGTCGACCAGCAGGACGCGCGAACGCCTGCGGACCTGCCGCGATTCTTCCTTCGTGTATTCGTGCCGGTCTTCTCCGGCGACGCCGAACACGGTCATCGGATTGCCTTCCGGTTGCGCTCCTCTTCTTCGAGAGAAGAGATCACGTAGCGATAGTGCTCGTTGCGTGCGAGCAGTTCTGAATGGGTGCCGACATCGTCGATCTTGCCGTCGCGCATGAGCGCGACACGGTCGGCCAGCTGCACCGTCGACGGCCTGTGGGCGACGATGAGGGCCGTCGTGGACGCGAGCACGGAGCGCAGAGCCTCCTCGACGAGCGCCTCCGTCTCGACATCGAGCGCCGAGAGCGGGTCGTCCAGCACAAGGACGTCCGGCTCGGCCGCGACTGCCCTTGCGAGAGCCAGGCGCTGACGCTGACCGCCCGAGAGCGAGAGCCCTTCCTCACCGATCTCTGTCTCCAAGCTGTTCGGAAGGTCTCGAACGAACCCGGCCTGCGCGATGGCGAGCGATCTGTCGACCAGCGCCTCGGAATCCGACGAGGCACCCAGCAGAACGTTCTCGCGCACCGACCGCGAAAACAGGGTCGCGTCCTCGAACGCCATGGCGATACGCGTGCGCAGCTCCGTCAGTTGCAGATCGCGGACATCGACGCCGTCGAGCAGCACCTGCCCCTCCGTGACGTCGTAGAGGCGCGTCGGGAACGCCGTCAGGGTCGTCTTGCCGCTGCCGGTGATGCCGATGAGTGCCATCGTCTCGCCCGGTTCGATCGCAAGTGTCGCACCGTTGACGAGGTCGCGCTCCTCCGGCCGCGCATCCTGGTACCGGAAGTGCACGTCTCTGAACTCGAGCCTCCCGCGGGGATGCTCGATCGTTTTCGGCTCCTCCGGGTCGCGGATCGTCTCGACGCCGTCCATGACCTCACGGAATCGCACCGATGCGTTCGCCGCCTCGATGGCAAACGCATACAGGAAGCCGATCGATTCGATCGGGAACGTCAGCACGACCGCCGTCGCGAAGAACGCCGCGAGCTGACCGACCGTGAGTGCGTCGATCGAGACGAGCCAGACACCGAGGAAGAGGCAGACCGCGTACGAGGTGAGCGGGATGAACGTCAGCCACGCCCACAGCGTCGCATCGAGCTGCGCCTTGCGGATCTCTGTGTGGCGCAGATCCGTCGCCTGCTTCGTGAAGCCTTCGAGCGCGTGCGGGCCACGACCGAACGCCTTCAGCACGCGGATGCCGTGCACCGACTGCTCCACGGTGGTTGCGAGGTCGCCCGTCTGGTCGAGCGAGAGGCGCGCGGCGCCCCAGTACTTGCGCTCGAACTTGAAGGTGATCCAGAGAATCGGTGCGTTGACCAGCACGAAGACTGCTCCGAGGAGCGGGCTCCAGTAGATGAGTACGCCGATGCCGATCACGATCGTGAGCATGTTGACGAGGAACATGATCGCGCCGAACGCCAGGAACCGGCGCAAGCGGCCGAGGTCCTGCACGGCGCGCGACAACAGCTGACCCGACTGCCAGCGGTCGTGGAACGCGACCGGGAGGCGCTGCAGCTTCGCGTACAGCGAGTTCCTCATCGTGGCCTCGATCGCGGTCGAGGGCTGCGTCACCATGAACCGGCGCAGCAGAATGCACCCGGCCTCCGCGAGACCGAGGCCGAGGATCAGCAGACCGAACGGCCAGACTTCCGACGGGTCGTTGTTCATCAGCGGGCCGTCGACCAGCGCTCGCATGACGACGGGGATGACGAGCGCGACGATGGTTGCGCCGAGCGCAGATAGGGCCCCGATGATCATGCGCGGCATCACCGGCCTGATGTACTCGTAGATCAGGCCGAGAGATTTCAGGATGCCCCGCTTTTGGGGGGTCTGAGGGGTCGTCGACGACATGGTTCACTTTCGGTAAACACGATGGTTTGGGAGGAAACTGCAGAGTGGGCAGCCTTGTATTCTATGCAGACGCTTCTTCAGGGTGCAAGGATAAAGTTTGCTTTCCCACCCCATTAGCGCGTGTCAACTTCTCGGTCGCCTGGCGATGAGAGCGCTCTTTCACGGCGTGTCGTCGCCCAGCGACCGAGAAGTTAGCAAAGCGGACAGACTCAGTGGAAGAAGTGACGTTCTCCGGTGAAGTACATCGTCACACCGGCCGCACGCGCCGCTTCGACGACCTCTTCGTCGCGCACCGACCCGCCGGGCTGCACGATGGCTCGCACACCGGCATCCAGCAGGATCTGGGGCCCGTCGGCGAACGGGAAGAAGGCATCCGACGCAGCAACCGACCCCCGTGCACGTTCGCCTGCGCGAGCGACGGCGAGGTTGCACGAGTCGACGCGGTTGACCTGCCCCATGCCGACCCCGACGGATGCGCCATCTGCGGCGAGCAGAATGGCGTTCGACTTGACCGAGCGCACTGCCCGCCACGCGAACGCGAGATCGCGCAGCGTCTCTGCGTCTGCAGCATCGCCCGCAACGAGCTGCCAGCCATCGGTCGTGAAGTCGTCGAATGCGTCCGGCTGCTGCACGAGCACGCCACCGGAGACCTGCCGGAGCTCTGCCGATTCACGAGCGTAGCCCTCGGGCAGCTCGAGAATGCGGATGTTCTTCTTCGACTGCAGCAGCTCGACCGCGCCGTCCTCATAACCCGGTGCGACGATCACTTCGGTGAAGATGTCCTTCACGGCATCGGCCATGGTTCGGGTCACGACGCGATTCGCAGCGATCACGCCGCCGAACGCACTGACGGGGTCGCACTCGTGCGCCCTGCGGTGCGCGCTGGCGATCGCGTCCTCCGCACCGGCATCCGCGACAGCGATGCCGCAGGGTTGCGCGTGCTTGATGATCGCGACGGCGGGCTCAGCGAAGTCGAACGCTGCGCGCAGTGCCGCGTCGGCATCCTGGAAGTTGTTGTACGACATCTCCTTGCCGTGCAGCTGGCGGGCCTGCACGATGCCCTCGCCACCCGGCAGCGCGTAGACGGCGGCCTCCTGATGCGAATTCTCGCCGTAGCGGAGGCTCGCGACCGGCTGCGCGCTGCCCACTGCGGCAAGCAGCGCATCCGCCCCGGGCACCGGCTCGGAGCCGCCCCCTGCTTCGTCGACGTCAGCCACCGTGCCGGTCGTGAACCATTCGGCAACCGCGCTGTCGTATTCGGCGGTGTGTGCAAACGCGGCGCGCGACAGCTCACGCCGCTGCGCGAGCGTCAATCCCGTGCCGAGCGAGGCGACGATCGAGGCGTACTGCTCGGGGTTCGTCACGATGGCGACGTTGGCGAAGTTCTTCGCTGCCGCCCGCACCATCGCCGGGCCGCCGATATCGATCTGCTCGACGGTGTCGTTGGCGCTCGCGCCGGACCTCACCGTTGCAACGAACGGATACAGGTTCACGACGACCATGTCGAACGCTTCTATGCCCAGCTGCTGCAGCTGTTCCTCGTGGGATGCGAGGCGCAGGTCGGCCAGGATGCCCGCGTGCACCGACGGGTGGAGGGTCTTGACGCGACCGTCGAGCACCTCGGGAAATCCGGTCACGTCGGCGACCTCGGTCACCGGCGTGCCGCTGGCGGCGATGAGCTTCGCGGTCGATCCGGTCGAGACGATCTGCACGCCGTCGGCCGCGAGCGCCGCAGCGAATTCGGTCACGCCGTTCTTGTCGGAGACCGAGATCAGCGCGCGCTTCGGCGCGATGACGTCTCGCTCGCGGTACAGCGATGCGTCGTGAGTTGGTCCGCTCATGGGGGTGCTCCTTCGGGAGTTACTTCGTTCGTGCAGTCAGTTGCAGGGTGCCATCGGCAACGGCACTGATGACCGACGCCGTCAGCTCGCGTTCGATCGGCTTGATGCGCTCGTGCAGCGTCGCCTCCGTATCGCCGGGTTCGATCGCGATGCGCTCCTGGGCCACGACGGGGCCGGTGTCGACGCCGCCGTCGACGACGATGACGGACGCTCCCGTCCGCTCGGCACGGGCTGCGAGGGCATCCCGGACGGCGTGCGCTCCTGGGAACTCCGGCAGGTACGCGGGATGCGTGTTCAGCAGATTCGGCGCGAGTCTTTCGACCGCGTCGGGTGCCAGCAAACGCATGAAACCGCTCAGCAGAGTGAGGTCGGGCCCGAATGACTCGATTGCGTCGACGACCCTGTTGCTCCACGCTTCGCGGGGACGTGTGAACGGTTCGACGAACGTCGGGATGCCGTGTTCGGCAGCGTGCGCAAGGCCCTCGCACTCGCGGTCGGCTCCGACCGCGACGATCTCGGCGTCCAGTTCACCTCGCTGAATGCGGGCCAGGAGGTCGGCGAAGTTGGTTCCGGAACCGGAGACCAGGACGACGACGCGAAGCACTCGTTTATTCTACGGCGTTCGCGCGCATGCCCGTTGCGCTGTCGCTGGTTGCCAGTAGCCTTTCGGGCATGAGCAGTATCGAGGCCGTATTCGCGGCGCACAGGGCCAGAATCCATGCGATCGACGAGCATGCGGATGTCCCCGACGTGGCTTTGGATGATGTGGCCCGTGTCATCGAAGTAGAGGACGATCAGGGAGCTGGAGTCGCCGTCATCCGGCGTATCGAGGTCGATCCGGCAACGCAGATGGCGATGTGGTCAGCTCCCAGGCCATGGGCGATCGGGTTGCGTCTGCACGGCGACCGGATCGGCGACCTGGCGTCGAGGCTGCTCGAGCGCGTTGACGACTACCTCATCGACAACGCTCCGCGCGGCAACCCCAACCACGCCGCCCTCGTCAGGATTGCCGCGCGCGATGTCGATCTCGTGCGACCGCTGCTGCGCCACGGCTACGCTGCCGGTACCGTGACTGCGCTGCGCACCGTCTCGCCGGACAGCGATGCACCTTTCGAACCGGGTGCCGCAATACGGCAAGCCCGGCAGGAGGATCGCGAAACACTCATCGCGTTGGCCACGGCGCTGCAGAAGTTCGACGCATCGTTCGGAACCCTCGGCGAACCGAACGAGCTGCGTCCGCTCATCGAGACCCTCGTCGATTCGATGCTGGAGCCAGACTCAACGCTCCTGCTGGTCGCCGAAACGGGAGAGGGCATTGTCGGCTACGCGAGCATCGCAGACCCCGAATCCTCGGATTGGATCACGAGTTCGACGACACTGGCACCGGCTGCCTATCTCGGGCAGGCGTATATCTCACCCGCAGCTCGAGGCAGCGGAGCGGGCACCGCGCTGACCCGTCGACTGCACGCGGAAGCTGCCGAACGCGGATGGAACGGGATCCTGCTCGACTACGCGGCGCCCAATCCACTCTCCGGCCCGTTCTGGTCGAGACACGGCTATCGACCCCTGCACGTCACCTGGCAGCGCAGACCGGCGCACCCCTCGCTGGGGCGCGGCGGTCGAGTGCGGTAGCGCGACCTCTCAATCCTCGTCTTTCCACGATTTCGATCCACTGGATCGAAATCCAGGCTCGATAACGTCCGTGTCCTGGCCATCCGGCACATCGGAGGGGGCATCATCCGACGCGTCGACTTCGTTCCGTGAGACGACATCGTCGCCCCGCCATCCGCGCATCGTCTCAAGCAGTCGCTTCCTGGGCGACGCCGACACGTCTTCCGCCGTAGTTTCCGCTCCGTCGTCATCCGCGCCGATCCAGTTGCCATCGGTCTCTCGACTCGACCGTCCCGATTCCTCAGCGTCGTAGCCGGCAACGAAGTCGACGGCCCGGCTACCCAGGAATCCCAGCACCGTCAAGACCGTCAAGCCGAGCCCGGCGAACAGTACGGTATACGCGAGGTCCGGGCCCGTCACCTGCATCCGACCGGGGCCGATCGCCCCGCCCGACAGTGCCGCGAGCGCCGTCACTGCAGTTGCCGCGAGGACACCCGAGATGGCCGCGGCTGCGACCGGCGCCCACCAACTCGCGTCGCCGAGCAGTCTGGAACGGGCAACGAGCATACCGAGCACCACCACGGTGACCGCCGTCACCACCAGCAGTGCAAGGAACCACGGCTCATTGGATGCGGGCACGGCTCCGAAGATCGGCACGTTCGGCAGCGGCCCCAGGGAGGTACCGAATACGGAGAGGCTAGAACCCTCGCCGATCTGCACGGGGCTGCCAAGCATCCATGCAGCGCCCCACACGATCGCGTTCGGTAGCGCGGCGAGTTGCGCGAGGAACATGACGATGACGCCGAGAATCGTCGGCGACGACGCCTGGCTGAGCGCGACCACGGTGTCGAAGTGCGTGAAGATCGTGAGCGCGACGGCGCCTGCTCCGAGACCGAGAACGGCAACGGTCGTGATCGCCGCTGACGTGACTGCGACCCGGATGATCTGCAGCCAGCGCTCCCCTATCGTCAGCCACTCGCCGACGAGCTCGAGCAGTCTGTCGCGTTCACGCCACAGGACGGCGACGAGATGTGCGACGCCGGCGATGAGACCAGGGAAGATCGCGGCCTGCAGAAGACTCGGGCTCGCGAGCTCGTGCTGCGCTGTCCACGCCACGAGGATGCCGATAGCCGAGGTCGTGAGCGTCGCGACCACGACACCCCAGCCGATGACCTTGCCGATGATGCGTTCGGGCTCACCAACACCGTCGTAGGCGGTGAGCCGCTCTCGAACCTCCGCGGCCATCCCCTGCGCTGCCTCGTGCAGCCGCAATCCGCTTCGCAGCGACAGCACGAACGTCAGCAGCGTGAACCCCAACGGCAGGAACGTGACGTCGAAGGGCTGCGTCGCGAGTTCGCTACCGAACTCGAGTGCGGCGATCTCGGGAAGCTGGATCTGGACGGTGACGCCGTGCCCGAGCAACCAGGCATCGGCGGCAACACGCCACATTACGAGGATGTCGGCTTCGAACGCACGGTCGAGCGCCCAGACCAGCGCGAGCGGCACGAAGGCGATAGCCAGCCCGATACCGGCGATCGATAACGCCTGCACGAACTGCACGAAGGAAACGTGGACGCGAAGCACAACGAAACTGTACGGCTCGACCGTCGGGCTGTGTTGCTGCCTCGCCGCGGAATCGCGCTCTCGTCACTCGCGCGGTAGGTTTGTCGAGTAAGCGCGGCAGCGGTTCGTCGTGCCCGCATCCAGCAGAACCAAGGGGTTTCCACCAGTGTCGAAGATCATCTACACCTACACCGACGAGGCGCCCATGCTCGCGACGCACTCGTTCCTTCCGATCATCCAGTCGTTCGCTTCGGCTGCCGAGGTCGAGGTCGAGGCGCGCGACATCTCGCTGGCCGGTCGCATTGTGGCTGCGTTCGCAGACGTACTGCCGGAGGACCAGCGCGAGTCCGACGCGCTCGCCGAGCTGGGTGAGCTCGCGAAGACTCCCGGTGCGAACATCATCAAGCTGCCGAACATTTCGGCATCCGTTCCGCAGTTGAAGGCGGCCATCGCAGAGTTGCAGGCCCGTGGCTTCGCACTGCCCGACTACCCGAACGAGGTCATGACGGACGAGGATGCGGATGCACGCGCCCGCTACGACGCCGTCAAGGGCTCCGCCGTCAACCCGGTGCTCCGCGAGGGCAATTCCGACCGTCGCGCCCCCCGGGCCGTGAAGGAGTTCGCCCGCAAGCACCCGCACTCGATGGGTGCTTGGAGCGCCGAGTCGAAGACCGAGGTCGCGACGATGGGCGTGAACGACTTCCGTTCGAACGAGAAGTCCGTCACGCTGCCTGCCGACGACGAACTGACCATCCGCTTCACGGCTACTGATGGATCCGAGACGGTGCTCAAGGACGGCCTGAAGGTGCTCGAAGGCGAAATCGTCGACTCGACGTTCATCTCCGCGAAGGCGCTCGATGCGTTCCTCGCCGAGCAGATTCAGCGGGCGAAGGATGCCGGCGTGCTGTTCTCCGTGCACCTGAAGGCAACGATGATGAAGGTCTCCGACCCCATCATCTTCGGCCACGTCGTGCGGGCATACTTCTCCGACACGTTCGCGAAGTACGGATCGCAGCTGCTGGCTGCCGGACTCGACGGAGAGAACGGTCTCGGTGCGATCCTTTCCGGTCTCGATGAACTCGACGGGGCCGACGAGATCCGCGCATCCATCGAACGTGAGCTGCAGGAGGGACCGGCCCTCGCAATGGTGAACAGCGACAAGGGCATCACGAACCTGCACGTCCCCTCCGACGTCATCGTCGACGCTTCGATGCCCGCGATGATCCGCACCTCGGGTCACATGTGGGCGCCGGACGGCGAAGAGGCCGACACGATCGCGGTCATCCCCGACTCGTCATACGCCGGCGTCTATCAAGCCGTTGTCGAAGACTGCAAGGCCAACGGCGCCTACGACCCCACCACGATGGGCACCGTGCCGAATGTCGGCCTCATGGCAAAGAAGGCCGAGGAGTACGGCTCGCACGACAAGACCTTCCGCCTCGAGTCCGACGGCAGGGTCGACGTTGTCAACGCAGCCGGTGAGGTGCTGCTGACCCACGACGTCGAGGCCGGCGACATCTGGCGCGCCTGCCAGACCAAGGACGAAGCCGTGCGCGACTGGGTGAAGCTCGCCGTCACGCGCGCCCGCGCATCCGCGACTCCCGCCGTGTTCTGGCTGGATGCCGAGCGCGCGCACGACGCCGAACTGATCAAGAAGGTCGAAGCCGAGCTGCCGCAGCACGATGTTTCAGGCCTCGAGATCCGCGTGCTCTCGCCGGTCGAGGCGACGAAGCTCTCGGTTGAGCGCATCCGCCGCGGTGAGGACACCATTTCGGTCACCGGCAACGTACTGCGTGACTACAACACCGACCTCTTCCCGATTCTCGAGCTGGGTACGTCCGCCAAGATGCTCTCGGTCGTGCCGCTGCTCGCCGGCGGCGGCCTCTTCGAAACCGGCGCAGGAGGCTCGGCACCGAAACACGTGCAGCAGCTGGTCGAGGAGAACCACCTGCGCTGGGATTCGCTCGGCGAGTTCATGGCGCTGGCCGAGTCGTTCAGGCACCTGGCGGTGAACGGCAACCGCCGTGCCGCGGTGCTGGCAGAGACGCTTGAAACCGCGACCGCTGGGCTGCTGAACGAGAACAAGTCGCCGTCGCGCAGGGCCGGCGAGATCGACAACCGCGGCAGCCACTTCTGGATCGCACGCTACTGGGCGGAAGCTCTCGCCCAGCAGACTGAGGATGCCGACCTCGGTGAGCGCTTCAAGCCCGTTGCAGCGGCTCTGATCGAGGGCGGCGATGACATCGAGCGCGAGCTCATCGACGTGCAGGGCCAGAGCGTCGACCTCGGCGGATACTTCCGGGTCGACGCCGAGCTCGCGGATGGCGTTATGCGCCCCTCCGCAACCCTCAACGCAGTCCTCGCCTCCATCTAGCGGTCGAGGCGCGGGCATGGGGGCGGTCAGATCACGACCGCGCCCATGCCCATCCGCTCTCCTCGACGGCCGCGATCACTTCGGGCATCCGGTCCGCGACTGCCTCGTCACGCAGCCGAGCTACCCAGATCAAGGGGCGACCGCTCCCGATCGGGGTCTTGAGCACATGCGCGAAGTACTCGTCCGATCTGCGCAGGACCCAGACCAACGCATCGCCGGATACGTATCCGGCGGCGGCGCCCAGCTCTGATTCCAGAGCGCTGCGCGCGCGTTCGAATGTCGTCATCGGACTCACCCGGAGGCTGTATACGACGAGTTCCGATGTTCCGTCGGCGTGCGTGCCCTGCCATTCCGGCACGCCGCTGAAGTGGGCATTGCGGAACTGATTCGCACTCTCACCCCGGTCGCCTTGCTGGCGAGGCCGCCAACCCTCCGCTATCCGGATATCGAGTGTCCGGAGGGCGTTATCCACGCTCGACCTCGATGCCGGTTCCGGACTCATCCTCTTGGCCATCCACCTCGACCGTGATCTCCGGCTCGGGCTCTTGCACCGGTAGCGTCACCGGATCGGTACCGGAGGACGAGCCCGGCTCTTCAACCTCGGGTATTTGCCTGGCAGGAGGGTCCGGGATCCCGTCGACAGGCTCGTTCGGATCGAATTCAGCGTCGGGGTTGGTCTCCTCGGCGTCCTCGACCCAGCGATGGATGGGTGCGTCATCGACGCCGATGTCGACGGGAAGGTCGGGCTTCCGCTCTTCGGGCGCGTCGGAGTCCGGTGAGCGATCGCCGCCCTGTGGATTACGCGCATCAACATCGTCATCCGGGAGCTCGACGTCGGGGTCCGCGTTCGACTTACCGAACTTGCGAACGAAGTCCGCAAACGGAATCAGACCCAGCAGCGCCATTCCCGCCTCACCGTACTGATTGCTGACTTGCTGTTCCGCGACGCGCACGGAGTCGCCATTCTCTGCGTAGAGTTCGTTGGCCTGTTTGATCTGATAGCCGGCCTCGAGGAGCGAGGCGATGAGGCCGATGGCGAGACCTCCAAGACCCAGCCCCGGGATCACCGTCGCCACGTCGGACACCGCCCCGAGAGTACCGAAGAAGTCCGCGATCGAGCCATCCCGCTGCACTCGATTCTCGGCATCCGTATCTTCGAGCACGCCGAGGATCCCATCGAGTTCGTCTGCGAACGTCGCTGCGGCACTCTCCCAATCCTGATGTGCGGCTTCGAAATCTCGGAGCTGGGTATCCTGACGCGCGTGGATGTTCTCTTGCATCGTCTCGAGCCCGGACAGATGCGTCTCTATGAAGCGCAGTGCGTCGTCTCGCTTCTTACCGTCGAGCACGACCCTGTTCGGGGTTTCGTTGAGATTACCCTCCGTGTCCAACACCGAATACCGGACGAGCTCACCGTGCGCGGTGAGGTCCTCGTCGAGACCGCGGGTCGTCTGCTCGATGATCTCCGCGCTGGCACGTTCATTGACGATGATCGAGAGCGATTGCACCAGGTTGTCCTGTCGCTCCTTCATGTGCTTGGTGGCGTCGCCGGCGATACGGCAGGCATCCGCGTATTTCCAAGCTGCTTCCGCGAGATTGCAGAAGTATCGCCCGAGTGGGTCCAAGGAGTCGCCGACGGTGAGCGCCATCTGCCTCAACGCTTCTATCGAGATGCCGTCTTGAACGTCTACCTGATCCGTGATGATGCTTCCGCAGAACCGGTGAAGCTCGAGCGTCTCTTCGCCCGTCTGCTGCAGCTGAACCGCGCTCTGGCCGATGGCCTCGTAGTCACTGACGAATTCGGAGATGTGGTGGCCGCCGGAGGTAGTCAACGTCAACGAATCGCCGCTCATGACGAGCCTCCCGCCTCGTGCCACGAACCTGTTTCGAGAGCGGTCTCGCCCGGAACGCCCACCCCGCTGTCCCAGTCGTCATAGCCTTCGCCGATCACATCGGCTTTCTCTGCCGCATTCATCGCTTGGATCGCCATGACGGATCGGACGTAGTCCCAGTCGTCGATCATATTCTCCACAGCATCCGTTGGCACGATCGCCGGCTCCCCCATCCACACCTTGCGCACCGCGTCTGCGATCGTGTCCTCCCAGGTCTCTCCCGCTGCCAGGTCGACAGCGAGATTCTTGAACGATCCCGCGATCTGATTCAACGTTTGATAGTCGATTCGAACATCAGCCATACTCGCTCTTCATCTCCTCTTCAGCGCCTTCCGCAGTGATCGTATGGGATGGATGTATGCCGGTTCTGACTGCTAGCTCAGTGAATCTTGAACGCCTGCTCCATGACTGGTGCAAACTGAATTCGGGCCCGTGCATCCCGGCGCGCTGAAAGTGACAGCTGAGCGGGGGTCGAGATGGATTATCCACTTCGACCCCCGCTCCACTGCATGCTTCAGCGCTTCCTCGGCCACACGTGACGACCTGCTCGAACAATGGCCAGAATGTCTTGGAAGGCCGCCTCCCACCCAAAGCAAACCTGGTGATACGTGAGCCGGATAACCAGGTACCCCAGCGCCATCAGCTCACGATCACGCTTCCGGTCCTTGGTTTGCTGCTCCCAGCTACTGTGGAACTCCCGGCTATCGCACTCAACGACCAGCCGATCTCCGATCAAGAGGTCAACCCGATGGTCGGGAGTCAGCTGCACCTGGGTCCGTACCCTGATACCCGCTCTTCGCAGCCGGAGCCTTGACATCGTTTCGGTGCCCGCCTCCGCACGATCAGTTTTCCGCAGCAATGCACGGATTCGGGCAGGCGTCGGCATCAAGATGGCTTCCAATTGCTCATACGAGGCCAGTCCGAGATGCATGATCGAATCGAGCAGCACAACCAAAGTCTCCGCATCGACGCACCTCGCCGCGCACCTGACCGCAGTGGACAGATCATCAACGCTTGCGACGAGGGGCGGGTTATGACCGTACGGCAGGCATCCGCTTCGGCCCCGTCGTCGAAACCGTATGTGCGTCGAACCTGCACCTTCAGGTACCCAAACGCCGTATAAGCGCAGAGCCGTCACGCAGCTTGCGGTGCCGCCGGCCTCCACGGCTCCCACAACCGACTCGACCGCTCCCGCCACTGCGAACCAACCCCGCCGGAGCCGGCGGAGTCGCTTATGCGCGACTGCTGAACGGATCTGACTCGCTGTTTTCCCGGCTTCCAATAGAGCAGCGGTGCTCCACACTCCCCAGTTCTTGTCCATGAGTGCGGATCTTGGCCCAAACGAGCACCGCCACGGCATGCGTGCAGATCCGGTTGGGGATAACACCGCGTTGTGGAGCGCGGTTGTGCAGCGCTGGAAACCGCATCAGAGCCAACCCTCAGCTGGAATATCCAGTTGAGCTCTCGCTCTGGCGCACTTTTCAGCGCAAAAAGAGGGAGACGACTGCTTCTGAGCAGGCGTCTCCCTCTTCGAGTAAGGGAAGCTAGAGCCCCTGCACGATCTCGCGCATCAGGACGGCGGTCTCGGTCGGGGTCTTACCGACCTTCACACCCGCGGCCTCAAGGGCCTCCTTCTTGGCTTCGGCCGTGCCCGACGAACCGGAGACGATCGCACCTGCGTGCCCCATCGTCTTGCCTTCGGGTGCGGTGAAGCCCGCGACGTAGCCGACGACGGGCTTGGTCACGTTCGCCTTGATGAAGTCGGCAGCACGCTCCTCGGCGTCACCGCCGATTTCGCCGATCATGACGATCGCCTTCGTCTCGGGGTCGTTCTCGAACGCCTCGAGAGCATCGATGTGCGTCGTCCCGATAACGGGGTCGCCGCCGATGCCGATCGCGGTCGAGAAGCCGATGTCGTTCAGCTCGTACATCATCTGGTAGGTCAGCGTGCCGGACTTCGACACAAGGCCGATCGGGCCCTTTCCGGTGATGTTCGCCGGCGTAATACCAGCGAGTGCTTCCTCGGGCGTGATGATACCGGGGCAGTTCGGGCCGATGATGCGGATCGTGCCCGCGGCCTTCGCGTGCGCCCAGAACTCCGCGGAGTCCTGCACGGGGATGCCCTCGGTGATCACGACGAGCAGGCCGATGCCCGCGTCGATCGCCTCGATCACGGCGTTCTTGGCGAATGCCGGCGGCACGAACACGACGGATACGTCGGCGCCGGTCTCGGTCATCGCCTCGGCGACGGACCCGAACACGGGCAGCTCGATGTCGCCTCCCTGCGCGTCCTTGTGCTGCACCGTGGTGCCGGCCTTGCGCGCGTTGACGCCGCCGACGATCTGGGTTCCCGCTGCGAGCATCCTGGCGGTGTGCTTCGTGCCCTCGCCGCCGGTGATGCCCTGGACGATGACCTTGGAGTTCTTATCGATGAAGATTGCCACTGTTTTGTCCTCCAGCCTTACGCGGCAGCCAGCTCGGCGGCTTTGGCCGCGGCTTCGTCCATGGTTCCCACGAGTGTGACGAGGGGGTGGTTTGCGTTGTTCAGGATCTCGCGACCCTCTTCGACGTTGTTGCCATCGAGGCGAACAACGAGCGGCTTCGTTGCTGCGTCACCGAGAATCTCGAGTGCCTGCACGATGCCGTTGGCGACTTCGTCGCACGCGGTGATACCGCCGAAGACGTTGACGAATACGCTCTTGACGTCCTCGTCGCCGAGGATGACGCTGAGACCGTTCGCCATGACGGATGCGGATGCGCCACCACCGATGTCGAGGAAGTTCGCGGGTGTCACGCCACCGAACTGCTCACCGGCGTATGCGACGACGTCGAGCGTCGACATGACCAACCCTGCGCCGTTACCGATGATGCCGACCTGGCCGTCGAGCTTCACGTAGTTGAGGTCGAGCTCCTTGGCGCGTGCCTCGAGCGGGTTCTCAGCGGCGCGGTCGACGAGACCTGCGTGACCGGGCTGGCGGAAGTCGGCGTTCTCGTCGATCGAGATCTTGCCGTCGAGCGCGATGATGTCGCCCTCTGCCGTCTTGACGAGCGGGTTCACCTCGACGAGCGTCGTGTCTTCCTTCGTGAAGACCTCGTAGAGCTTGACGATGACGGGCGCGACGCTGTCGACCAGGTCGGCCGGGAAGCTCGCTGCCCGCACGATTTCACGGGCCGTGGCCTCGTCGATGCCCTCGGCAGGATTCACCTCGACCTTGGCGAGCGCCTCGGGACGCTCTTCAGCGAGCTGCTCGATCTCCATGCCGCCCTCGTAGGAGCACATGGCGAGATACGAACGGTTGGCTCGGTCGAGCAGCACCGAGAAGTAGTACTCTTCCTCGATGTTCGCACCGGCCGCGACCATGACGCGCTTGACGATGTGACCCTTGATGTCGAGTCCGAGAATCGACTCGGCAGCTGCCTTCGCCTCTTCCGGTGTCTTTGCGACCTTGACGCCGCCGGCCTTGCCGCGGCCTCCGGTCTTTACCTGTGCCTTAACCACCACGACGCCACCGAGCTGTCGGGCTGCCGCCTCGACCTCCTCGGGGGTGTCAGCGACGATACCGGCGAGAACGGGAACGCCATGAGCCTCGAAGAGGTCCCTGGCTTGGTACTCGTAGAGATCCACGCAATATCCAATCAGCCTATTGATCTAAGGGAGGCGGCTTGGAGGTCGCACCAATAGGGACGGTGGCTGCGGTTTCATCCTCGCTTCATCACCCTATTGGCTTAACCTCTTACGCCATTTGCCAGCCTACTCCCGTATAGCACCGCTCGCGCGAATCGCGTGTTTTCGCCGTACCGAAGTCGAGAGCTACCGGGCCCCGCCACCGGGTTTCACGGGCCGCCTTCTTGCCTCGTCGACCGGCGGACGAGAACGATGGAGACATGCAATCTGCACGTGAACGCCGCCCGGATATGCCGCCTCCGGTGCAGTCGATGAGCGCCAAACTCAATTGGCTGCGTGCTGCCGTGCTCGGCGCGAATGATGGCATCGTTTCAACCGCTGCGCTCATGGCGGGCGTTGCGGGTGCCGGGATGGGCCCCGCGGGAATCCTCACGGCCGGCGTCGCGGCACTGACCGCCGGTGCTCTGTCGATGGCGGTCGGCGAGTTCGTCTCCGTCTCGAGCCAGCGCGACAGCGAGCGCGCGGCGATCGAGCGAGAGCAGCAGTTCCTCGCCGACAACCCAGACGGACAGATCGACCAGCTGGCGCACATGTATGAAGAGCGGGGCCTGTCACCCGCCACGGCGCACAGAGTCGCGGAAGAGCTCACCGAGCACGACCCGCTCGGCGCTCACCTGGATATCGAATACCGTCTCGACCCCGAAGACCTCAACAACCCCGGGGCGGCCGCATTCGCATCCATGATGTCGTTCGCGATGGGAGCGTTCATTCCGCTCATCGCGACCGTGATCATCCCGTCGCAGTACGCGATCTGGGCGATAGCGGGTTCGACGCTGCTCGCACTGCTGATCACGGGCATCCTGTCGGCGCGGGTCGGCGAGTCGAGCCGCAGGAAGTCGTCGTTGCGCGTCGTCGTCGGAGGGATGGCCGCGCTCGGTGCGACCTTCCTGATCGGGTCGCTCTTCAACACTCCGGTGCACTAGGCCGACACCTCGGCGACGATCACGTCGGCGGAGCACTCTCGCGTCACACGTCGAGCGCGACGAGGATGCGGTCGAGTGCGTCTTCGAAGGCGGCATCCGTGCTCCCGCCGAGGCGGAAGGCACCAGCTACTTCCATGGAGACGAAGCCGTGCAACCACGCGGTGAGCATCCTGGCTCCCGAAAGCGAGTCATCGAAGCCTTCGTCCTGCAGCACGTTCAGCACCGGCTGCACCGCGCTGCGAAGCCCCTCCTGTTCGATCTCGCCCGAGATCCGCGGATCGAAGATGAGCGCGTAGGTGCCGGGATGCTCGAGCCCGAATGCACGCACGACTCTCGCCATCGACCGCAAACGGCCCTGAGCGTCGTGGGAAGCCGAGCGCACCGCATCCAGCGCCCCCGTCAGCTGCGCAACGCCGTCTTCGGCGACGAGACGGATGACGTCACGGCGATCGCGAAGACGTTTGTACAGCGATGGCGGCTTGACGCCGAGCGTGTCGGCGAGCGCTCGCATCGTGAGCTGCTCGACGCCGTCTCGCTCCACGATCGCACGTGCCGCGAAGACGATCTCGTCGTGCTTTACACGCTGCGGTGCCGGCATTTGACCCTCCTCACACCAGCATAGGCTATTGACATTAGCCATGAAGGCTAATTATCGTAGCTTTTATGGAAATCGCT
>NZ_CAMEFJ010000045.1 GCF_945915485.1 uncultured Agrococcus sp.
TCTAGCTCGTGGTGTCCGAGCCACCGGAACCGCCGTGCTTTTCTCGTGTTCCCACGGCTGCGGAGAGCGCAATGCCGAGCGCCAGGCCGATCGCGAGGCCCAACAGCGGATCGTCCATCGCGACACCGAAGGCGACACCCACCCCGAGCCCTATCGCGATCGCGGCTCCGAAGCTCAAAGCCTTGCGCGTCTTCCGTCCCATGCTCTTCACGCTACGCCTGTGCAGCGCGTGACGCTTCCGCCGCCCGGCTGAACGTTCCTCCCCCGTACGGCGGAGACGTCGACTCAAGCACGTACGCAACCGAATCCTCCGAAAAGCAAATGGCACGACACGGAGCACGCTTTGTCGGACAGTTCAGTGCAAAACAAAACAATAATTGACGTATTGTCGGACGATCAGTTAATCTTCACTGAGTCTCATGCACCACGTACAGGGAGGTACTCGTGAGCCAGATAGAACAATCCACCGCCTCGGCTCCGTCGAAAGCCCGCGTCGCTGTCGCAGTGGGCGTCGGCAACTTCATGGAATGGTTTGATTTCGCCGTGTACGGCTTCTTCGCCGTCATCATCGGGCAGCTGTTCTTCCCGGAGGGCACTTCCGAGTTCGTCGCCATACTCTCGTCGCTCGCCGTCTTCGCTGTCGGATTCTTCATGCGTCCGCTCGGAGGTTTCATCCTCGGCCCGATCGGTGACCGCTGGGGCCGGCGCGCTGCGCTCGCCATCTCGATTCTCTCCATGGGTATCGCGACGACGATCATCGGCCTTCTCCCCACGTACGCCATGGTCGGAATCCTCGCGCCCATCCTCCTGGTGCTTTGTCGCTGCGTACAGGGCCTGTCTGCAGGAGGCGAGTGGACCGGATCCGCCGCCTACCTCATCGAAAGCACACCGACCCCTCACCGTGGAAAATTCGGAAGCATCATCTCAGCGACGGCGGCATTGGCCACCATCGCCGGCAGCCTCTTCGCTCTCATGCTGACCAACGTGATGCCGGAGGACGCGCTCATCTCCTGGGGATGGCGCATTCCGTTCCTCGCCGCAGCCCCGCTCGCACTTATCGGTCTCTACATACGCATGCGTCTCGGTGAGACTCCCGTGTACAAGACCGTCAAGTCCAAGGACGAAGTCGAGAAGTCGCCCATCCTGCGGAGCTTCAAGGAGAACTGGCGTCCGATTCTGCTTACGATTGCGATCGCTGCAGTACAGGGCACCGGCTTCTACTATCTCGCGACGTTCATTGTGAACTACCTCATGACGACTGTCGGTATCGAACGTCCTGCCGCCCTAGCTATGAGCGCATCCGGACTGACCATCTACATGGTGCTCTGCCCTCTCGCGGGCGCACTCTCCGATAGGTTCGGCCGCAGAAAGCTCAACATCATCGGGACGATCGGCTACATCATCCTGCCGATGCCGGTCTTCTGGATGATGTCGGGGGGCGACTTCGCTCCTGTGGTCTTCGGCATGGCATTGCTCGCGATGACGCAGTCCCTCGTCAGCGTCACGACCGTGGTCATGCTCGTCGAGCTGTTCCCGGCAGCGAACCGTTCGAGCGCGAGTGCGATCGGTTTCAACATAGCCCTCGCCTTCATCGCCGGCCCGGCCTCCTACATCGGGATATGGCTCGCGGGCACGACAGGCGACCCCGTTTCACCGTCCTGGTATCTCATCGCCCTCGCCGTGCTCGCGCTGCCGTTCATCTGGAAGTGGCTGCCGGAGACCGCTGGGCGCGATATCACGTCCGACCACCAGGCTGAACGCGGTGACGCCCTGGGGATCAGCATCGAGGAGGTCGTGGAAACCGAACCGGCCGACCGGACTGCGGACTGAGCGCCAAGGAGCCAACGCATGAAAGGCAACCGAGTTTCCATCGTCCGCTTCGGTACTCGACAGGGCCGCAAATCCGAGGTTTACCTGAACTGGGGCATCTACGGGATACCCGATGCCCCGATCGGCATGGACTACTTCTTCTGGGTGATCCACACGGCCGACGGACCGATCCTGGTCGACACCGGATTCTCCACGGAAGGCGGCGAGCGACGTGCACGCACGTTCCTCACCCACCCGAAGGACGCGTTCGAATCGCTGGGCCTGACAGCGGAATCCAGGCCGGAAGTACTCGTGACTCACGCGCACTACGATCACATCGGCAACCTCGACGCCTTCCCGAAGTCACGCGTCACCATCGCTGCAGCGGAACTGGAGTTCTGGACGAGCGGGATGGAACATCGCAGGCAGTTCCACCACTCGGTCGAAGACGCGGAGCTCGCAGAGCTGCGGAGTGTCCGGGACGAGGGGCGAATCCGGACGTTCGAGAACGAAATCGAGATCGCCGACGGCGTGCGGATGCTGCGCGTCGGCGGTCACACGCCCGGCCAGTCGATCGTCCTGGTCGACACCGCCGAGGGGACCGTCGCACTCGCATCCGACGCCGTGCACTACTACGAGGAATACGAACAGGACTTTCCGTTCGCCTTCGTCGCCGATCTGCCGGCGATGTACGCGGCATTCGATCTGCTGCACGACCTGGAGGCGACCGGAAGAGTCCAGCACGTGGTTTCCGGTCACGACCCGTCTACGCTCGATCGTTTCCGTCGCCTCCACGACGGCCCGCTGCCGGGAGACATAGCCGAGATCGGCTGATGACCAGAGGAGAGAAGATGATCAAGAGATTCGAGAACCGTGTCGTGCTCGTGACTGGAGCCGCGAGCGGCCTCGGCGCGGCCTCGGCGCTGCGTCTCGCCCAAGAGGGAGCGAGCGTCGTCGCCGTCGATGTCGATGAACGCGTCGTAGACACCGCCGCCGAGCTTCCTGGCGAGGCGATTGGAGTCACGGCCGATATCAGCGATGAGCGGGCCGTCGATCGTTACATGGCCGCGGGCTTGGAGCGCTTCGGGCGCATCGACGCATTCCACCTCAACGCAGGGGTCTTCGGCAGTTTCGCCGCTGTTCCGGAGCTGACCGTCGACGACTTCGAACAAGTCATGCGCGTCAACGTCACCGGGCAGTTCCTCGGTCTCCGAGCCGCCTTCCGTCACTACCGCGAACGCGGGGCGGGTGGCGCCATCGTCGTCACCGCCTCCATCGCAGGGCACCGGGCATCCGCGGATCTGCTCCCCTATCAAACCTCCAAGCACGCCGTAGTAGGGCTGATCCACGGTGCCGCCGTGTACGGCGGGCCGGTCGGCGTGCGAGTCAACGGCGTCGCGCCGGGCATCGTGCCCACGCAGCTGTTCTCGGCCGCCGCTGCCGAGAAGGGCGGAGGCGACGATATGGTGCAGCGCGCTTCGACGACTCCGCTGCGGCGAGCCGGCCGAGCCGAGGAGATCGCCGGGACGGTCGCCTATCTCCTCTCCGACGACAGTTCCTACACCACCGGTGAGATCGTCGCGGTGGACGGAGGGGCATCCATCGTCAACACGGTACGCCCGTCGGGTGGAGCCGGAGCATGGGATCCGCGCACCATCGACGAGCCCATGTACCGCGACTGGAGAGGACAAAACAATGGTTGAGCCGACACCACGGATCGGATTCGTCGGCCTGGGCAACATGGGCGGCAGGATGGCCCGGCAGATCACGGCGAGCGGGACCACAGTGCTGGGATTCGACCCCCGGCCGGAGGCGCCTGGCGAGGCCGGCGCAACCTCCGCTGAATCCGCTGCCGCACTCGTACGGCAGACCGATGTCGTGCTGCTTTCGCTACCGGACAGCGCTGTTGTGGAGAAGGTCGTCTACGGTGACCCCGCGTTCCTCGCCGCGATTCGAGAGGGGCAGGTGTTCGTCGATCTCTCGACCTCCTCACCCGATTCGACCCGGAGGATCGCCTCTGACATGGCCGAACGCGGTGCCGTCTACCTCGACGCCGGCATCTCGGGCGGTGCAGCCGCCGCGGAGAAGGGCGCACTGACGCTCATGGTGGGCGGTGACTCTAACGCTCTGGAGCGCGTAAGGCCGGTTCTCGACCACTTCTCCCAGCACGTATACCACTGCGGAGGATCCGGGGCAGGGCATACGGTCAAACTGCTCAACAACTTCCTGAACGCGGTCTCGCTCTCCGCCACGGCGGAAGTCATGGTCGCTGCGAAGAAGGCCGGGCTCGACCTCCACACCGTACTCGACGTGCTCAACGCGTCCTCCGGCGTCAACTTCGCAACGCAGAATCGCTTCCCGAAAGTCATCCGCGGCGACTACCTCAAAGGCGGACTCACGAACACGCTGATGCTCAAGGACGTCCGGCTCTATCTCGAACTACTTGGTGAGCTCGGAGTTCCCAGCCTCAACGCACCCGGTCCGGTTGCAGCATTCGGACTCGCCCGCTCCCTCGGGTATGCGGATGAGATCAGCAACACGGTAGTCGACGCCATCGGGGATATCTCGGGCGGTACCCGCCTGCACGATGAGAACGGAGGAGAGGCATGAAGATCAAACGACCCGATCGGTTCGACGGCACAAGCGGCAAGCCCGGATCGCAATTCACGGGGGACGTCTATCCGTATGTCACCATGGCGCAGACCGATGGTGTGACGATCAACACGGTCGATTTCACGCCCGGCGCGCGGACGCACTGGCACCATCACGAGCACGGCCAGATCCTGCAGGTGCTCGCGGGCCGTGGCCTCGTATGCGCGAATGGCGAGATCCACGTGATCAGAGCCGGCGACACGGTGTGGTGCCCGCCGGGTGAGCAGCACTGGCATGGAGCAGCGCCCGATTCCTTCATGGTGCACACAGCCATCTCCCTCGGCCAGACGGTGTGGGCGGAGCCTGTGACGCAGGAAGAATACGCACAGACACCGGAACAGCGAGAGGACGACGACAATGTTCGATGAGGGTACGCACGCCGAAACGTTCGACGAGGGCCTGGCCATTCGCAAGGAGGTGCTCGGCGCCGACCATGTCGAACGCTCGATGGCCACGGTGAGCGCTTTCTCGCAACCGGTGCAAGACTACGTCACGGAATTCTGCTGGGGAGGCATCTGGTCACGCGAAGGCCTGGAGCGGGCCGAACGCAGCCTGGTCAATCTTGGTATCCTCACCGCGCTCAACCGTTCGCACGAGCTCGCGGTTCACGTCAGAGGCGCTCTGCGCAACGGCGTCACTGTGCAGCAAATACAAGAGGTGCTACTGCAAACGGCAATGTACGTCGGTGCACCTGCCGCGCTTGAATCCTTCCGGATCGCCGAGCGCGTGATTCGGGAGGAACTCGGGGACGACGCTGTCGATCTCGTCGAGCCGAGGCAGCCGTGAGCACTCCTATCGGCCTGATCGGCCTTGGAAACATGGGTCTGCCGATGGCACGACGACTGCTGCAAGCGGGTCACAAGATTCACGGCTTCGACCTCTCCTCAACCTCGCGCGAACGCCTCGCGCACGACGGCGGCACGGCATACGACTCGGCGTCCGAGGCGACCCGTGGATGCAAAATCATTATTCTCATGCTCCCCGATTCCGGAGTCGTCGAATCCGTAGTCGACGAACTCCTCGGGGCCGATGCGATCGACGACCAAGCGTTGCTCATCGACATGAGCTCCTCGCAGCCGCTGCGAACCGAAGCCCTGCACGACAAACTCCTTGAGCGTGGAATCGCCCTGGCCGATGCTCCTGTATCGGGAGGAGTGCAGGGTGCCGAGACCGGACGGCTCACGATAATGCTCGGCGCCGAGGCCGGGTCCCTCGGTCTCGCGCTGCCGATACTCGAGCCGTTAGGAAGGGTCGTGCACTGCGGCCGAGTCGGCGCAGGGCACGCGGTGAAAGCGCTCAACAACCTGCTTTCGGCCACCCATCTCTGGATCACGAGTGAAGCGATCGAGGCCGGTCGCGGCTTCGGGTTGGATCCGGACACCATGCTGGCCGTGTTCAACACTTCCAGCGGCAGAAGCGGATCCACCGAGCACAAATGGCCGAACTTCATTCTCCCCGGCACGTTCGATTCCGGGTTCGCTCTCCAGCTGATGCTGAAAGACATGAAGATCGCTGGTGAACTTGCAGACAGGGTCGGCAGACCTTCCATACTGGGTCAGACAGCAATCCAGCTTTGGGCTGAAGCGGCGGCGGAAGCCGAGCCATCGGCCGACCACACTCGAGTGGCCGAGTGGATCGCAGAACGAGCCGAGAGGGGACCCAGCAATGACGGATAGTACGCGGACCACCGAGGATCAGGAAGCATCGCGCTGGAGCGCAGCGCCCATCGGCCGTGTCGCGGCACCGGTGAAAGAGCAGGTGGTGAACGCCATCCGCGATGCGATCTTGGATTTCAAACTCAAGCCCGGGGATCGACTCGTGGAGCGAGAGATCATCACGTCCATGGAGGTATCGAGAGCCACCGTTCGCGAAGCCATCAGTGTTCTCGCCAGCGAGGGGCTTGTCACGGTCATTCCGCAACGAGGAGCGCACGTCGCTGCACCATCGCTCGAGGATGCCGAGGACCTGTATGAGGTGCGCGCAGCCCTCGAGTCTTTAGTAGTTCGGCGCTTCATCTCGAGAGCGAACGAAAACGAGTTCGTCACACTGGAAGCATCGGTCGAACGCATGGCGGCGAAACTCGACGAAGAACCCGCGGTCATCGACTTCCTCAGGGCCAAGGATGAGTTCTACGAAGTACTGCTGGCCGGAGCTCGTTCGAGCTCGCTCACGCAATTGCTTGGCAGCATTCAAGCCCGAGTACGCCTTCTGCGCGTGACGTCCCTGTCGACAGCGGACAGGCTTCCTCGCGTCGTCCAGGAAATGCGCGACATCGTAGACGCCATATTCGCCCGCAATCCCGACCGAGCCGCGCGGCTGATGGCCGAGCACATCCAAATGGCATCCCGGCTGGCGCTTCACGCGCTGCGCGAGACCAAGTAGCAATCGCAACGACCAACGACATCCACACACAACTCGGAGAGCAAAGGAGCCCCATGACACTCGACCCAAGACAGCAGGCAGCCAAGGACGCATTCGTGGAGCAGCGAGGAACGTGGAGCCCTCTGTGGGAGAGCATCGCCAGGATCGATCCCGACTTCCTCGATGCCTACAGGGAGATGTCGATGGTTCCCTGGCGCAAGGATCACCTTGATCCGAAGACGAAGGAACTCATGCACATCGCGGTTGATGCCGCCGCAACGCACATGTATCTTCCGGGAGTCCGTCAGCATATCCGAGCCGCCTTCGAACACGGCGCCACGGTGCAGGAGATCATGGAGGTGATCGAGTGCGCCTCGACCCTCGGCATCCACGCGATGAACATCGGGGTGCCGATCTTGGTGCGAGTGCTCGAGGAACAGGGGCTCCGTGACGGACCTGCGGACCTCGACGAGCACCAGCAACGACTCAAGGACGAGTTCACGAATACTCGCGGGTACTGGCACTCGTTCTGGGACGAGATCCTCGAACTCGACCCGGAGATGTTCGAGGCCTACACGAACTTCTCGAGCGTCCCCTGGCGCAACGGCACGCTGGAGCCCAAAGTTCGTGAGTTCATCTACATCGCCTTCGACGTAGCCGCGACGCACCTCTACGAGCCGGGGCTCAAGCTGCATCTCGAGAACGCCATCGGATACGGAGCCACGGTGGGAGAGATCCTAGAAGTCTTCGAGATCGCAAGTGTGCTCGGTATCCACGCCGCCACGAGCTCGGTACCGATCCTCGTCGAGGAAGCCGAGGCTGCCGGTATCTCACTCGAATGAATGCCTCCACGCGGTTACGCATCGAGGATGCGGCGGCGCTCGCGGAACGCGCCCTCCATGAACTCGGATACCCCTCCGACGATGCGCGGACCATCCTAGAGCACCTTCTCGACTGCGAATTGCGGGGGCTCGGTTACAGCGGCCTCGCTCGCATCGTGAGCATCGCCGAGCGACTTGCCGGCGCACCTCCCGTCACCGGCAGCGCACGTGCGACCAGGAAGTCGCCGGTCTCGGCTCAGCTCGACGGAGACGACCGGATCGGCTACCTCGTGGCGCTGCAAGCCACCGAGCTCGCGATCGACAAGGCGATTGCGTCGGGCATAGGAATCGTCGGAGCGAACGGCACCTGGTACACGGGGATGCTGAGTTACTATGCGGAACGCATCACGGCCAAAGGGCTCGTCGCGATGCTCGCTTCGAGCGCGACCCCCTGGGTTGCGCCGTTCGGCGGTACCGAACCTCGTTTCGGCACCAACCCGTTCTGCTTCGGGTTTCCCGCTGCCGAGTCACCGCTCATCTGGGACATCGGGATTTCGGAGATCATCCACGCGCAGGCGCTACTGGCGCACCGGACCGGTTCTTCACTGCCTGCCGGCGTCGCCTATGCACAGGATGGTTCGCCCACGACCGATCCGATGGCGGCGCTCGCCGGCGCATTCGCCGCATGGGGCGGCCACAAGGGCAGCGGGCTCGGCGTCTCCGTTCAACTCCTCGGAGCACTGGCTGGGGCACCCCTGCTACCTGGTGAGATGCGCGATTTCGGGTTCTTCGTACTCGCGATCGATCCCGAACTCTTCGGCCCTCGTGATGAACTGCGCAGGAAAGTCAGCCGATACCAGCAACTGCTGGCCGAAACCCGCCCGGCGAATCCCGAGCATCCGGTGCGAGCCCCGTTCGCACGCTCTGCCGCAGAACGAGTAAGGCGCCTCCGGGAGGGCTCACTTGAAGTGCCCAGCGTCGTCCACACCGCGCTCACCGCGTTGGCGGGCTCCTAGCGAACCCCTGCTGCGACCATCACTCCTGCGCACCTGCGCCTCGTGCATGCGTCTCGTGCGCTGCGTGCGTGGCCTCCGTCCTGTAATCCGTGTACATGTACGGGTTGTCGAGCACCTTCGTCTCGGGAATCTCTGGGCTCATGCCTTCCTGCCATGCGTCTTCGCCGAGCGTCGAGCGCAGGTGCTCAACAGTGTCCGCGATTGCCGAGCGGACAGCTCCGATATCGCCATCGACGAGCTTGCCGGCGAACTTCTTGACCTCACCGCCGACGAGTACGGTGTGGACATCGCCCCGATCCGCCTGCATCGCGATATGCCCGTAGGGGTTCACGATGGGGAACATCGTCGGCGAATCGTCGTTCTTCAACAGCAGGACGTCTGCGAGCTTCCCCCGCTCGAGTGAACCGAGCTCTTGCTCCTTGCCGATCGCCTTCGCGCCGCCCCTGGTCGCCCACTCGACGACGTGTTGCGAGCGCAGGTGGGAATGCGTGATCGTCTCCCCCGCACTGTGCGCGGTCAGGTGCTCCCACGATCGGTCGGCTCCCAGTGTGGATCGCATGGCGGAGAAGAGGTCGGCGCTGAACCAGACGCTGGTGTCCACGGAGAGGGAGACGGGGATGTCGTAGGAGCGCAGTGCGTGCGAGGGCGGGTAGCCCTGACCGCAGCTCTGCTCGCTCTCGGTCGAAAGCGAGACGATACCGCCCGTCGCTGCGATCCGCTGATACGAGTCCTCGCCCAGCGTCGCAGCGTGCACGTATACCGTCCCCTCTTCCATGAAGCCGTGCTCGTGCATGAGCCGGACTCCATCGTCATTCGTGGCTCCCCAGACACCCGCGTGGGTGGTCACTCGCACATCAAGATCCCGCGCCACTTCGAACGCTGCCCGTTCGGGGAAAGCGGGGTCGCCAGTGACATCGAAGGCGAGTTGCACTCCGGCGAGCCGCTTGTCGCCGATCGCCGATTCGATGACGCGACGATACGCCGGATCGGCCGTCCACTCCCACGGTCCGGCGAAGATATTGCCGAAACCCATCACGTATCGCCCGGGAGCGTTAACGAGCGCGTCGATGGCGGCTTCGGCATGCTCGACGGACTGCAATCCGTGCGACCAGTCGACGGTCGTGGTGATACCGGATTCGATCGCGTCAAGGGTGCTGAGCGCGTTGCCGGCCCAGTAATCCTGGGGCCTGAACGCCTTTCCGTGCTCAAGGTAGTACCAGACGAAATATTGGGTCAGCGTCCAGTCGGCACCGTATGCCCGCATCGCCGTCTGCCACATGTGACGGTGGCTGTCGATCATGCCCGGCATGACGATGCCGTCGGAAGCGTCGATCTCGTAGGTATCCTCGGGGACGCCGAGATCGTGCCCGATCTCGGCGATACGATCACCGACGACCAGGACATCGGCCCGGTGGTGGATGGTGCGCGAATCGTCCATAGTGACGACGGTGCCGCCCCTGAAGACGATCGCTTGGCCCGGTCTCGGTGCCGGTTTTTCGGTCATGACGTGCTCCTCGTTGAGTCGTTCTCGATTGGATTTGTTTGTCTGTCAGCACTCGACAGACGGGTAGTCCCGCCCCGTCCAGTGCCCGAGCTTTCCTGCATACTCCCGCTGGAAGGAGAGGGCGCCACTGCGCTCCGTGTAATCCTCCTCGTAGAGGCCGATGAAGATCGTTAAAGTCAGGAAGTAGTGAGCCCCCATCTCGAACAGCGCAACGTAGTCGTGCTCTACGAGCGCTCGACGTTCGGCGTCGCTCAGATGCAACCACGTTGTCCGTTCGATACGTTGCCCCTGCGCTCCGAGGTAGGGCATGTACTCCTCCTCCCACCTGGCGACGAGCGCTGCCGAGTCGTCCTTGTAGGCGGCAAGGAGCTCCGGATCCCGGTCGACCTGGAAGAGGAACTTGTTGACGGCGTACTTGCTCATGCCGTCACCTCCTCGCGCACGGCGGCACCGGTCTCGACCGCTCGCTCCCGGGGATCGCCGTTCGGATACCACGTCATGTACATCTCGCGCGTGTGGAACAGATCCAGGTCATCGACGTACGCGGCTCGTTCCGGGCCGGCGATACCCAGCATCAGCACGAGGTCGAGGAATCCAGGCGTCGCATTGCCCGCCGCGACCATCGACTCCCAGGTGACGTTCTCGAGGATCGCATCGATGTCACCGCTCGCGAGCCACTCGATGGCCTGCACATCCCACTCGGGGTCGGGCCCGTGCTCGCCGAACATCCTCGGCCCTCCGAGTTCAAGCGAGAGGTGACCGGATCCGATAGCCGCGATGCGCCTGTCGGACGGGTATTCGTCGATGATCTCCCGGATGGCCCTCCCCAGATCGTAGAAACGCTTCGCACTCGGCAGCGGCGGCGCGAAGATGTTCGTGTAGATGGGCACGATCGGCAGGTCACCCTCGGGTCGGGTCGTGATGATCGGGCAGATGATCGAGTGGTCGATCTTCAGCTCATTCGATACCGAGAAGTCGAACCCGCGATCGAGAAGCCCCTGCAGCATAAAGCCCGACAGTTCTTCGTGTCCTTCGAGTTCATAGGTCGGCATGCTGAACTCGCGAATCTCGTTGTAGAAGGTCGCGTCGTATCGTGGTTGCTTGCCGATCAGAAAGGTGGGGTAGTTGTCGTGGAAGAACTGGTGGAAGTGATCGGAGCCGACCATCACGAGCAGCTCCGGCTCGGCTGCCGTGAGCGTCTCGCGGTACGACTCGACCTTCGCCTTCCACTCTCCCGCCTGTGGCATCTGCTTATCGGGTGGCGTCAATTCCGTCGCCTTGTAGAAGAACGGGTGGTGCGTCGTCGCGAGCACCGCACTCAGTGTTGCCATCTGTCTCTCCTTCGAGCGTTACGTATACGTTGCGTTAGTCTTCCGGCAGAATGTAGCGGGCGTTGCGGTCGACTTCGTTGTAGATGGAGGGTCCTACGGGATTGCGCTGTTCTTCGGCGAGATGGCCGATGAGTCCGGCTGTGCGAGCGAGCAAGGCGAAGCCCCGGAGCAGACCTAAGGGCAGTTGCGCGTCAGCAAGGGCCGCGCCCGCGACTCCTGCGCCGTTGAGCGGTAGCGTTCGCCCGAGTACCTCCGGATGCACTCGGCCGATCGCTTCGAACAGCGCCAGGTGCGGGCCGAACACGCCCTCCTCCCGCGCGATCCGGAACATCACCGGCGTGCGGGGGTCGCCCTCTTTGTGCACGGGATGCCCGAGCCCTGGAAGTCGCTTCCCTTCCGATTTCGCCGACTCGACGACATCGCGCGCGACGACGTCCCAGTCATCGGAGGTGAATGCGCCGGTATCGCCGAGCGCGGAGAGCTGCTCAGCGAGGAAGGTCCCGGTGTTTTCCGTGACTCCGAGAAATCTGGACCCTCCGCCGAGGAGCCCGGCCGCGAGCGCTCCCTGGATCGAGTCGGGGGCCGAGTAGTAGGTCATTCGGGCCGCTATCGCGGTGGGCGTGTACCCGTGGTCGGCGAGGGATACCAAGGCCGCTTCGAACACCTTCAGCTGCCCCGGTGTGGGTCGTCGCTTGGTGGCCAGCCAGTACGCGAGTTCACCGAACCCGACCTGCCCCAATACGTCTTCGGCAAGGTCCTGGCCGAGGAGTTGAATCGCATCCGGGGTCGACGTGCCGATTCCCGTCGGATAGCTTCGTTCCTCGCTCATCGGTCCTCTCCTTGTTCATCTCGGTTGCTCAGCCAGGCCCGTAGATCCGAGTCGTGCTCTCCCAACTCTGGCGGCGGCAGCCGGTACTGTGGTGCTGTCTTCGAGAATGTGATCGCGTTGCGGATCATCGGCACGGCTCGCTCGCCATCCCCCACTGTCACAATCGGCTCGAGCCCGAGCCGTTCAGCGAGGCGGACACCGCCGTCGATCGTCTGCACCGGGCCGCACGCGATGCCGGCGCGCGTCAGCCTGTCGAACCACTCATCCGTCGTGGCCGTGGCAAGCGCGTCGACGAGCAGGGGCCGCAATTCCTCCCGGTTGCGATTCCGCCCATCCGTGGTGGTGAAGCGCTCGTCCTCGAGGACCTCCGGGATTCCGAGCGCTTCGGCGAGCGCGGCGAACTGGCGATCGTTCGCAGCCACGACGATGATCTCGCCGTCCGATGCGGGCAGCGGCTCGTAGGGGAACAGGCTCGGATGGGCATTGCCCATCCGGAACGGGACGGTTCCGCTTGCGATGTAAGTCGAAGAGTGGTTAGCCATCCCCGCCAACGCAGTGGAGAGCAGGTTGACCTCGATGTGCTGTCCCTCGCCGGTGAGATCCCGATGCCGCACCGCGGCCAGAATGCCGATAACCGACTGCAGACCGGTCATGATGTCGAATACCGATACTCCCGACCGATAGGCCGGCCCGTCGGCGTCACCGGTGAGACTCATGAGACCGGACATCGCCTGCACGATGAGGTCGTAGCCGGGCAGGTGCGCACCTTCTGCGCTCCCGAACCCACTGATCGATGCGTACACGACTTCCGGGTTCGTCGCTGCCACGCTTTCGTAATCCAGGCCGAACTTCTGCAATCCGCCGGGCCTGAAGTTCTCGATGACGATATCCGCGCGGCGCGTGAGCTCCTGAGCGAGGGCTCTGTCGTCTTCGCTCCGGAAGTCGAGCACGATGTCCCGTTTGTTGCGGTTGATGCCGAGATAGTAGGTCGACACCCCATCCCGTTCCGGCGGTCGCCAGCCTCGTGTCTCATCGCCGATCGGCGCTTCCACCTTCACAACCTCAGCGCCAAGATCACCCAGGATCTGTGTTGCGAAGGGACCGGCGAGTACCCGAGAGAGGTCTGCAACGAGCAGCCCCGAAAGGGGTCCGGACCGGCCGTCTATGCCGTTTTGCTGAGCAGTCATCAACTCGTCCTTCTGATCATCTGATTGGTGTTCACCAGGAGCATCAGTACTGCGCCGACAACTGCGGCACCAACCACCTGCAGCAGGCCGGCACCCGACCACCCGAGGCCGCCTACGAGCCCACCGAACAGTGTTCCGGAGAACGCCGCCGCCACGTAGTAGGTCAAGACGAAGATGCCCTGGCCGCGTCCGACGCGCTCTGGCCGTACAGAGCGCTGCAACGCCGTCGAGATGTTCGTGAAGAGGCCGCCCGAGCCGAAAGCGCCGACGAGGAACGAGAGCAGATACTGCGCGACGGGTTCGGTCGCGAAGGTATACATCGGCCAGGCGGCAGCGGCCGTTCCCGCGAAGCTGACCAGCAGCACCCACTTCTGCGGGAATCGGTCTCCGAACCACCCGAACACGAGCGCGAGCATTGCTCCCAGGCCCCCCATGGCGACGGCGAGGCTCGCCTGCCCGTCGTCGAAGCCCAGCGATTCACCGAGATATGTCGGGTACAGCCCCAGATACCCGTAGAAGATGATGCCCGCGAGCGCCGCCCCGAGCCCGAGAACAACGGTGTTCCGGTTGAGAGTGCCAGTCGGCATGAAGTCGAAGGCGTTCGCGGCGTCGATGCCGGCACGGCCGGCGGCCGCCTCCGACATGCTGCGCTTGACGAAGGCGAAGATCATTACGGTCATGACGATGCCGAGGGCCGCGAATAATAGGAACGGTGCGCGCCAGGTGCCCCATTGGGCTGCGAAGGGCACGCCGACGAGCGGACCGAGGAAGATTCCGGCTCCGAAAGCGACCCCTACGAATCCTGCGGCGAATGCGCGTCGATGGAAGAAGAAGGCGCCGATGATGGCGTAGAGCGCGGTCGCTTGCACGCCTTCCCCGATTCCCGACAGCAATCGATATGCCGCCATATCCCAGAAACCCTGTGAGATGGCGATCAATCCGGTACCGAGCGAGAACACGAGCACGCTGGCCAGCACAATGGTCTTCCGACCGAGCCGATCGACGAGGAAGCCGGCGAGGAAGCCGGCGACCGCGAGCCCGAGGGTGAAGCTGGTCGCAAGGAAGCCCGACTCGACGAGCGAGAACCCCAATTCTTCACGGATCTGCGGCAGCAGGGGATAGAAAACCTGTCTGTCCATGGCGTTGAGCATCCACGATGCGCACAGGACGGCGAAGCCGACCGCAACCAGTGTGGGTGAAAGTTTGCTCTTCGCCTTCTCCGAGGGCTTGACTGCTTCCGAGACTTCTGCCACTACGTTCCCCTTCGAACTTGTCCGCTTGCCGGACATTTAGACGCTATGCGGACACCATGATAGTTGGCATGGTAGTACCGACGGCCTGCGCCGTCAATCCCCTATAGGGGCAGTAGCCGCCTGGAGTCAGCCTGCGGTCGCGACCGGGATGCGCGCACGCAGTGCGTAGTCGTCCCCGAGTTCCGAAGCGGTCCGCAGCAGATGCGGCAGGTGCGACTCCTGCAGATACTCGAGCGTCGTCTCCGCCGCATGCGCATTCACGTTCAACGCAGCGAACACGGTTCCGTCAGACTTCCTGATCGGTGCCGCGATCGATCGGATGGCGGGCGCGAGCTGCTGGTCGGAGATCGCCCACCCTTGCTCACGCACCCGAGCGAGCACGGCATCGAGTTCTTCACGGCTCGGGTTCCATGGCGGAACGATGCCGGATCTCGAAGGAGTCGCGACCACTTCGGAGAGCTTCTCGGCACTCAAGTCGGCAAGGAGCACCTTGCCGAGGGACGTTTGCGCGGCGGGAAACCGCGTCCCGACGGAGACCGACAGCGTGACGAGCTTCGGAACGGCGGCTCGCGCAACGTAGACGACGTCGGAACCGTCGAGAACCGCAATGGATGACGACTCGTTCGTCAGGTCGACGAGCTGACGAAGACGCGGCATGGCTGTCTCCCAGAAGTCGCTGCCGCCGTAGAACGCAACCCCGAGTTCGAGCACCCTCGGCGTCAGCTCGAAGCGGCCCTCCTTCGACGCCACGTAGCCGAGCTCCTGCAGCGTAATGAGTATCCGGCGAGCGGTCGGCCTCGCGAGCTCCGCTCGCTGTGCCACTTCGCTCAGCGACTGCAGTGGCGCGCCATCGAAACTTCGTACGACACTGAAGCCGCGCGCGATGGCCTCGACGAAGTCGGGGTTGGACCTCTCGCGCACCTGGGCCTGCCTTTCACCGGGATCTGCCTCAGTGTATCGACAGCCCGGGCCGCGGTTGCTTCGAGTCGCGGACGCCAGCGCAACGACCCGCCCTGGACGCTACGACTCCTTCGTGATCTCCACCTTCACGAACAGTTCGCTCTTGCCACTGCCCGCGAAGACGCCTCGCAGGGGCGGAACATCGTTGTAATCGCGGCCGTAGCCGACGCGCACGTGGCGTTCGCCGATGTCGATCAGGTTCGTTGGATCCCACGGATACCAGTCGCCCGTGAACCATTCGACCCACGCGTGCGACTCACCCGTGACGGTCTCCCCGACCTCTGCATCCGGCTTCGGGTGCAGGTATCCGGAAACGTAGATCGCCGGAATCCCGACCGCGCGCAGCGCCCCTATCGTGATGTGCGCGATGTCCTGGCAGACACCCTTCTTGTTCACCCACGCCTCCCGCGCGAGCGTGTGCACGTGCGTGACGCCCGACATGTACTCGATCTCTTCGCCAACCATACGAGCGATGGCGGCAGCCGCTTCATCGGGAGTATCGGCGCCGTCGGCGATCTCTTTCGCCTCCTCGACGAGATCGTCCGCCGGGACGGTGCGGTCGGTTTGCACGAGCTGCTCGACGTACTTCGTCGACCGCTGCACGAGCTTGCCGAGCTGCTCCCACGAGATGTCGTGGCCGCGAATGAGCCTTGGGCGTACTTCAACGAGCGACTCGGCCGTCAATTGCAGCTCCGAGTGAGGGTTCAGCACGTCGAACGAGGTCACTCGCGTACCCCAGTAGTCGTCGTACTGGTTCATGCTCGTGTACGGATGGATGTCGAGGTTCGAGTAGATGACGAACTGCCCGTCGGACGACACCGGCAGCATCCGAGCTTCGTTGTACGACGCCATCGCCGGCGCTTCGTACCGGTACCCGGTCGTGTGGGTGATGCGGATGCGACTCATGACTGACCTCCCATCCACGCGGGCATATTGTGGGTCGGGAAGTACCGCTCCCGCACCGCGTTCGAAACATCGGTGGTCGTCGACTGCACGCGGTCCATGACGTGCGGTAGTTCCTCGATGATCTCGCCGATGGGCCGGAACTCGAGCTCTGCACGGATGCGCCCGAGCATCCTCACGGCGTGATCCTGGTAGCCGATGCGCTCGCGCTGCGGGTCGATGTCGCGCAGGCAGTGCTCGGCGAGTGTGAGGGAGAACATGATCGATCTTGGAAACAACCGGTCGAGCAGCAGGAACTCGGCCGCGTTCGTGCTCGACGGCACCCCGCGATAGGTGCGCAGGTACGCCTCGTACGCACCGACGGAACGCAGGATGGTCGTCCACGACGGCCCCGACGCCTCCGTGAGGGCGCGGGTCGCCAGCAGCCTCGCCGTCATGTCCGCTCGCTCGATCGCACGGCCGAGCGTGAAGAAGCGCCACGCGTCGTCACGGCTCGACGTCGAATCCGCCAGGCCGGCAGCGAGCGCCGCCCGTTCGCGCACCCACGAGAAGAGCTCGTGCACCTTCTCGCCGCCGACGCGGTGCGGCATCCCCGTGTACGTGGTGTTGAGCACCTCCCACAGCTCGGTCGAGATGATCTCGCGTGCCCTCCTGGCGTTCTCGCGCGACGTGCGCACGGAGTAGGCAATGGAGGCCGTATTCGTGCGGTCGGTGGCGAGTGCGGAGATGACGTCGGCGCGCGTGAGTTTGTGCTCGGGCGGTGCATCATTGCCCATGACCCCGAGTAGCGCACGGCACGCGGTGTCCTCATCGACGAAGATGTCCTCCAACAGCAGCTGCAGGTAAACGTCGAGGATACGCGCGGTGCCGTCACTGCGTTCGATGTAACGGCCGATCCAGAACAGACTCTCGGCGATACGGCTCAGCATGCTCGGCCTCCCGTCTGCTGTTGCTGTTCGTCTTGCGATCGCCCCGCATCCTGCGGCGACTGATCCTGTTCGTGATCGCTCGGGTCGATGATCGGGATCGCGGAGGTGATCGGTTCGCCGGAGACGCCGAACTCGTCATCGTCGGTCGGGTCGATCACGGGATGTCGCGCATCCCCCAGCACCCACGTGTCCTTCGAGCCGCCGCCCAGCGACGAATTCACGACGAGCTGCCCCTCCGGCAGCGCAACGCGAGTGAGACCGCCCGGCAGCACCCACACGTCTTCGCCGTCGTTGACCGCGAAGGGTCGCAGGTCGACGTGCCGGGGCCGGAGACCGTCTTCCACGAGGGTCGGGATGGTCGAGAGCTGCACGACGGGCTGCGCGATCCAGCCGCGCGGGTCGTCGAGCAAACGTGTGCGGAGCGCGTCGAGCTCGGTTCTGCTCGCATCGGGACCGATCACGAGCCCCTTGCCGCCCGAGCCGTCGACGGGCTTCACGACGAGTTCGTCGAGCCGGTCGATGACCTCTTCGAGCGCTTCCGGCTCGTCGAGCCGCCACGTGTCGACGTTCTTCAGAATCGGGTCCTCGCCGAGGTAGTACCTGATCAGCTCTGGCACGTACGTGTAGATGAGCTTGTCGTCGGCGACGCCGTTGCCGACCGCGTTCGCAATCGTCACGTTGCCGAGGCGCGCAGACAGCATGAGACCGGGGCTGCCGAGCACGGAGTCGGCCCTGAACTGCAGCGGGTCGAGGAAGTCGTCGTCAACTCTGCGGTAGATGACGTCGACGCGCATGGGCCCGTTGGTCGTGCGCATGTAGACGCGGCCGCCCGAAGTGAAGAGGTCTCGTCCCTCGACGAGCTCGACGCCCATCAGACGGGCGACCAGCGTGTGCTCGAAGTAGGCGGAGTTGAAGACTCCGGGTGTGAGCACGACGACGGTCGGATCGTCGACGCCCGCGGGGGCCGCGGCACGCAACGCTTTCAGCAACTGGTCGCAGTAGTCGCCGACTGGTCGCACCCGCATCTGCGCGAACATCTCCGGCAGCGTCTGCGCGAGCATTCTGCGGTTGGACATGACGTAGCTCACACCGCTGGGGATGCGTACATTGTCTTCGAGCACGCGCCAGTCGCCCACTTCGTCGCGAATCAGGTCGATACCGGAAACGTGGATGCGCACGCCGTTCGCGCCGGAGAAGCCCGCGGCCTGCCGGTGATAGTGCGCGGATGACGAGATCAGCTGCGCCGGGATCACCCCGTCGTCGATCACCCGCTGCGGGCCGTAGACATCGGCCAGGAATGCCTCGAGCGCTTTCACGCGCTGCTTCACGCCAGACTCGACGTGCGACCAGCTGTCGGCGGTGATGATGCGGGGCACGGCATCCAGCGGGAACGGCCGCTCCTCGCCCGCGAAGTCGAACGTGACGCCCTGCGCGAGGTACGACCTCGCGAGCGCGTCCGCCCTCCCGCCGAGTTCCTCCTGGCTCAGCGTGCTGAGCGCCTCGTAGATCTCTCGGTACGGAGCTCGGGGAGTGCCGGGTGCTGAGAACATTTCGTCCCAGGGCTTGCCACTCCGGCGGGGCTGATTGGCCAGAGGCTTGTCGTAGTCGTCGAACAGATCGCCCATACACCGACACTAGCGGCCGTGCGCGACAGAACGCAGAGACCCGGAATGTCGCA
>NZ_CAMEFJ010000046.1 GCF_945915485.1 uncultured Agrococcus sp.
CGGCGACCGAAGATGTCGGAGAGCTTGCCGTACACGGGGGTCACGACCGTCGAAACGATCAGGAAGGCAGTGACTACCCATGCCTGCTGGTCGAGGCCGTGAAGGTCGTCGGCGATGGTGCGCATCGCAGTGCCGACGACGGTCTGGCTGAGCGAGGACAGGAACATCGCGACCATGAGACCGACCACGACGAGCATGATCTGGCGGCGGGTCATCCCGCCTGCGTCTACGATCGCCTGTGAACGTTCCTTGGAAGACACACGACGACTATTCAACACCCAGCTATGCTACTCCTGCTTGTCAAGCCGGAGCTTTTCCGAAGCGTAGTCGGATGCGTTCGTCCAGCTCTCCGCATTAGAATCGCATGGTGCTGAGAAGGAAACGCAACCCGTTGTTTACGATCGCCGCGCTGGCAGTCGGGGTCGCGGTCATCCTGTCGGGATGCGCGGCAGAAGAGGACGTAGAGGCCAGCGGGAGCCCGTCGCCCTCGCCGACGGTTTCTCCCTCGCCGTCCCCGACGCCCAGCCCTTCTCCCTCGCCGACACCTTCACCGACCGAGGAGCAGGAGCCGGAACCGACTCAGGACGACACGGATGGCCGACCGCAGGCTTCGAATCCGCGTGGCTACGACATCGATACGCCGTCGAGCATCACGGTGGTGGTCAGCAAGACGCGACCGCTGCTGGATGTCGAGTATGAGCCGGAAACCGTGCCGTCAACCGTGCACAGCGTGAACGGCCAGCCCCTGCATCCCGACGCCAACGAGGCACTGGCCGCCATGAACCGCGATGTCACGGCCGCAACCGGAACCGGGTTCGTGCTGTGCTCGGGGTACCGCTCCTACTGGTACCAGCACGACGTCTACAACAACTTCGTCAACAGTCATGGGCAGGAGGCCGCTGATCGAACGAGCGCGCGCCCCGGTCACAGCGAGCACCAGCTAGGGCTCGCCGCCGACATCATGGGTGAGGGGCAGGGATGCGCGCTCGGCGATGCGTACACGAATACGGCGTCGGGACAGTGGGTCAACGAGAACGCGTGGCAGTACGGGTTCATTCTTCGGTACCCGGACGGCCTGCAGGGCATCGTGGGGTACCACTACGAACCGTGGCACTGGCGGTACGTTGGCGAAGACGTTGCGCGCGACATGCACGAGGGCGGCTACGACACCCTCGAGGAGTACTTCGGGCTGCCGAACGCTCCCGACTACCTCTGAAACGAAGTGACCCCCGGCTGAGCCGAGGGTCACTTACTGTTCTCGCGGCGTTAGCCGGGGATCTCGCCAGCGGAGTCCTCGAGATGGGCTCGCACGAACCACTGGAACTTTTCGAGCTCCTTGGATTGGCCGATCAGGATGTCTTCCGTGATCGGGTCGACCTCGCCTGAGAGTTCGATAGCTTCGCGGTGCGACGCGATGACGCGGTCGTACACTTCGGCGAGTTCTTTGAGATGATGTTGCGTCGATGCCCTGTCGACACCGTAGACGTGATCGCTGTGCTGGTACTCGCTGCGACCGGGAACACCGACCGGTGAGCCGCCGAGTGTCGCTATGCGCTCCGCGATTTCGTCTGCGAACCCGCGAACCAGGTCGATCTGCGGATCGAGCATCTCGTGGACGGCGATGAAGTTGCGGCCGACTACGTTCCAGTGCGCGTGCTTGAGCGTGAGGTGCAGGTCGTTCATCGCGTTCAGCCGACTCTGCAAAGCATCGTTCAGGCCCTGGCCCTCTTCGAGGGTGAGGCCGGGGACGGTATAGGGGTGTGTCTTCGCCATAGTGTCCTCCATCCGTATGTGCGCCGACGGGCGTCAGCGCATCGCCGATAGGTTGCTCCCAGCCTAGGGGCCACGACCGACATGTGACAGGGCATGTTCACCGTCGGCGGATCCTTGCTACAGGTCCTGACTCGATGCAAGCCGATGCACAACCTCAGTGAGCATTCTCACGCCGGCGAGCATGTCAGCGTCGGAGGTGAGCTCCCGCACACTGTGCGACCGTCCTTCGACGCTCGGCACGAAGAGCATGACCGTCGGTACGACGTCCTTCATATTCGTCGAGTCGTGACCCGCGACGGTCATGACCGTGTCGTGCGTCACCCCCAGCTCCTGGGCCACAGCGCGAGCCAATTCGACGCCCTGCGGGGTGTAGGGATTGCGCTCCCACGAGTGCTCGGCGGCGATCTCTACCTCGACGCGGTCCTGTTCGGCGATTTCTGCGGCGATCGTGAGGAATCTGCGGGCAGCCTCCTGCAGAAATTCAGTGTTTTCGGACCGGAAGTCGATCAGTACCGACGCTTCGCTCGCAACTACGACAGGCGAATTAGGATAGACCTGTATCTCGCCGCACGCCGAATGCAGCGCTCCAGGAGGGAATTCGTCTACAAGCTCCCTTGCGGCGACGATCAGCCGCGCGGCAGCGAGGAGTGCGTCGCGACGATCCGTCATCAGCGTCGAGCCGCTGTGCGACTGCTCGCCCCGAACACGCAGCTCGTATTTACGTGCTCCCCAGGTAGCGTCGACGAGCCCGATGGCGATACCGCCCTCCTCCATGCTGCGGCCCTGCTGCACGTGAATCTCTGCATAGGAAGCGACGTTCAGCGCAGCGAAGTTCCCCCGCTCTTCCAAAGCGTCCAGAGCGGCCCGTACGCTCGTGCCCTTCTTGTCGCGGGTCTCCAGCGCCTCGGCGAGCGAGAGCTTCCCGGTGAAAACCCCGCTGCCCATCAGTGACGGCTTGAAACGGGAACCCTCTTCGTTGAACCAATTGACGACTGCGAGATTGCGAACCGGTGGAGCAGCTTCGTTGCGCAGCCGATCCGCGAGGCGGAAACAGGCGTAGGCCGAGGCCAGTACGCCGTAGGCACCATCGAAACGGCCTGCAGTTGGCTGCGAGTCCAGGTGTGAGCCGGTCAGCACATAGGGCGCTCCGGGGACGAGCTCCAGCAGACCGAAGAGATTGCCGATCTCGTCCCGATGCACGGTGAACCCGCGCGAGCGGAGGAGCTCTGCGAACCACCGGCGCTGTTCACCGTCCGCTGCGCTCGCGGCTTCTCGATCGACGCCGAGGGTCCCCTCGACGCGACCGATCTGGGAGAGCTGCTCCCAGTCGGCCAGGAAATCGGTGTCATTGCTGTTCATGTTCCGGCCTCCTCGGCGGTTGGGTAGTTCAGCTCCAATCGCGGATCAGCTCTGTCGTAGAGCAGTGGATGTTCCCTCCATTGTGGATGATCTCGTCGTAGTCGATCGGCACGATCTCGAAACCCCGAGAGCGCAGCATCTCAGCAGTGTGCGGATAGATCGAGGCCATGATGATGCGACCGGGACGCACCATCAGCGAGTTGCAGGAGTTCTGCTCGTCGCGGTGTGGATGGATGATCTCGTACCCGAGTGCTTCGAGGCGCGAGAGGAATTCGAAGGGCAGACGGTGTGGGTTCGCCATGACCGTGGAGTCGTCGAGCACCATGAACTGCCCGTCCGTGTGGATGGTGTAGCCGGGCAAAGGCACGGTGATGAGTTCGATGCCAAGCGGCTGCAGCAGGTTTTCGAGCTGGCGAGCGCCTTCCTCGTTGCATCGGATCGAGGTCCCGTAGACCGCCAGGTCTTTACGCAGCATGTGGAACGAACCCCCTTCCAGGAGCCCTGTGCCGGTGATCGTGCCGAGTATCGGCATCCCGAGTGCCGCGACGGTCTGCGTGATGCTCTGCTCTTCCCCCCTGCGCATCCTCGGTGCGAGTCGGCCGATGATCGCGCCGCCGGGGACGGTCAGGAGGGGGTCGCGAGCGTATACCGACTTGGTGAAAGTGCGCGACAGTTCGGGAGCGACGATGACCTCGACGTCCTCGGCTTCGAGAGCGTCTACGAGTTGCTGGTGCTGGTCGAGCACCTTGACCATGTCGGGTGGTGTCTCGCGCTTGTAGTACCAGTTCCTGTTGGGGTCGACGAGCGCCTGCGCCTCCTCGCTCCATGCGTCGGCGCGGATGTCGCCCATGCCCGGGTTAGGGCGACGCACGATCACCATGCGAAGGGCGCCGGTCTCGTCGCCGCGACCCCAGCGGCGGCCCCAGTTCGCTTCCAGCTCTTTGACATCGCTAAAGCCTGGCTCCGGCTCCGGCCCCAGGAGCTTGTGGAAGTAGTTTTCCGCTGGGCCGTAATAGTCTGTCGTGGTCATCGTGGTTCCTTTCAGTGGGATGCGACGGCGCGGTAATGCGCTGTTGTCGGGATGCGAGGAGGACGGAGCGGTTACAGGACGTGTTCGAGAAAGGCTGCCGTGCGGGAGGATGCCTCGTTCGAGAAGAATCGTGACGGTGGCGAGTCCTCCATAACTTTCCCCTGCTCGAAGAGAAGTACCCGCGACGCGACGTTCTTCGCGAAGCCCACCTCGTGCGTGACGACGATCATCGTCATGCCCTCTTCTGCGAGCCCCTCCATGACTCGCAGCACCTCGCGAACGAGTTCGGGGTCTAGCGCGGAAGTAGGTTCGTCGAAGAGCATGATCTTGGGCTTCAGTACCAGGGCGCGAGCGATGGCGACTCGCTGCTGCTGGCCGCCGGAGAGTTCGCTGGGGAACTTCGAGGCGTAACCGTGCATGCCTACCTTGTTCAACATCTCGGCGGCAACCTCACGGTTCTCGGACTTCGTGCCTCGGCGGTGCACTTTCAGTGCGAGCATGATGTTCTGCTCGACCGACATGTGCGGAAAGAGATTGAAGCTTTGGAAGACCATGCCGATTGTCGCTCGATCCTCTGCGAGCTTCCTCTCCGGCGCGGGAATGAGTCGAGATCCGCGTTGCCGTTGCCCGACGAGTTCTCCCTCGAAACGGATCTCTCCCTCATCGATGGGCTCCAGGAGGGCGAGACTGCGCAGAAATGTCGACTTTCCCGACCCGGATGGACCGAGGATTGCGGTAACCTCGCCCCTGCTGGTCTCAAGGGTGACGCCGTCTACTGCGGGTTGTTCGTGGTAGATCTTGGTCACGCCGAGAGCACTGAGCAGTTTCGGTTCACTTGACACCGGCTACCTCCTTCAGCTGCTGCGTATCCAGGCTGACTTTTCGTTTCTTCTTCGAGATCGCGCTCCTCCAGGAGAATTTTCGCTCGAGCCAGTTCTGCCCAATCATGAATAAAGACACCAACACGAGGTAGTAGACCGCAGCGGCCGAGTAGTACTCGGCGTAGCTGAAGGTGCGCGACACGTCTTGGGCGGCCGTATACAACAGCTCCTGCAACGAGATGACGGAGGCAAGACTGGTCATCTTCACCGTCATGATGAACTGATTACCCGTAGGCGGGATCGCTACCCGAACCATCTGCGGGATGAGCACGTGCCAGTAGGTGCTCGCGGGCTTCAGGCCGAGCGCACGCGATGCGAGCGTTTGACCCGGTGAAATCGAGTTCAGCGCCGAGCGGAAAATTTCGGCCATGAGCGCGGTCTCGAGGAGCGTGAGCCCGAAGAATGCGGCCATGTAGGGGGTGAACCAGCTCATTTTCAGAACGGGGATCACCTGTGGCAGAGCATTCCAGATCAAGATCAGGATCAGGAGCGCCGGGATCGCACGGAACAGCCAGACATAGCCGGCGCTGAGCGAAGAGAGCCATGAACGCTTACTGTTCCGACCCAGCGCGAGGAAGAATCCCAGTATGCACGCCGCCACCTGCACGAGGATCGCCAGCGTGATCGCGGTCATCGCACCCATCAGATAGGTGCGCGAGAACAGCGCGTCGAGGAAGACCTGGGGGTCGAAGCTCATCAGCGAACCACCTCCGGCGCCACGATTCGGCCCGGATCGAGTTCGTAGAGCTCCGCGATTTCGGCGAACGTGCCATCGTCTGTCAGCGTGATCGCTGCATCGAGCACGTGCTGGGTGAGCTCACTGTCGCGTGGCATGAACATGCCGAACTCGGTCTCAGCGGGAAAGATCGTCCCCAGCATCTCGTAGTCGTCCCCCAAGGTAGCCGCTGCCTGACCTGCGGCGACGTCTGTTTCCATGGTGGCGTCGACCCTGCCGTTCGTCAGCGCGGCGATCGTCTCGGGAAGCTCGGGGTAGACGGAGAACTCGATGCCGGGAAGGCCCTGCGACTCCAGCTCATCGCTGATGTCGCGCAGAATCTGTTCGTTCGCAGATGCGGCCTGCACTGCGATGCTGAGACCTGAGAGGTCTTCGGTGCTCTCGAGCCCGAGTGGGTTGCCCGCTGGGACGATCAGCGCCGGGCCGGTCTGAAGATAGGGGATCGCATCCGTCTGCGCTGCGCGTTCCTCGTTGACGTACAGACCCGAGCGAAGGATGTCACAACGGTTCGAGGTGAGTGCGGGGAGGAGTCCGTCGAATGCCATCTCGCTGAAGGAGACGTCGAGGTCGAGATGATCGCCAATCGCTTCGATCGCATCGATATCGAATCCCGTGAGAGTGCCGCCCTCGTTCCAGTACATCGGCTCGTAAGCGTTTTTCGAAATGCAGATGGTGAGTGTGCCCGGATTGTTGACGGGGAGCGCGTCCCCATCGCCGCCGTCAGTGGCACCGCCGCTGCAGGCCGTGAGCCCGAGTGCCATCGCTCCCGCGATAGCTATGCCGGTGCAGATTCTTTTGCTGTGAAAACGCATGGTACCTCCCACGTTCAGGGTGCGGATGTACCTGCCAATGGTATGGACGACTATTAAAGAATGGAATAGCTTTAATACGTGAATGATATTGACGGCTTAGTAGACTATTTACGTGCGAACATGACACAGCTCACGAGTGACGCGCTCGTCGATGCCGTGTTGCTGGGCACACGGAGCGGAGTGCTGAACTCCGGGGATCGCCTGCCGACTATTCAATCGTTGAGCGATCGACTGCAGCTCTCGACATCGACGATCAGCCGCGCTTGGTCGAGCCTTGTGCAGATGGGAGTTGTGGAGACGAAGCGCCGTGGCGGGTCTCGCATCGTCAAGCCTGTCCAGGCGACTTCGTACAGAACTCGAGGTATCGACCGTTCGAAATTCAAGTACAACCTAGCGGCGAGTTACCCCGATCTCTCCTTGCAAGCCGATCTCGGCGCGGTGCTTGCCAAGGTCGGGCGGCGCGGCACATTCAACGGGTACGCAGGCAAGGATGAGGTATCGCCCGCTCTGCAGACGGAGCTGCTCACCAGGTTGGGATACGAACCGGAATCACTCATGCTGGCCAACGATGTGATCGGAGCGCTACCGAGGGTGCTCCAGGCTGTGGCGCATCGCGGGTCCGCAGTCGGTGTCGGAGATCCGGAGTTCCCGCTGTATCCGATCATCCTGAAGCAGGCTGGCATGAGTACCGCTCCCATTCCATTCGGCGAACACGGGTACGAGATCGAAGCGCTCGAGCGAGCACTGACATCGGGTGTCAAAGCACTGATCGTTCAAACTCGGGTACATAACCCGACTGGGCGTAATGTGCCCGGCGGCAACCTCAGGGAGATCGCCAAGCTGCTGCGGGAGCATGATGCCGTCGCAATCGAAATCGACCATCACGGGGCGCTTGTTCCGAAAAAGCGCGTACGGCTCGCTAGCCTCGCTCCGGAACGTGTGATCTTGATGACATCGTTTTCGAAAGACATCCACGCCGATGTAAGGGTTGCTTCGATCGCGGGCCCGGTCTCCGTGATGGAACGGGTCTCGGTGTGGCGCGCGGGCGGTGACTGGGTCAGCGGTGTGAACCGGATGATATTGGAAGTCTGTCTCACCGATCCGGATGTATTGGCCGGCATCGAGAGGGCGCGTGCTGAATACGATCGACGACGTGACCATTTCACAGCCGCCTTCGCGGAACAGGGTCTGCAGATACGCTCGAACGCCGGGCTGAGCCTCTGGGTCCCCGTGCTGTCGGAACAGAGCGCGATGGTATCCCTTGCTGCCAAGGGCATCTCCGTGGCGGGAGGGAGCGCGTTCACCAGTAGACGCTCGAATCAGGATCACGTGCATTTGTCGCTCGGCAGTCTGGGAGAAGACACCGAATACCTCTGCGGAGAAGTGCTCTCTGCAGCGCTCATCGAGGCAGTCCGCTCACCATTCTGAAACCGCAGTGCTGGCTCGCCGCGATTCGTTCGAACGTCACACGGCCCGTGGCTTCCCCGGCATGAGCGAAGCCGCAGCCGTTACGCCGAGGGCCAGTACTGCGATCAGCCAATAGGCGCTTCCGGCGGGGTTCGCGGATGATTCCGTGAGGAATCCGACGACGGTAACGCCCGCGGAGGCGAAGAGCTGCACCACGATGAAGAGTGCCGCGGTGCCCTGGCCGACTGACTCCTTGGCAGTACCCGGTAGGGCGCTCGCAGGCCGGCTCGGCAACGCAGGGAGGATCGACATATCGATGACCCCGGCATGGCCGCGCAGCGTTTTCTTGCGCTTACGCAGGCCCGGCTACGCGAGTTCACCGTGGGAGGGACACGAACCGGGGATCCCGAGGCTATCGAGGACGCTGTGAATCAGGGCGTGACGCGTTCCTGCGTGCGTACGAGGTTCGTTGAAGTGTCTTACGGCATCCGCTCGTTTGCGTGCGGTTGCTTGGAGCTTCTCGCACGTTGCGATGGAGCCGGATGCCGGGTACCCCTCCCGTTGACCCGGCAACGCACTACCGAGGCAGCTGAGGTTGATCGCCGGACTCGTGCTCAGGATCGACCGGACTGATCTTGGGCGTCGGCGTCGTCTACTGAGAGCTCGCTGACGGCATCCCGCAGGATGCCCGGTGAAAGACGGCGATGCACGGAGGAGAGCGGGCGCCAAACCATGGAGCCTCTGGCACGTTCGTACGTCAAGAGCGTTGTCAGCGACAGTGAGTCTTCGGTCGCATGCAGGATGAGATTGGCGGTCAGTGCTGCCGAAGCGGCCTGCAGTCGAATCCAGCTCTGTGACTTTTCGCTGATCAGCCAGCCCGCGACCGTTGTGGAGGACCGGCCCCTCCGCAGACGCAACCGCAAGAGACCCTTCCAGATGAAACGCTCGGCCGCTGTCGGTACGTCGCCGAACATGGTTCGTGCCCACCGCTCGGCGGATGCGTTCGTCGCGTCGAAGGGCGTGAGCGCGAAGTGATCGACGTAATCGATGCGAGACAGGCTGCTACGTTTCAGGATCGCCGGGTCGACTGCATCGGTTCCCACGGCCGACTCCACTTGCGGTTCGCTCAAGCCATTCACCTGCTCTTTCATTTGCGCGCTCGTGCCATTGTATTGACGTCGACTGGGCGCACGTTGTGGCCGACGTAGAGCGCTGATTCCACCGTCGCGATACAACTCAGGAACCTGAAGCCGCCATCTCGCCCGTGACTGCATCCGCGCCGCCGGAGCATTCACGGGCGAGTACGATGCGAAGGCGCACCGTTAAAAGCAAGCGCACGGTTCAGGAACACGTGCGTCTATCGGTCAGCGGTCCGGGCCCGACGTCGAATGCCTCTGTCGAGCCACGTCGTTCGTGCTGTTTCCCTGTACGAACTCGGCAGCCCGGCTTCGCCTCTCGGAACTCTTCTGCCGAGGAGCGTTGCACGCTGGAACTTCTTCGCGATGGTCGCTACCATCGAGCGTGCCATGATGACCGATCTCGTCCGGTGCTGAGAGGGAACGTGTGAACAATATCCATCAGCAACCGACCGGCTATGGCGTGGAGTTGCCGAAGTGGTTCCTGGATGCTCGCGATGTACTGCCGCAGCGCCTTCCTGATCCCGAGGAACGAATCCGGACGGTCAATCACCTCGCGACTCGTACAGTGGCCGAGGGGGCCGGAGGTCCTTTCGCCGCACTGGTGATCGACCGTCAGGACGGCGACATCATTGCGGCAGGTGTGAATCTTGTGCTGCACTCCGGTCTCGCCTCCTCCCACGCAGAGATGGTCGCACTCGGTATCGCTCAGACGCGGAAGCGGGCGTGGAACCTGGCCGCCGCTGGCGAGGGACCGCTGCTGGTCGTCAACGCTCAACCGTGCGCGATGTGCCTCGGTGCGATCATTTGGTCGGGCATCGGAGCCCTGGAATTCTCGGTTGAAGGTGTTGAAGTCGAGCGGCTCACGGGTTTCGACGAGGGCCCGGTGCCCTCGAATTGGCGTGAGCAGTTGAAGGCGAGAGGCATCGAGGTCGCAACCGGTCGGCTGCGTGACGAGAGTCTCGACGTGCTGCGGCAATTCCGTGACCGTGTCGACGACGGCAGCGCCACCCTCTACAACGGAGGCTGACAGCTACTTCCGAAAGTACCCCGGTGTCGCCGCCGCAGTAGCCAGATATGGGTTCGAATCAGTACCCAGATATTGATTTAGGGCGGCACCAATGCTGGTACCGCCCTAAATCAATTGCGCGCCCCGAGGGATTCGAACCCCCAACCTTCTGATCCGTAGTCAGATGCTCTATCCGTTGAGCTAGGGGCGCACGGCTTACTGAGCCAGCGTCTAGCTTACACCGCGAACCACGTGCAGTGTCAATTTGGTGAGGATTCGATTTCGGCCAGCGTGTCGCGGAGCAGCCGTGCGCGCTCCAAGTCGCTTTCACTCGCGTCTTCGCCGCCGAGTTCTCGGACCGTGCGCCGTAGGATTCCCGTAAGAGCGGCATCCTGATTGCCGTAGAAGACGCGCAGCCTCGGCAGCTCACGGACAGTGCCGATGTAGTCCTGCTCGTGCTCGGACCACTGCACTCGGAACGTGAACCCGGCTGCTCTCAGAACAACACTCATGCGGCATGTCCTTTCCTCACTGACGGACCCGTCAAGCTGCGAACCCCGCGAACGACAGCAGATCGGCACTTCGGCTTGTGAATCCGTTCCAGCGCGTCCTCGATATGGCTGTTACGACGGCGTTGACTCGCGACCAAGCAAGCAACCGATCGGGCGTCACACCTGTCAGACGTGCCAACTCGTGAACGCGCTGCGTGAACTCCTCGGGCCCTCCGGTGGCGATCACGAAGTCGACCATGTCGAAACAGCGATCGCCTACGCACAGCTTCGGATCGATGGCAACGAGACCCCGCCGCTCGCTCGTCAGTGCATTGCCGAGATGGAGATCGCCATGGATGGCGGCAGGTGCGTCCGTCGAGGCGAGCAGTGAGCGACACAGTTCGACCGCGGCCTCCCACACGGTGTCGGGGATGTGCTCCCGTACCTCCGGCATCCGCTGCCGTGCTCCGATGCGTTCGAACATGTCGAAGCAGCGCGCATCGAGCGCTTCTTCGATGCCGCTCGGATCCGTGTCGTGCAACTCGCGCAGCAGCGCGGCCCAATCCTGCAGCGAAGGGAGATCTTCATCACTCTCAACGCCCGGAATGACGCGCTCCAGCAGAACTGCTCCGAGCTCCTCAGAAGACTTTCGTACGAGCGGCACGCGGCCAGTAGGAGCGAAGTGGCGCAGCATCCCTGCCTGTCTGGCTAGAAACTCGGCGTCCGGGCTGAGTTTGAGAACGGAGAGCTCACCCGCGGCATCGGTGACGTCGATGACGACCGAGGTCGCACCAGCCGAAATCCTGTCGCCGCTGCGGAGTTGCCAGTCACGCAGCAGCCGGTCCACAAGGTCGGGTAGTGCGAGTGAGAACTCTGCTGCGCGGTCGGCGCCGAAACGATCGTCGAGACCGGCAGCCTGTCGAGTGAGTTCCTCTGCAAAGCTCATTCGGCAAGTGTATGAGTGTGCAGACCCGGCCGGCGCCGGGATCACGCCCCTCGTGTCGTTCAGCGCTGGGTTGCGGTCGGAATTCTTGTCGAATACCGACCGCAAGTCTGCTCTGAATGGCCGACACGCGTTGGCCCAACCGAGTTTCGAAGCCAACACTCATCTGACTCGAGAGCCGGGGCGAGAAACAGAGCCCCCGGGTGCGATTCGCTCTCCAGCGATATCACACCCGGGAAGTTGGCGGAGACGGGGGGATTTGAACCCCCGGTCCCGTTTTCACGAGACCCTTCATTAGCAGTGAAGTCCGTTCGGCCGCTCCGGCACGTCTCCTTGACCCGGAGCCGTTCTGCATCGGGCCAGCTATCACTGTAGCAGAGCAAGACCGCTCAATTCACGTCGTGAGACGTGGACCTCGGAGGCCCGTAGCCCATTGTAAAAACACTCGAATCCGGCCCCTCGGAGTCATCCGGAAAATAGGCGAAAGAGGGCCCTGCGGGAGCCTCCCAAAGGGCACTCTTTCGACTATCCTCTCGACCCCCGGGGCGTCAGTACGAACCGTACGGCTGGATGCACGACTCCTCTTCGGCAGACTGCCCATCGACGAGCCCCTCGAGGTCCGAGGGGTCGCTCGGTTCGGTTTCGGATTCGTCCTCAGACTCGCTGGGAGACGGTGCCTCCGGCTCCGTCGTCTCCTCCGTCGAGTCCGGCGACTCTTCCGCTTCTTCCGAATCGGGGTTCTCGAGATCAGACGGGTCCATGGGGATGACTTCGTCGTTCCTGACCAGCTCCATCATGAGTTCGGCAGTGTAGTAATCCGGCGCGACGCGCATCCCTGCGGGTGTCGTCGGGTAGGTGACGAACTGCATCGTGCTCAGCGGGATGTTTCTGAGCACATTCGCCATGCCGACCATCGTCGCGGGGTCGCTGAGGCTGGTCGAGAGCGTCATGTTCTCGCTCGCGACTTGCGCGATGCGGTACAGGGATGTGAAGTTTCCGAGCACCTCGTCGGACTGCATCTTCCGAATCAGTGCCGACAGGAAGACCTGCTGCGAGGAGATGCGGCTCAGATCGGAGCCGTCGCCGACCCCGTACCTGGATCGCAGGAGGTTCAGCGCGTCTTCGCCCTCGAGGTCGTACGTTCCTGCCTCGGGGATGTGCAGGTCAGCACGCGGGTCGTCGATGGGGCCGGCGAAGCAGACCGGAACACCGCCGACCGCGGTCGACATGTTGATGACACCGTCGAACGTGATCTTCGCGACGTACGGAATCTCCAGGCCGGTCATCGACTCGATCAGCGTGACAGCGCAGGGGAGGCCGCCTCGTTCGAGGGCCGTGTTGAGCTGCACGCCGTGGCCAGCGGGCGTTTCAGCGCCACCGTCCTCCTGTGCGGGGCAGGACGGGAAGTCGACCATGAGGTCGCGCGGGAACGAGATGACGGTCGCTCCCTGATGATCTTCATGGACGTGCAGCAGCATCGTGACGTCGTTCAACTCACCCTCGTGGGTGCCACCCACCGACTCCTGGTCGGCGCGGGTGTCGGATCCGACGACGAGCACGTTGAAGCCGCCCTCTTGATCCTGGAACTGGGGGATCTCGGCCCCGTCGCCACCCGCTAGGTCAACGGTGTCGAGGTTCGAGGAGAGCTGCCAAACCGAGAATCCCGCAACGCCGACGGTCGCCACCATCACCGCGGCGACGCCCATTGCGACATAGCTCAGCACCCGTCGAACCGGACGGTGCGGTTTGAGCTTGCCGTGGCGAGGGGTGATGCCCCTCGCGTCAACGGTGCGGAATTCAGTCATGCGTTCCTCCCCCTACGCGCGGAGGGCGTGGGATTCGAACCCACGAGGCTCTCGCCTGCTGGTTTTCAAGACCAGTTCCTTCGGCCGCTCGGACAGCCCTCCATGACCCGATCTGCAACCGAGCCTGAGCTATTGTAACCGTGGATGCTACGAGTCGGCTATCTGCTCGCTACACGCGTGCAGAGCGGGCACCCCTCTTCAGGCATGCAGTACGTGCGTGCGAAGGGCCTTCACCAGCCCGTCTTCTGCAACGCTCGTGGTCTTGGCGTTCGCCGCCGCGGTCACGACCGGGGGAGCCTGTCCCATCGCGATGGCGATGCCCTCTCCCTTGGCGGTCCACTCGAGCATTTCGATGTCGTTTCTGCCGTCTCCCGCTGACAGGACCCTGCTCGGGTGATAGCCGAGTTCCGCATTGACTCGTGCCAGGCCCGTCGCCTTATTGACGCCTTCGGGAGCGAGATCCAACCAGGATGAGAATCCGACCGTGTACGAAACCTGGTGGAGCCCCATGTCTTCGACGATGCTCAAGAACTCTTCCGTCTCGTGCGAAGGGCTCATGACGACGACTCGCATCGCCGGTTCGACGGCGAGTTCTTCGAAAGGGACGCGGAGGCCGTGCGAGATTTCCCAGCCGAAAGTCGTGTGCGTGAACCTTCGCAATCCCTCGGCGTTCTCGACCATGAACTGCCCCTCAGGCAGCCGTTCGCGCACGAGTTCGAGCACTGGCGCCGCGTCGAACGTTTCGACATGGTCGATCGTGTAGGCGCGCTCGTCATCGAACTCCGGTTTCGTGTGGCGCATGATGAGCGCTCCGTTGGCCGACACCAGCAGCTGCGGTCGAATATCCAGCCGTTCGCAGATCTCGTATGTCCCCGGAAACGAACGACCGGTCGCGATGATGATTTCGTGGCCGGCCTCTTCGACCTCGCGAATGGTTTCGTACACGCTCGGCGAGAGCGAATTGTCTTCGTGGACGATGGTGCCGTCGACGTCGAGCGCGATCAGGAAGGGGTCTGTCATGAAGCCGCCGCTACGCGATCGGCTCGAGAACGTCGACGCCGCCCATGTAGGGCCGTAGCGCCGCGGGAATTCGCACGCTGCCGTCGGCCTGCTGGTGCTGCTCGAGGATGGCGACCATCCAGCGGGTCGTCGCGGCCGTTCCGTTCAGTGTGGCAACGGGAACATTCTTGCCGTCGTCGTTCTTGAATCGTGTCCCGAGCCTGCGAGCCTGGAATGTTGTGCAGTTCGAGGTGCTCGTCAGCTCGCGGTAGGTCTGCTGCGACGGCACCCACGCTTCGATATCGAACTTGCGTGCCGCGCTCGTGCCGAGGTCTCCGGCGGCGACGTCGATGACGCGGTAGTCGAGCTCGCACGCATCGAGCAAGTCGATCTGGATGTCGCGCATGCGCTCGTGCTCGCGCTCGGCATCCTCGGGGCGCACGAACGAGAACATCTCCAGTTTGTTGAACTGGTGCACGCGCAGGATGCCGCGGGTGTCCTTGCCGGCGCTGCCGGCCTCGCGGCGGTAGCAGGTCGACCAGCCCGCGTAGCGTTTCGGCTCGGTCAGATCGAGGATCTCATCGGAGTGGTAGCCGGCGAGCGCAACCTCGCTTGTCCCGGTCAGATAGAGATCATCGGCGGGCAGGTAATACACCTCGCTCGCGTGCTCACCGAGAAAACCGGTGCCCTGCATGATCTCCGGACGCACGAGGGTCGGCGTGACGAGCGGTATACAGCCCGCTTCCGCGGTGCGATCGAGCGCTAGCAGCATGAGCGCGAGCTCGAGCCGCATCCCCGGCCCCGTGAGGTAGTAGAACCGCGTGCCGGATACCTTCGCGCCGCGAGCGAGATCGAAAGCGCGGAGGTTCTCGCCGAGTTCGACGTGATCCTTGGGTTCGAATGCCAAGGGCTCGACCGTCTCACCGTGCGTGCGCGGCCCGCTGTGCTGCAGCACCTCGAAGTTCTCTTCTTCGCCTGCTGGAACACCGTCGATAACAACGTTCGCGATTCGTTGCACAGCGGTGTCGAGTGCGGCCTGTGCGTCGTTCGCGATCGCTTGGGCGTCCTTGACGCGCTGGGCGAGATCCTTCGCCTCCGCGATGAGGGCGGGGCGCTCCTCCTTCGATGCCTTGCCGACCTTGGATGCGTGCGCGTTCTGCTCGGCGCGCAGCTGTTCGAATTCGCTCAGGGTTGAACGGCGCAGGACATCCGCCTCGATCGCGGCATCGACGTGATGCACGGGATCTCCGCGGCGCTCCTGGCTTGCACGAAGGGTGTCGGGATGTTCGCGAAGTACCTGCAGATCGATCACCCCCATAGTCTACGGTTAGACCTATGAAGGTCGCTGTCGTGTTCAATCCGGTGAAGGCCGAGGAGCGCGAGCTCCGCAATGCCCTCCATGAGGAGGTGCCGGCTGCGAAGAGTGATCTGAACTTCTTCGAGACCGATGCCGACGATCAGGGAGCGGCGGCGGCGAAGAAAGCGGTTGCGGTCAAGCCCGATCTCGTGCTTGTCGCGGGCGGTGACGGCACCGTGCGCATCGTGGCTGAACAACTCGCGGGAACGGACATCCCGCTCGGCATCGTGCCCGCCGGCACCGGCAACCTACTGGCGCGAAATCTGAACATTCCGCTCGGTGGCATCGACAGCGCCGTTCGCGTGGCCGTGCACGGTAAGACCGAGAAGATCGATCTGGCACGCGCTGCTGTCACCGACGAAGACGGTCAGGAGAGCGAGTATCCGTTCGTCGTCATGGCCGGCGTCGGGCTCGATGCCGCAACGATGGCGGAGACCGACAGTGAGATGAAGAAGAAGCTCGGCTGGGTCGCGTACGTCGGCGGTCTGCTGCGAGCGCTCAAGGACGTTCGCAAGGTGAACGTGCGCGGCGCCGTCGATGGCGACGACGTTGAAGAGTTCCGCGCGAACACGATCATGATCGGCAACGCGGGCATGGTGCAGGGCAATGTGCGGTTCATGCCCGACGCCGAACTGGACGACGGGCTGCTCGACATCGCCGTGCTGAACCCCAGTGGTCCGCTCTCGTGGATGCAGGTCATGCACGAAGTCGCGAGTAACTCATCGCCGATTCAGCGAGAGCTGCGCAAGCTGTCGGTCCTACCGGATCGCAAGGCGATTCCCGAACTGCAGTTCGGGCAGATGAAGAGGGTCGAACTCGAGTTCGACACGCCGATCGAACTGCAGATCGACGGTGACCTTATCGGCGAAGTTGTGAAACTCGGTTGCTACGTGCAGAAAGAGGCGCTCGCCATTCGCATCAAGCAATAGGCGCCGCACGAGCTATTGCGCGACCGGGGCTTCCGTCAGAATCTCTCTGAGCCAGTCGCGGGCATCCTCGAAAGAGGCATCACTGAACCGGTCGGGGATGACGGGCGCCTGCCGGTCGGCGCGCGCGTACGAGCCGAGGAAGGTGACCTTCGGTGAAACGCGCTTGAGGCCCAGCATGGCCGCCGCGACTCGTTCGTCACGGATGTGCCCCTCGACATCGATCACGAACCGGTACCTGCCGAGTCGGTCGCCGATCGGGCGGGACTGGATGAGCGAGAGGTTGACGCCGCGGGTGGCGAACTGTTCCAGTACGTCCAGCAGCGAACCTGCTCGGTCGCTCGCCAGCTCGACGATGAGTGACGTTTTGTCTGCCCCTGTCTGCTTCGGCAGCTCGGGGCCGCGGCCGACGAGCACGAATCGGGTTTGCGCATCCGTCGTGTTGGCGATGTCGGTTGCGAGCACGTCGAGCCCCGTGACGACCTCGGTGATTCGCGGCGTAGAGATCGCCGCCTGTGCGGCCGAAACGCCGAGGTCGCGCGCGGCGGCAACGTTGGATGCGGCGGGCAGGTGGACCGCTCCCGACAGGTTCGCGGCCAGCCAGGCCGCGCACTGCGCGTACGCGACGGGATGCGCTGCGATCGTTTCGATGTCCGCCAGGTTCGTCCCCGCCGGAGCCACGAGCGCGAAGTTCACCTGGACCAGGTGCTCCGAGAGGATGCGCAGGCCCGGAGTCTTGGCGAGCGCGTCCTGCGCGCTCGTGACGCCGCCCTCTATCGAGTTCTCGAGCGCGATCATCGCGGCGTCGACCCGCTCGTCGGCGACCGCGTGCAATGCCTCGTGGACGCTCGAGACCGCCACTCGCTCCGCTTCTGCGGGGTCGGCCACCTGGTCGAGGGCGGATTCAGTGAACGTCCCGGATGGTCCGAGAAAGGCAAATCGACGCATGGATACAGCGTAGATTAGTGTCATGAACCGTGCAGGCACCGTCGCCCAGCCCCAGGATCTCGTCGACATCGACCAGCTCGTGCGCGCGTACCACGAGCGGAAACCCGACCCCGCGAATCCGGCCGAGGCAGTCGTGTTCGGTACGAGCGGGCATCGAGGAAGCTCGTTCGACGGCAAGTTCAACGACGACCACATCGCCGCGATAACGCAGGCCATCTGCGAGTATCGGGCCGAGCAGGGCACCGACGGCCCGCTGTTCATCGGCCGGGACACGCACGGCCTCTCCGATCCCGCGCATCAAACCGCCCTCGAAGTGCTGGTCGCGAACGGCGTGCGCGTCATCGTCGACTCGCGCAACAGCTGGGTTCCGACCCCTGCGCTGAGCCGCGCGATCATCGCTTTCAACGCTGCCGGACGTGAAACGACCGCCGACGGCATCGTCATCACGCCCAGCCACAACCCGCCGCGTGATGGCGGCTTCAAGTACAACCCGCCGCACGGCGGACCCGCCGACAGCGACGCAACGGGATGGATCGCGAATCGGGCGAACGAGATCATCGCTGCCGGGATGGCGGATGTGCACCGCACGTCGGCCGACGTCGCGGATGTCGAAAGCTACGACTACCGCGAGTGCTACGTGGCCGAGCTCGAGCACGTCATCAATTTCCGAGCGATACGGGGCTCCGCGATTCGAGTCGGCGTCGACCCGCTCGGCGGCGCGGCGGTCGAGTACTACGGGCTCATCGCCGAGCGGTACGGGATCGACCTGACGGTCGTGAATCCGGCCGTCGACCCGCAGTGGGCGTTCATGACGCTCGATTGGGACGAGAAGATCAGGATGGACTGCTCGAGCCCCAACGCGATGGCCAGCGTGCTGCGCTTTCAGGGCGAGTACGACATCCTGACGGGGAACGATGCAGACGCTGATCGCCACGGCATCATCACGCGCGACGGTGGCCTGATGAATCCCAATCACTATCTCGCGGTGGCCATTCAGTACCTCTTCACGCACCGTCCCGAATGGGCGAGCTCGACCGCGGTCGGCAAGACCCTCGTGTCGTCGTCGATGATCGACAGGGTCGCCGAGTCGCTCGGACGAGAACTGCTGGAAGTGCCGGTGGGCTTCAAATGGTTCGTCGACGGGCTGACGGAAGGAACGATCGGCTTCGGAGGAGAAGAGAGCGCGGGGGCGTCGTTCCTGACCCGTGACGGACGGGTGTGGACGACCGATAAGGACGGCATCCTGCTCGCCCTTCTGGCCGCGGAGATTCGCGCGGTGACGGGCAAGAGCCCGACGGAGCTGTATGAGGAACTCACGGAGCGGTTCGGTTCCCCTTCGTACGAGCGAGTGGATGCGCCGGCCGGTGCCGAACAGAAGGTCAAGCTGGCGAAGCTGTCGGCGGCGGATGTCGCAGCCACGGAACTCGCGGGTGACCCGATTACCGCAAAGCTCACGGAGGCGCCCGGTAACGGCGCCGGCCTCGGGGGGCTGAAGGTAACGACCGACCGCGCCTGGTTTGCGGCACGACCGTCCGGGACCGAAGACGTCTATAAGATCTACGCGGAGTCGTTCGTCAGCCCCGAGCACCT
>NZ_CAMEFJ010000047.1 GCF_945915485.1 uncultured Agrococcus sp.
GGAAGGATGTCTCGCCCGCCGGCAGCGGCCGCTTCCTGGCGCGGGCCTGGCGTCTTTCCGGGGAAGTCGACTCGCCGGTCGGGACGAACACTGCCGATGGGGATCGCACGCTCCGTGCCGTGACGCATCGCTTCCTGGCGGATGCGCCGGGGCTCATCGAGTCGCTCAAGTTCAATGTTGTCGTCGCGAGACTCATGGAGCTGACGAACCAGATTCGGAAGACCGTTGACGCGGGACCCGGGGCAGCGGATCCCGCTGTTCGCGAGGCGGTCGAGACGCTCGCGCTCGGGCTCGCGCTGTTCTCGCCGTACACTGCCGAGGACATGTGGGAGAGGCTCGGGCACGAGCCTTCCATCGCGAACGTCGTGTGGGCGGAAGCGGAACCAGCGCTGCTCGTTGAGGACACCGTGACCTGCGTCGTCCAGGTCAACGGGAAGGTACGCGACCGTCTCGACGTGAGCCCCGACATCGGCGAGGCGGATCTCGAGGAGGCGGCCGAAGCATCCAAGGCTGTTCAGCGCGCCGTGGGAGAGGGTTCGATCGTCAAGGTCATCGTTCGTGCTCCGAAGCTCGTGAACTTCGTCGTGAAGTAGTTTTCCTGCGCCGGACATGAGGCGTAATAATAGGTAATATAACTTGAGCTTTAGGGGGTCATGCTGGTCTCATAGCCAGCATGATCCTCACAGGCTTACTCCTCGGCACCGTTCTCGGCTTCGTGTTCCAGCGTGGACGATTCTGCGTTACCGGTGCGTTTCGAGACCTCTTCACGTTGCGCAGCACGCGGTGGCTCACGGCATTCATGGTGATCGTCGCAGTGCAGTCGATCGGCGTGTTCGTTCTCGATGCGCTCGGCGTCATCAATCTCACCTCTGGCGACTTCCCCTGGCTCGGAGCGGTGCTCGGCGGCTTCATCTTCGGATTCGCGATCGTACTGGCAGGCGGCTGCGCGACAGGAACGTACTACCGCGCCGGGGAAGGGCTCGTCGGTTCGTGGCTGGCGCTGATCTTCTACATCGTCGGAGCCGCGACCTTCCGCTTCGGACCTCTCGCGACATCAACCGACGCAGTGCGCTCGATAGCGCTCCCGGAGGACAGCATCTATCAGGCGCTCGGCGTGAACCCGTGGATTCTCGTCACGCTGCTCGTTGCCGGCGTCGGGTTCGTCGTCGCTCGTCATCTTCGCAGGGAGCGCAAAGTGCGGAGGGCATCCCTTCCGGCCACGAAGACCGGCATCGCCCACGTGCTGTTCGAGAGGCCGTGGCACCCGTTCATCTCCGCGGCGATCATCGGCGTCATCGCGACAGCGGCGTGGCCGTTGTCCTGGGCGACGGGCCGTGAATCCGGGCTCGGCATCACGGGCCCGTCAGCCAACATCGGCGTGTTCCTCGCGACCGGCGATCTCGCGCTCGTCGACTGGGGCGTCATGCTCGTCCTCGGCCTGCTCATCGGTTCGTTCATTGCGGCGGCCGGCTCCGGCGAGTTCAAGATCAGGGTTCCGGATGCGCGCACGAGCGTCCGATCGATCTTCGGCGGCATCCTGATGGGGTGGGGTGCCGCCTGGGCGGGCGGGTGCACGATCGGCAATGCGATGGTCAACACGGCGACCTTCGGATTCCAGGGATGGATATCGCTGCTCTTCATGATCATCGGCACAGGTGTCGCCACCAGGCTCTTCATCACGAACCACAGGAGAGACGGCGCTGCCGCGCGACCCGTGCTCACGTCCGCCGGCAAGTAGTACCGACAGTAAAGGAAAGATCACCATGGCAAAGCACGTTCTGGAGACCGTCGGGCAAGTGTGCCCCTTCCCGCTCGTGGAGGCGAAGCGAGCAATCGCCGAGATTCCCGTCGGCGACGAACTCGTCATCGACTTCGACTGCACGCAGGCGACCGACTCACTGCCGCAGTGGGCGGCCGAGAACGGATACCCGGTGACAGAGTTCGTCAAGCGCGGTGCAGCAGAGTGGTCGATTACCGTGCAGCGCGCGTAGCCACGGCAAAGTACGCTCAACAGCCCCGTTCCCTCCACAGGGAGCGGGGCCGTTCGCGTGCCGGTGGCACCGGGGCTGGCACGGTTGCGTGCGTGGCGAGGGAGAACTGGCGACTGGGCGTAGGCGCCGCTGTTGTGCTCGTGATCGGGGCGGTCGCGGGCGGCGCGATCGTGAACGCCGTCGGGGCATCCTCGCAAGGGTCGGACGTTGTCATCGGGGTGGAGGACGACTCCGTCGAAGCAGAGGAGCTGCTTGTCGATGTCCAGGGTGCGGTGGAGCGCCCCGGCATCGTCGTCTTGGCGCCAGGGGCGAGGGTCGTGGACGCCATTTCCGCCGCCGGCGGGCTCACGGAGGGCGCCGCTGCAGGCAGCATCAATCTTGCACGTGAAGTGCAGGACGGTGAACAGCTGCTCGTCCCGATCGAAGGCGAGGAGGAGACGACCGAGGACGGCAACGGTCTCATCAATATCAATCGCGCGACGGCGGAAGAGCTCCAGCAGCTGCCGCGGGTCGGCCCTTCGGTGTCCGCCGCGATTGTTGCGCATCGCGATGAGCACGGGCCGTTTGCGAGCGTCGATGATTTGGAAGACGTCAGCGGGATCGGGCCGGCGATGATGGAACAGTTGCGCACGTTGGTGACCGTGTGAAGCCTCCGGCAGATTTTCGGCTCGCCATCCCGGTCGCAACCGGATGGCTTGCGCTCGCGCTGGTCGAGTTCACGCCGGTGGACGCCGGAGTCGCCGTCCTCGTAGCCGGCTCAGGGATGCTCGTGGCTCTACTGGCAGCGATACTGTTGCGCCGCAGGGCACCGGCGGGGCTCCTCGCGCTCATCGCCGTCGCATGCGCAATAGCGGCGCTGCTTGTCGTTCGCGGGGCGCAGGAACCCGCATCCGTCGACGCCGGAACAGGACGATGCGATGCGCTCGTGCGCTTGGACTCCGGTAACGCGCTGCCTGCCGCCGCCACCGTGCTGACGGCGGACTGCGGAAGGGAGCACAGCAGCGGCCCCGTCATCCTGTTCGAGGCGGTCGGTGAACACGGCGAGGTGCAGCCGGGCGAACTCGGATTCGGCACCGTGCTCAGCGCCGAGTGCGATACCTGGTCGTTCCAAGACAACTGGGTGCTGGACTGCACGAACGCTCACGTCGTCGAGCGGCCCCTGTTTGCACAGTGGAGCGCCGCCTGGCGCGCGTCGTTTCAACGTGCCAACGAACCGTTGCCCGGTGACGGAGGAGCGCTGCTCGCTGGCCTCGCGATAGGAGACACCTCACGCGTCGACGAAACACTGCAGGACGCGATGCTGGAGGCGGGACTCTCGCACCTGACAGCGGTTTCCGGTGCGAATTGCGCGATCGTGACGGCGGCGGCTTTCGGTCTCTCGGCGGCCCTGGGCGCAAGGAGGTGGGTTCGTATTTCCGTTGCTCTCGCGGCTCTTGCGGCATTCGTAGTGCTGGTGACGCCGGAGCCATCCGTTGTCCGTGCATCCTTGATGGCGATCATCGCGCTCTTGGGTTTCCTGCGCGGGCAACCGCGGGGTGCGGTGCCGTTGCTGTCGCTCGCGGTGCTCGTGGGCCTCATCGTGAATCCAACGCTCGCGACGAGCGTCGGCTTCGTGCTCTCGGTGTTGGCGACAGCCGGGCTCATCGTGCACTCGAAACCCATAGCGGAGCGACTCGCCGACTACATGCCGGCTCCGCTGGCGTTCGCCATCGCCGTCCCCGTCGCCGCACAGCTGTGGGTGCTGCCCGTCTTGATTCTGCTCGACAACGGCGTGCAACCGCTGTCGGTGCTCTGGAATCTGGCCGCAGCTCCCGCAGCGCCCGTTGTCACCGTCGTCGGCTTGGTCGCCTGCATGGCAAGTCAATTCGTGCCGGTTATCGGAACGCTCGTGGCATGGCTCGCTTGGCCGGCGGCGGCGTGGATCGCCTCGCTCGCAAGGCTGAGCGAGGCGATCGGGCCGTGGCGCATCCCCTGGGCAGAGGGGCTGCCAGGCGCGCTGCTCGCGGCCGTCGGCATCACGGGTGTTGCGATGCTGCTACGTCGCCGGAGGCTGGGCATTGCGGTCATCGGCCTCGCTGCACTGCTGGCGACTGGCCTCGTCAGTGTCCCCGAGGCCGTTCGACGAGCATCCCTTGCCGACTGGCGAGTCGTGCAGTGCGATGTCGATCAGGGGCACGCGACGCTCGTCCGGGTAGGAGGCGCGACGGTGCTGATCGATACGGGGGAACACGAGGATCTGCTGGAGGAGTGCCTCCAGACTGCGGGCGTTCGGCAGATAGACGTGCTGTTCCTGACGCACTTCGACCTCGACCACTCCGGCGCAGCCCCGGCAATGATCGGGAGAATCGGTACGGTCGTGCACGGGCCGATGACGCAGGAAGACGAACAGCTCGTCGCGCAATTGCGCGAGGGCGGCGCGGATGCGCGCGAGGTCGGTGCCGGTGCCCGTGTCACGGTCGGGCAGATGGTCGTGAACGTGCTCTGGCCGGAGGCCGGAATAGCTCCGGGGAACCCGGCATCACTCGCGCTCGCCTTCCAGGAAAGGACAAACGGAGGCGTCTTCCTCGTGATTCTCGGGGATCTCGGTGAGGCTGAGCAGCGAAGGCTCATCGGTGTCGTGCCAGAGTCGACGCTGCTGCTGGCCGCGCATCACTGCAGCGCGGACCAGCATCCGCCCCTGTACGACGAGGTTGGTGCCGACGCCGTCCTGGTAGGAGTGGGGGAGAACAGCTATGGGCATCCGACGGATGCGTGTTTGCAAGCGATAACCGGTTCCGGCGGCACACCGCTGCGCACCGACGAGCACGGCACGATCGCCATCATGCACGACGGGTCCGTGTGGTTCAGCGGCGTAGACTGAAGACCATGGCGAAGAGCGGACAGATCAGCTGGGACGCAGCCTTTCCCGCGCCCATCGTGCTGCTGCACGGCAAGGAGGATCTGCTGGCGAGGCGCGCCTCCGAGCGGATTCGGCAGGTGCTGCGGATGGAGGATCCGGAACTCGAGGTGATCGATATCGCAGCTGATGACTACGAGCCCGGTGCACTGCTCATGCACGCCAGCCCGTCGCTCTTCATGGAGCCCAAGCTCTTGCGGGTGTCGGGTCTGTCGAAGATGACCGACGCGTTTCTGGAGGACGCGATGGCGGCGGCCAAGGAGCCGTTCGACGCCACGACGATTCTGCTGCGCCACGACGCGTCGTCGACGCGCGGGAAGCGACTCGTCGACACCGTGAAACGAGGCGGCGTCGTAGTCGACTGCTCGGAGGTCAAGGACTTCGATGCCAAGGTGGCGTTCGCGCGTGCCGAGTTCGCGGAGGCCGACCGCGAAGCGACGCCCGGCGCCTTGAATCGGCTGGTTCGGCTGTTCGAACGGTCTCTCGATGAGCTTGCCGGTGCCATCGCGCAACTGGTCTCCGATACGGCAGGGCAGGTGACGGAAGAATCTGTCGCGAAGTACTACCGGGGCAGTGAAGCGACCACCGCGTTCGATGTCGCCGACGCCGCCATCAAGGGCAACGCGGGGCAGGCTCTCGTGCTGCTGCGGCAGGCCATCTGGTCAGGGTCGTCGCCCGTTCCCATCGTCGCTGCATTCGCTGCGAGACTGAGAACCATGGCGAAGGTTTCCGCAGCCGACGGCTCCGAAGGTCAGGCCGCGAAGTCTCTGGGGATGCCGGGCTGGATGGTGCGCAATGCCCGGAGGGACCTCCAGCGGTTCGATGAGCAGCGACTCGCGAGGTGCATCCGCATCATCGCGGAGACGGATCACGCGGTCAAGGGCGCTTCTCGCGCACCCGAGTACTCCGTCGAACGCATGGTGCGCGTCATCGCCGCTCGCTGACCCTTTCGTTGGGGGAACACTTCTCGGTCTATGCACGGAATGAACACGCTATACGGGCGTGTCGCCATGCATAGACCGAGAAGTGTGCCCATACAGCTCATCGGGGGGGGGAGGAGCGGGATGCGGGAGGTGTGCTGGAGTGTGCGGGGCGCGTGGGGATGCGGGAATTCGGGTATGCGAAAGGGGCTGAGCAATGCCCAGCCCCTTTCGTGAATCTTCGCGCGACTTAGAGAGCAGCGACCTTCTTGGCGAGCTTCGACTTGCGGTTCGCAGCCTGGTTCTCGTGAATGACGCCCTTGCTCACTGCCTTGTCGAGCTTCTTGGTCGCGATCTGGAGCGACTGCTCGGCAGCGGACTTGTCGCCGGCCGTGATGGCCGTGCGGGTGTTGCGGATCACCGTGCGCAGTTCGCTCTTGACCGTGCGGTTGCGCTCGGTAGCCTTTGCGTTGGTGAGGATGCGCTTCTTCTGCGACTTAATGTTTGCCACGTGGGATGCTCTTTCTTACATTCGTTACGGGTGGAACCGGGGCCGGCTCCACGGCACGTCGACGAGGGAATGAGAGGGATCGACGTGGAAGCCAAGGACCTACTCTAGTAGATTCTCGGTGCTTCCACAACGATCCCTCTCCTGTGTTTCGCTACTCGGTCTCCGATTTCTTCGCAGCACGCGCCGCCTTGCGAGCCTCACGCTGGGCCTTCGCGGCCGCGCGTGCCTCTTCGGCTTCGGCGTCGAGCCACGCCTGTCGGTTGGCTGCGGGGAGCCAACCGCGGTCCGTGACGCGCTTCTGGAAGAGGATCGCGCCGCCCAGCAGTACGGCCCCGATGAGCAGTACCAGGATGATGCCGAGCACCTCATTGCCCAGCAGCGAGGTGCCGAGCAGAATGCCGAACCACCCGAAGTCGGCATCCCCGAACGTCGAGTTCGCGAAGCCGAGCTCGCCCATGACCGTCATGAGACCCGCTGGCAGGAACGTGATGAGCAGACCGTTGACGAAGCCACCGATCACGGCACCGCGTCGCCCTCCGGTCGCATTGCCGAAGACGCCCGCACCACCACCGGTGAAGAAGTGCGGCACCATCCCGGGCAGAATGAGTGCAAGGCCCAGCCAGGGGTTCACGAGCGCCAGGACGGCGAGGCCGATGAGGCCGCCGACGAACGACGACAGGAATCCGACCAGCACTGCGTTCGAGGCGTAGGGGAACACGATCGGGATGTCGAGAGCGGGCTTTGCTCCCGGCACGACCTTGGCGGCGATCCCTTCGAACGCGGGAATCAGCTCGCCGAGCACGACACGGACACCGTAGAGGATAACCGCGACACCGACACCGAACATGAGCGCCTGCATGAAGCCCTGCATGACGAAGTCGCTGCCGTCGGCAGCCCCGAGAATCGCGTACGCTTCATCGCCGAGCGAGATCATGCCCCAGACGACGAACACCATGTAGATGAGCACCATCGAGACCGTTGTCGCGACCATGGAGTCGCGCAGGAACGAGAGCCCCTGCGGGAACTTCATGTCCTCCGTGCTATTCGAGCGGCGTCCGAACGCCTGGCCGGCCGCACCGGCGGCAACGTAGCCGAGGGTTCCGAAGTGACCGATCGCAACTTTGTTGTCGCCAGTGATCCGGTTCATCCACGGCTGAGCGAATGCGGGGATCGCCACCATGACAACGCCGAGCAGCAGGGCTCCGATCAGGATGACGAGCCACTGCGAGTCGGGGAAGCCGACCGAGAGCACGACGACGATCATGACGGACATGAATACCATGTGGTGACCGGTCAAGAAGACGTACTTGAGCGGTGTGAACCGGGCGAACAGCAGCATGACGACGAACCCGAGTGCGAGGACGTACGCGGATGTCGCGCCGAACTCCACGGCCGCGAACGCCGTGATCACTTCATTGGTCGGAATAACTCCCTGTGCGCCCGTGACGCCGAGGATCAGCTCGCCGAGCGGCTCCAGCGAGCCGACGACAACGTCGGCTCCGGCGCCGAGTATCAAGAATCCCAGCGCAGCTTTGAGGCCTCCGCCGATGACCTGCCCTGCGGTTTTCCGGAGTGCGATCAAACCGATCGCGGTGATGAGCCCGACGAGATAGGCGGGCACGTTCAGGATCTGCTGCCCTATGAAGTCGAGGATGAGGACGAGGACTTCCATGATTTGCTCCTTGGTGGGGGACGGTGGCGGCTAGACGTATTCGTCGAGCGTGTCGGTGATCTCGGCAAGGTCCATGAAGTTCTTGACGGCGACGACGTCGACCGGCAGCGACTCCAATTGGGAGAGCAGTTCCTCGCTCGTGACGACGAGATCCGCTCCCTGCGCGACACCCTTCGCGGCGGTGATGTCCGCGGCGTCCACGACACCGTCGACGCCCAGCTCGTCGAGCGCCTTTTCAATGTTCATCTTGAGCAGCACACTGGTACCGATACCCATGCCGCAGACTGCAACGATTCTCATGTGGTTCCGTTCTCGATAGAGGTGATGATCTCGCGGACGCGTGCTTCCGAGTCCGCGGCTTTCAGTGATTCCATGTGTTCAGGGCTCGCGAGGATGCCCGCGAGCTGAGACATGACGGCGATATGGCCGTCGTGATCTTTTGCGGCGAGGCCGACGACGAGGTCGACCGGGTCGTTCGCGCTGCCGAACTCGACGGGACTCGCAAGCTGCACCCACGACAGTCCGGTCGCCAGCACGGCTTCGGACGGTCGCGAATGGGCGAGAGCGAAGCCCGGCGCGATGACGATGTACGGCCCGAGTTCTTCAATCGCCGCGATCATCTGTTCGGTGTACTCGTGCGTCGTGCAGCCGCCGCGAACGAGCCCGTCGCCGGCGAGCGTGATCGCCGCCCGCCAGTCGGCGGGAGTCGCCGCTACCGCGATGTCGCCGAGCGCATCGTTCAATGCCGTCATGCTGTCTCCTGTCTGTTCGTGCGAGTGCTGGCTGTCAGTGCTTCCTGCGTTGTCAGGGCGTCGAGCGCGAGATTCGCGGCGCCGACGACGCCCGCTTCGCGGCCCCTTCTGCAGCGATGAACTCCAACGGAGTCGCGCTGGGGAGGGCGCATGCGCTCCATCAGCGCAGAGCGGATGCCGTCCACGACGGCGTCGGCTTCCGCCAGGTTGCCGCCGATGAGTACCTCTTGCGGATCCACGAACGCGACGAGCGACGTCAGTGCGGTGCCGAGGCGTCCGGCCATCTCGTGCAGTGCCTCGCGGGTTGCTCGGCCGAGGGCGTTCTCGTTCGCTGCGACGGCCACAATGTCGCTGCTGGGTGCGTCGCGTGGCAGGCCGTGACGCACGAGAGCATTGCGGACGGTGTACCCGGAAAAGAGGGTTTCGGCAGCAACGAATTCGTCGGCGTGGGGGATGAGGAATGCGCCGGCGGCGCCGTTGGCTCCCGATAGAACACGGTGCCCGGACAGCGTCGCGACCGACAGCCCCAGCCCGATCTTGACGATCAGCGCATCGGGCTTGGCCTCTGGGTGCTGCGCTTCGCCGCGCGCAACGACCGCGACGTCCTGTGCGAAGACTTCCGGGACTTCAATGCTGAGGATGCCGGCGGGGCTGAAGGACTCCCAATCGCGTTGTTCCGGTGCCATCTCGCCGTTGGTGAACCGGGGCGGCGGGATGGGGATACCGGAACCCACGGCAAGGATGCGATCCGCTTCAGCGTCGCTGACGGATGCCCGAATCCACTCTGCGACGACATTGCTCCCCGCTGTCCTGCCCGCTTCGAGGTCCGTGATCCGAACCACGGATGCGTCAGCGGAGCAGATCGCGAGCCGGGAGTGGCTGCCACCGATATCGAGCGCGAGGATCAGGCCGCGGTCGGGATTCAGCTCGAGTTTCGTAGCGGGCCTCCCACCGGTGCTGGGAGCGAACTCGCCAGGGCGGATGATGGCGGCGTCCGTGAGCTCGCCGAGACGTGAAGTCAGCGTCGTGCGCGACCACTCCAGCTCCTCCAAGAGCTTGGAGCGAGTGTCGGCACCACGACGAATGCGCCGTACCACTTCCTCGAGGGAGTGCGCCAGCATGAGGAGCCCCTTTGCGATACCCGGATTGACTTACGACCAATTCTAGACCAAAGTGGTTGTCATGACAAGAGAGCCCAGTGTTATCGGCGGTTGCAGGTCAGAGCAGGAGTACCGGGCGGTCGCAGCTGCCACTGCATTGCCGGCGTGGGCCGTGCAGCAGAAGGGGCACGGGCACGCGGGAACAGCCATGGCGCTTGCGCCGCTCGCACACACGCTGTACCAGCGGGTCATGCGCCATTCCCCGCGGCATCCGGAGTGGCCGGGGCGTGATCGTTTCGTGCTCTCTGCGGGCCACGCGAGCCTGCTGCAATACGTACAGTTGATGTTCACCGGCTACGGCCTCGAACCCGCCGATATCGCCGCCGCCAGGACGTTCGGATCCGCAACCCCTGGGCACCCCGAGTACGGGCACACAGCGGGTGTCGAGGTGACGACCGGACCGCTCGGCCAGGGAGTCGCGAATGCGGTCGGCATGGCGGTCGGGTTACGACGAGAGAGGGCGCTCTTCGGCACGCCCCACGATCCGACGGTGTGGGCGGTCGCCGGCGACGGCTGCATGCAGGAGGGTGTTGCGAGCGAGGCCGCGTCGCTCGCAGCAACGATCGGCATGGACAACCTCGTGCTGATTTGGGATGACAATCGCGTGACGATCGATGCGCTCACCGATGAGGCGTTCACGGAAGATGTGCGTGCGCGGTTCGCCGCCTACGGGTGGCGGAACCTGGAGATCGAGGACGCAACCGACCTCGACTCGATCGAGAAGACACTGCGTGAGGCGAAGCTGCGAACGGGGGCGCCGACGCTCGTGTCTATCAAGAGCACGATCGGGTATCCCGCTTCCTCTTCGTTCGCAGGCACGCCGAAAGCGCACGCCGGCGCCCCTGGCGCCGATGAGCTCGCCGGCATCCTCGCTGCGCTCGGCTTTCCCGCCGGCGCCGGACTGGAAACGCTCGTCGATGACGCTGCGCTCGCATTCGGCAGAAGCGCGATCGCACGGGGAGAGGAGCTCGTTCGCGAGTGGGATGCCGAGATGCGCTCCTGGGGCGATAGTCACCCCGCCGAGGCCGCAGAGTGGCACACCCGCCGGAGGGGAGAGCAGCTCATAGGGGCAGACGTTCTCGACGGGGTTGCCGCGGCGAGCGGTGACGAGGCGACGCGCGTAGCGAACGGCCGGGTTGTCAACGCACTCGCGGAAACCGGGCGATTCTTCGGCGGTTCGGCAGACGTTGCCTCGAGCACCTCGGTGGCGATTCCCGGCGAGCGATTCTCGAACGATCATCCCGCCGGCGAATTTCTGCGCTTCGGCATCCGCGAGCACGCGATGCAGGCGGTGCTCAACGGTATCGCGTTGATAGGGCTGGACCGCGCCTACGGATCCGCCTACGCTGTCTTCACCGACTACTTGCGACCGGCGCTGCGTCTGGCTGCGCTCATGGAGCTGCCGACGATCACGATCGCCACCCACGATTCGGTTGCGGTCGGAGAAGACGGCCCGACGCACCAGCCCGTCGAGCAGCTGGCTTCACTGAGAGCGATGCCGGGGGTCGACGTCGTGCGACCGGCGGACTCTGCAGAAGTCGTCGCCTGCTGGCGGCGGATGCTCGGGTCGACCGTGCCTACGGCGCTGTTCCTGTCTCGCCAGCCGGTTCGCCAGCTGACGGCAGCTGTTCCGGATCTGGATGCGAACGTTGCGCGGGGCGCCTACGTGCTCGCTGACGATGCGCATGCACGACTGACGCTGCTTGCGACCGGCTCGGAACTGCAGCTGGTCGATGCCGCGGCCGCGCAGCTGCGCTCCGTCGGCGTTCCTGTGCGCATTGTGAGCGCACCGTGCCTTCGCTGGTTCGATGAGCAGCCGGACGCGTACCGCGATGCCGTGCTGGGCAGTGTTCCCGTGCTGGCGGTCGAGGCGGGCGCAACGCAGTCGTGGTGGAAATACGCCGATGACGTGCTCGGCATCGACAGTTTCGGTGTGCCGGGCGATGGCGCAACGGTCATGGCGACTCTCGGTCTGACACAGGAGGCTGTCGTCCAGCGTGCGCAGCGCCTGCTGGGTCTCACGCTGCCGACCTAGGCAGCGACGGGAGCGATGCGATCACCGAACGCGTGCTTCGGGACGAACAGCAGCAGCACCGCGGCGGCGATCGCCGTGACCGAGCACACTGTCCATACGGTCAAGTAACCGGTGTAGGAGCCCGCGGTTCCCTCCGGCACAGTTCCGGCGGTTGCCGCAAAGCTTGACAGGGCCAGGCCGAAAATGCATGAAGCAACGGCTCCGCCAACCGTTTTAACGGAGTTCGTCATGCCCGTCGCAACGCCCGTCTGCTGCACGGTTGCGGCAGCAGCTGCCGCGGCAGGAAGTGAGGCGACGAGAGCTCCCGAACCGAGCCCTGCGACTGCCATGTTCGCGATCACCTGACCGTAGTGATCGTGCATGGGCAGGAACATGCCGTACCCGGCAGCGACGAGGAGACAGGCCATGACGAGCGCCCACCTCGGGGTCGTGAGGCGAGAGGCGAGAGGAACGAGCATGGCACCCACCGTCATTGCGATCAGATAGAGCCCGATGATGAGCGACGTGGCGAATCCGGATGTTCCCAGACCGAAGCCGTAGATTTCCGGGTCGGTGCGCGCGAAGGTGGAAAGGGGAGCCTGCGCTCCCAGGACCGACATTCCGAACAGGCCGGCCGTCGCGAATACCGGCCACAAGGCCGGGTCGGCGAACATGCGCACGTCGATGACGGGGTCGGGATGCCGCAGTTCGAAGCGTGCGAAGGCGTACAGCCCAATCGCCCCGAGCAGCAGCATCGTCACCGCCGCCCAGAAGCCTCCTGACCCTACATCGATGCCGCTGCCGCGCAGGACGAACAGCGACCCCATGAGCAGGATCAGCGCACCCGTCACGACGACAAGCCCTATCGTGTCGAATCCGGCCGGGCCGGGCCGCCGCTCCGTTTCCCTCACGCCGACCGCGATGACGATCCAGCAGACCCCGACGACGACCGCAGGGAGGACGAGCACGAACTGCAGCGGCAGGGCATCGATGAGCGCGCCTCCAGTCAGGGCCCCGGCGATCGCACCGAGCTCCAGAGCAGCGACGAGAACGCCGGCGGCCCGCCTCGTCAGCGCCGCGGGCGCATCGGTCGAGACTTCGCGGCTGCGGATGTAGATCAATGCGATCTCCAGCGGCAGCCACACGACGTAGAAGCCCTGCAGCGACCACGCGATGAGGAACAGCCAGAAGACCGGGGCGACTGCGATGAGAACAGATGCGAAAAACGTCACAGCGGTGGAGAGCAGCAGCATGCGCCGATGCCCGATCATGTCTCCGAGTTTCGAAAGAGCAGGCACGACGAGCGCGGAGAGCATGAGCTGCGCGCCCTCCAGCCAGTTCACGTCGGCGTCGGTTACGTCCAGGTGACGGGCTATGTCGCTCATGAACGGCGTGTAATAGCCCTGGATGATCCCGCTCGTGAACTCGACGAAGGCGAGGTACGCGACGACGGACCCGAGCCCGCCGAACAGGAGCGCTCGTGTCTTCCTCACCTCAGTCCTCCCGCTCGTCCGCGCGGTTCCTAATCAGCGCCCTGAAGAATCGTTCGCCGCGAACGAGCGAGTCGACGGCGACGGCTTCCTCCTCGCCGTGAATGGACTCGCGTTGTTCGAGGGTCATGAGCAGGGGAGCGAAGCGGTAGACGTGCGTGCACCACGTGTGGAAGTGACGCGCATCGCTCGCGGCCATCATGAGGTACGGGACTGCAGCGGCTGTCGGCCACGAGTCCTCCAGGGCAGCCCCGATCGCCTCGAAACGGTCGTCGAGAGGAGACTCCGGTGACGGTTCATGGCCCTCGATCAGCGTGAGCCGCACTCCGTCGTCTCGTATGCGTCTGCGCAGCGCTCGAAGCGTCTCCCGTACTGAGGAGCCCGGCATGATCCGGCAGTTCAGCGTCGCGGCCGCGTGCTCGGCCAGCACGTTGTCTGCCGATCCGGAGTTCAGCCGCGTCGGCGCAACCGTCGTGCGAACGAGCGCGGCGCTCTCGCCGCCCGCTTTCGCAAGCGCCGCCGCAACGAGCGGACCCGTCCTGCCGGCAATGCCGAGCAGCCTCGCCGCCGCTGACGTGGATACGGGGCGCAGCGCCGCGAGCATCGCCTGCACGGTTTCCGTGAGACGCGCCGGCAGCGGGTTGCGCTCGATGTTCTGCAGCGCCCCGACGAGACGAGGGATCGGTTCGTCGTGCTTGGGTGCCGAAGCGTGCCCTCCCGTTCCCTCGACTTCGAGGCGCACGGTTGCGACCCCTTTCTCAGCGAGACCGATCATGGCGCAGCGACCCTGTACGAAGTCGAGCACGTCGTCCGTCACGGCTCCTCCTTCGTCCAGCACCATGTACGGCTGACGTCCTGCGAGTTCTTCCTGCAGCAGCGCCGACATCGCCCGAGCGTTCGACCCCATGACCTCTTCGTTGCCGCCGAGCGCGATGATGACGTCGTGCGCGGGCGTAAACTCCGCCGCTAGCAAGTTCTCGACCGCTTCCAGCACGACTACGAGAGGACCCTTGTCGTCGAGTGCACCCCTTCCGACGACCCATTCGTCGCCTGCACGCCGCTCGATCCGGCCGTCGAACGGATCACCGGAGGGCCATGGGGATGCCGGCACGACATCCCAGTGCGCCATCAGGACGAGAGGGGCAGCGTCGCTCGCGCCGCGCCAACGGAACAAGAGCCCCGTGTCGTCGACGACGCGACGGTCGAGTCGTTCGTGCACGAGCGGATACAGGTTGCGCAGAACAGCGGGAAACGACGCGAACGCCTCCGCGTGCGTCTCGGCTTCCGCTGAAACGGTAGGGATGCGGATCAGGGCGGCGAGGCGCTCCGCCACTCCCGAGCGAACCTCGACGCTGTTGTCCATGGCATGAGTGTAGCCGTCCCGTGAGCCCGCGAATGACGATTATCGGCCCCGTATGCGAGGATGGAGGGCAGCTTTTGCCCGTGAAGGGCCCCACTCGGACCCCCAAGAAGAAGGACACGTGAGCCCACGCGCAGCCACGCCGTTAGAACCGGCCCGGACCGATATTTCGGCGATCCGGAACTTCTGTATCATCGCCCACATCGACCACGGCAAGTCGACACTCGCAGATCGTATGCTGCAGCTCACCGGCGTCGTCGAGGAGCGAGTCATGCGAGCTCAGTACCTCGACCGCATGGACATCGAGCGGGAACGCGGCATCACGATCAAGAGCCAGGCCGTGCGGATGCCGTGGGCTGTCGACGGTTCGACGTATGCGCTGAACATGATCGACACGCCGGGCCACGTCGACTTCAGCTACGAGGTCTCCCGGTCGCTCGCTGCATGTGAGGGAGCGCTGCTGCTGGTCGACGCGGCACAGGGCATCGAGGCGCAGACCCTCGCGAACCTCTACCTTGCGCTCGAGCACGACCTCGAGATCATTCCGGTCTTGAACAAGATCGATCTGCCCGCCGCAGACCCGCAGAAGTATGCGGAGGAGATCGCGAAGCTCATCGGCGGTGACCCCGATGACGTGCTGCGGGTCTCCGGCAAGACGGGCGAAGGTGTCGACGCGCTGCTCGATCGCGTCGTTCGCGATGTGCCGGCGCCCAAGGGCGACCCGGACGCGGCTGCGCGAGCCATGATCTTCGACTCCGTCTATGACGCATACCGCGGCGTCATTACGTTCGTCAGAATGATGGATGGCAGTCTCGAGCCGCGCGAGAAGATTCAGATGATGTCGACCGGCGCGACGCACGAGCTGCTCGAGATCGGTGTGTCGAGCCCGGAACCGGCACCGACCAAGGGGCTGGGCACCGGCGAAGTCGGATACCTCATCACGGGTGTCAAGGACGTGCGGCAGTCGAAGGTCGGCGACACGGTGACGAATCACCGAAAACCAGCCGACGTGGCCCTGACGGGCTATGAGGAACCGAAGCCGATGGTGTTCTCCGGCCTGTACCCCATCGACGGCAGCGACTATCCCGTATTGCGGGAGGCCCTCGACAAACTCAAACTCTCGGATGCCGCCCTCGTGTACGAACCGGAAACGTCCGTCGCCCTCGGCTTCGGCTTCCGGTGCGGATTCCTGGGGCTGCTGCACCTGGAGATCATCTCCGAACGGCTGCGACGCGAATTCAACCTCGACCTCATCGCGACCGCTCCCAGCGTCGTGTACGAAGTGCAGACGGAGGAGAAGAACATCGTCACGGTGACGAATCCTTCCGAGTTCCCGACCGGGAAGATCGACAAGATCATTGAGCCGGTCGTGAATGCGACCCTGCTCGCGCCGAAGGATTACGTGGGTACGATCATGGAACTCTGCCAGTCCCGTCGTGGCAGTCTGGAGGGGCTGGACTATCTCTCTGAAGATCGCGTCGAGATTCGGTACCGACTGCCGCTCGGTGAGATCGTCTTCGACTTCTTCGACCATCTGAAGTCGCGCACGCAGGGCTACGCATCCCTCGACTATGAGGTAGAGGGAACGCAGGAAGCGGACCTCGTGAAGGTCGATATTCTGCTGCAGGGAGAGCAGGTGGACGCTTTCAGCGCCATCGTGCACAGGGACAGCGCGTACTCCTACGGCGTGCTGATGGCTGGGAAGCTGAAAGATCTCATTCCCAGGCAGCAGTTCGAAGTGCCGATTCAGGCGGCCGTCGGAGCCAGGATCATCGCACGTGAGAACATCCGTGCCATCAGAAAAGACGTGCTGGCGAAATGCTACGGAGGCGACATCTCCCGAAAGCGCAAGCTGCTGGAGAAGCAGAAAGAGGGCAAGAAGCGCATGAAGATGGTCGGACGAGTCGAAGTGCCGCAGGAGGCATTCATCGCTGCGCTCTCGACGGGAGAGTCGAAGAAGGAGGGCAAGTGAGTCGAGCACCCATTACCGAGCGCACAACGAATTACGGGCAGGTCGGCATAACATCCCAGCCGGAGTTCGAGCGCTTCATCCCTTCCGGCTTTCGAGTCATCGAACGACGATCGCGCATCGGTCACGGCAGGCCGCGATTCGACTCGGCCGTGCTCGGGCTGCGCACCTGGCAGGTTCAGCGCCGCAGTGGGCTCGACGTCGAGGTGTACCCTGCCGATGAGAGTCAGGTGTACCGCCCCGTGGTCTATCGAGACGGCGACGTCGTAGAGTCGGCAAGTTACGAGCAGCCGACGGACTTCGACTCGTCCGGCGCTGCGCTGCTCCAGCCCGGCGACTCGGCCATGCAGTCATTGCGCGTTGCCGGAAAGCTGTTCCACGCACCCGTCCGAGTCATCTCGGTGATCGAGGAGCCCGAGACGCACACCGTCACGTTCGGTGCGCTCGAAGGGCATCCCGAGAAGGGCGAGGAGCGGATGCGCGTCACGATCGGCGAGGATGGCGCGGTGCACTTCGAACTGCGTGTCGTGTGGGCGCCGAACGCCTGGTGGCTTCGCCCGACGATGCCCTGGTTCAAGCGCATTCAGCGCACGCACCACGATCGGTTCATGTACGCGCTGACTAAGGTATAACCGTGGCGAAGCTACCCGACGGTGACCCTGCGCCGGCGGATGGCCGTCTTCCTGCTCGAGCTGGAACCGGCGCCGATGATCGCGATCTCGGCGTTTACGTGCACGTGCCGTACTGCAGAGTGCGTTGCGGCTACTGCGACTTCAACACGTACACGGCCGAGGAACTCGGTGGCACGAGCCGAAAAGAGTACATCGACGAAGCTCTCGTCGAACTCGAGCTGGCGCGCAGCAGACTCGGGGAGATCGACGCGGTACGGCCGGTATCGACGGTGTTCTTCGGTGGTGGCACCCCGACGCTGCTCCCGCCCGAAGACCTCGTCCGGATGCTGGCGGGTATCAGAAGCACCTTCGGCATACTCCCGGATGCCGAGATAACGACGGAGGCGAATCCCGACTCCGTCGACGAGCGAGATCTTGCCAAGCTGCGCGACGGTGGGTTCACGAGGGTGAGCTTCGGTATGCAATCAGCGGTACCCCACGTACTAAGGACCCTGGATCGGACTCACGACCCGAAGCGAGTCCCCGAGGTGGTTGCGGCCGCGGGGCGTACGGGGCTCGAAGCGAGTGTCGACCTCATCTACGGCACGCCGGGCGAGTCCCTCGACGACTGGCGGACATCCCTGGAAGCAGCGATTGAGCTCGATACTGCGCACGTGTCCGCCTATGCGCTCATCGTCGAGGATGGAACGGCGATGGCCCGGAACATCCGCAGGGGGACTGTTCCACCTGTCGATGATGACCTGCAGGCCGACATGTACGAGCTTGCGGATGTACTCCTTTCGGCTGCGGGCTACGACTGGTACGAAGTGAGCAACTGGTCGAAGAGCGGAGCAGAGTCGCGGCACAACCTCGCGTACTGGACGGGACAGGACTGGTGGGGCATAGGTCCGGGAGCACACAGCCACGTCGGCGGAGTTCGCTGGTGGAACGTGAAACACCCTGCCGCGTACGCCTCCCGTATCGAGCAACGGCTTTCCCCGGTCATGGCACGCGAGCTCTTGGACGATGAAACGCGGCGAACGGAGCGCATCCTGCTCGAGACTCGCATCAGGAGCGGGCTCCCGGTCGGAGTTCTCGAAGCCGATGGCAGACGAGCGGTCGCAGAACTGATCGCGGCAGGGCTCGTAGACGCAGAAGCCGCCCTCGGCGGCCGGGTTGTCCCGACCCTTCGAGGGCGGCTTCTCGCAGATCGCGTCGTACGAGACCTTACTTGATCATCTTGATGGCCAGGGGGTAGTTCGATACCCCGCCGTTACCGACCTTGTTGGCCGAGACGAAGCCGAAGATGATACCCATGATCCATGCTGCGAGGTACGTCAGGAATCCGATGAAGATGAACATCAGGATCGAACTCGCGATCATGTAGATACCGATGCTGATGTAGAAGTTCAGGGCAGCGCCGGTCTCCTGGCGAACGAACGGCCCCTTGTCCTTCTGCGTGAGGTAGAAGATCAGCGCAACGATCCAGCCCGCTCCGAAGATCGCAGCGATCGCCGAGAACATGTGTGCGTTCTTCGACTGCTCGACTTCTTCCTGCGGGCTTACCTGTGGCTGCCCGGGCGCGGCGCCGTACTGCGGCTGTCCGGGAGCGCCGTACTGCTGCTGGCCGTACTGGTCGCCCGCGGGAGCGCCGTAGTTGGGCTGCTGGCCGTACTGGTCACCTGCTGGAGCGCCGTACTGGTCGCCAGCGGGTGCGCTGAACTGCTGGCCGCCTGCCGGAGCCCCGTACTGGTCGCC
>NZ_CAMEFJ010000048.1 GCF_945915485.1 uncultured Agrococcus sp.
GCGAGAGCATCCACCGCTGACCGCCGATCAGGACTCGGGAGTCTCGCTCGGGTCAGGGTCCTCAGAGGGATCGGGGTCTTCAGACGGATCCGGGTCTTCAGACGGATCCGGATCCTCCGGGTCTTCGGGGTCGTCACTCGGGTCGGGATCCTCTGGATCGTCCGGGTCTTCGCTCGGTGGCGGATCCTCGGTTTCCTCGGGCTCCTCCTCGCGAGCATGTTCGTCCGAATCAGCATCCTCTTCCTGCTGTTCGTCCTCCTCCGGCGGGAGACCGACATGGTTGTCGCTGGGATCCACTGACCAGTCTCGATCCTTGATGCCCTCGTGCTCGCGCTCGGTCACGAACACGTGGGGATCGATCGTCGAATCGTCAGCCAAGATGATCTCCATGTGCAGGTGCGGGCCGGTCGAGAATCCCGTGCTGCCGACCTCGGAGATCATCTGGTTCGGCGTCACAACCTGCCCGGGCTCGACTTTGTCTGCACCATCAAGCATGTGCGCATACAGCGTCCTGTAGCGCTCACCATCGATCATGTAGTCGATCGTCAGTACGTTTGCGCCATGCGCGTCTCGGTACTGGTACGTGACGATGCCGTACGAGATGGGATACAGAGGTGTACCGGCCGGCGCTCCGTAATCGGTGCCGTAATGCCATTTGCCTGCACGCGGCCCGTACGGGCTCGTCACCCGGGGAGAGTTATTGGTGTTGAAGGGGCTCTGCACGATGCCGTTGTCGAGCATCTGCAGCGCTTCTGCGTACTCGGAGCCTCCTCCGAAGGGGTTCCCGGACGGCTTCGGTTCCAGATCTGCCAGCGCCTGGATCTCGGCGAGCTCTTCGCGCGTGAACCCTTCGTTCTCATCAACGACCGTGACGGATCCGAGGCTGATCGTCTGCGGAGCGCTGCCGTGCGGAACAGAGACCCGCTGTGTTTCCGCCGCAGCTATCGGCGTCGACTCGGCCGGCTCGGTAGGAGCGGATGCCGTCGGCTGGAAGGCGAACACTCCCGTGACCAGTGTTACGACCGAAGCCGCGGTGATGGTGGTTCGCAGCCACGCCTGTCTGCCGGACTGCAGCGACGCTCCCAGGAGCGCGATACGGTTTGCGAAGGAAGTGTTGGCGTGCCGAGGGCGATAATGAGGCATGACTTCACCCGGCTCCTGATATCGAGCTAGCCTGCATGTTTCGCCTTCCTTCATGAAACTGTGCAGTAACGCCAAGTGTCGGGTCGAGTGCCCACAGCGGTCGAAAGCATCGACGCTCTCGACGTAGACCACGATATACGCTTACGCAGCTTTGCGCCTGTGAGTCGCATAAGAACTTTGCGCGCCCGGTCGGCCCTCCGCGACTATGAGAGCCTGGATGCGGCCCTCTGCGCGACAACACCGCACGAGGCGACGCCGAAGAAGGGGAAACCGTGACGAGCGGATGGCAGCACTCGACCGCATTCCAAGGCGGCCCGCTGACGCCGGAGCGGCTCGCGAAAGCGGTCGACTATCCGTACTGGTCTCCTCCCGCATCCTTCGTGCTGGATGTCGAGACCGGACAATGGGAAGACATCGCCGAAGGAGACCTCGGCCCCGCCGTCTCTGCGAGGGTGCCGTCGCTCGCGATCGGGTCGAATGCGGCCCCGAGCCAGTTGGAGTGGAAATTCCGCGGCAGCGTGGATGACCCGTTCGTCGTCGCGACGACGGTTGCGGTTCGCGACTACGACGTCGTCTTCGCCAACCGCATCTCTGCCTACGGCGCAATACCCGCCACGATGGTCCCGTGCCCTGGCGTGACGACCCACTTGAAAATGGTCTGGTGCACCCCGCAGCAGTTCGAATTCATGAATCGGACGGAGTCACTCGGCTCCGGCTACCGGCATACGCAGTTGCTACGGACCAGTGTCGAGTCCTCCGAATCCATTGCCGCACTCCTCGATGCCTACGAACGCTTCGACTTCTATGAGGCCATTGCCGGGCCGCTCCTGGTCGGCGACGAACCCGTCGGGATTGCGGCAGTGCACGCCGAAGGGCGCAGCTGGCCGAGCATAGCCCAAGAGTGGGCCCTGCTCTCCGTTGCGAAAGCGACCGGATTCCCGGACATCCCGAGTCTGCTCGAAACCGTCACGGCGTCGGAGGAGGCGTGGATGGCGTTCAATCGCAGGATGCGCAGCGAGCGCCCCCGTATCCCGGTCGCAGGCTAAGGGCGCACTGCCGGCAGAAGGTTGCGCTGCCGGTGCTTACTCCGTTGGAATCTCGCGTGCGAGCCACTCCGTGACGGACTTCCTGAACAGGCAGAAGAGCACGATGACAGCGGGGATGAAGAGCGCGAATGCGAGCCACATGACTCTGTTGTCGTCGTTCCAGGAACCGAGCGCCAACCCGATCTGCAGCACCTGCCACGCGAGCGCTGCACTACGCGTCCAGGCCCTGTGCTGCACCATGCCCTTGATGGTCAGGATGAGAAACGCGGCCAGGCCGAAACACACGAGCGCGAGGAACAGTGTTCCCACCAGGTGAGACCCGACTTCGCCGAATGCCTCGATCCCCACCCAGACACCGACAGCAATAGCGCCGAGGGCTTCGACGCTGAGGATCAACAGCATGATTTTGATGGTCGCCGGAGCCTGGGCAACCCCGACAGGAGCCTCGTTCACGAAAAAACCCTTGCCTCTCGCCAGGTGCTGTGGGAAACTTGATTCTTGGCAACCGCGCACGATGCCCCGTTGCCGATGGACTTCGCCTCCACCTGGGAGCTTTCGACACGATGTCGTTACCCGAAGGGTGGAGATTGTCGTGTACGCACGACTACAACACCAGAGTACAAGGAGTTTGAATGGACTGGCGCGACGACGCCGCATGCATCACGGTGGACCCTGAACTGTTCTTCCCAGTCGGGAACACCGGGCCGGCACTCGAACAGATCGAACGAGCAAAGGCCGTCTGCGGTCGCTGCCCCGTGACGGAGCAGTGCTTGCAGTACGCACTCGAGACGAACCAGGACTCCGGTGTCTGGGGCGGTCTCTCGGAAGACGAGCGCCGCGCTCTCAAGCGCCGCGCAGCCCGCGCGAGGCGCGCCGGCTGAAAGGGTAAGCGCTAAGCGCGCCCATCACGACTTCAGCGGGTCGGTCCGATGACCGGCCCGCTCATTCGTGTCCTGGAAGCCGCGCAAGCAGACGACGTTGGCGCGACCTTCTAGACCTCTTCCGGCTCCAGAAACTGCAGCGGCACCGTCACGGTGACCTCCGTGCCTCCCCCTTCGGCCGCATCCCATTCGATGGCGCCCGAGAGCTCTCCGGTAATGAGAGTCTTGACGATCTGTGTTCCGAGCCCGTTGCCGAGCGTGCCGCCCTCGAGCCCCACGCCGTTGTCGACGACCTGCACCCTAAGCGTCTCGTCCGTGCGGTCGGCGATGATCGATACGAGCCCATCCTCGGAGCCGGCCAGTCCGTGCTCGACCGCGTTCGTCACCAGCTCGGTCAGCGCCAACGCGAGCGGTGTCGCGTACCCGCTCGGCAGCACGCCGAACGAGCCGACCCGCTGCGTCCGCACGCGAGCGTTGTGCAGTGACGCGACCTCGCTCGTCAGTCTGACGGTGCGGTCGAACACCTCGTCGAAATCGACCGACTGACTAAGGCCAGTGCTGAGCGTGTCATGGACGACTGCGATGGACGCCACCCGCCGCTCCGCATTCTGGAGCGCCTCCGTCGCTTCCACCGACTCCGTTCTGCGTGACTGGATGCGCAAGAGCGCGGCCACGGTCTGCAGGTTGTTCTTGACCCGGTGGTGGATCTCGCGAATCGTGGCGTCCTTGGTGATGAGCGTCTGCTCCTGCACGCGCATCTCCGTCACATCGCGGCAGAGCATCATCGCCCCGACCCGCTCTCCGTGCCTGCGCAGCGGAATCGCGCGGATGGTGATCGTGACACCGTGCGATTCGATGTCCGTGTGCCACGGCGCTCTTCCCGTCACGACGAGGGGCAACGACTCGTCGATGTCGGCATCCTCGTCCAGCAGCTCCGTCGTGACCTCCGCCAGCGATCTGCCCTCGAGTTCTTCTTCGAAGCCCATACGGGCGAAGGCGCTGAGCGCGTTGGGGCTCGCGAACGTCACAATGCCGTCACGGTCGAGTCGCATCAAACCGTCGGATGCGCGGGGCGCGCCCTGCTTCGGCGACGACGGGGCCGTCAGGTCGGGGAAGTCGGCGGTCGTCATCATCGCGAACACCTCGTTCGCAAGCTCTCGGAACGACAGTTCCTGTCTGCTGGGCGTTCGTGCCTGACCGAGGTTCGAGTGCCGCGTGATAACGGCGAGGGGGCGCTCGGTTACGTCCAAGCTCTCGGGTGAGAGCCGCCTGACGACAGGAACCGCCCGGATACGAGTCTCGCGCATGGGAGACCCGCTCGTGTCGACGACGTCGACGATCCGAACCGTCTCTTGCGCCTCATCAACGGCGCGTCGCCACGACGTGCGGATCTCCTGGCCCACGATGTCGCGGTAGAACAGGGTTCCGGAGCTCGAGGGGCGAACGTGCGCGGCCGCTATCCATTCTTCGTCGGTGTTTCTGACCCACATGACGAGATCGGAGAAGGACATGTCCGCGAGCAGTTGCCATTCACCCACGATGGAGTGCAGCCACTGGCTATCGAGTTCGGACGCCTCGGTATCCCGCCGGAGAATCGCTCGGAGTGTGGACACCAGTTCAGTGTATCCATGCGGGGAGCGGTAGCCGGCGCCGGCGCCGCTCACGGCCCTCCCTCCTGGCTCTCCTGGTGACACGCTCTTCTTCCGGCAGCAGTTCCTGTGCCGTTTCCGTCATACGACGCCGCAACAGCGACCTCGGCGCAGCCTCCCGCAGCGACTGCCCCGCTATCAGCGCCGCGTCGGTCGCCGAGCGATCCAGCGGCCAGAGACCGAACGGAGTCACGGACGCAAATCGTTCGAGCGTTTCCGTGACGCCCATCTGCGGCGCGAGTCCGGACGTGCCGGTACGAACGCCGTTCACAACGACCCGGATGCGACGTGGATCGACGATGTCGGCGAGTTCGGGATACGCACGAAGAAAGCGCGTCATGCCAACGGGATCGGCACCCGCGATCGCGACGACGGTATCCGCGGCCTGCAGCGCAGCAATCGTGGCGGCGTTGCGCCTCGGAGCGTGGATGTCACTCGATACGAGATCGTCGCACTCCAGACAGGCAGCGACATCGACGACCGTGAACCGCTTCCAGCTCCGGCACTCGGCAAGCACGTTCGTGACGCGGTCCGCCGCAAGCTCGGGCCATCGGTCCGATCTCGAGATACCCGTCAGAACACTGAGGACGTGGCCGCCGGCCTCATGGGTTGCGGCAACGCGCTCGAGTTCTGCGACGGTCAGGCTCCCCTGCTTGGCGAGTCGAGCCGCTGCCGCGAACCCCGGCGATTCATCGAGCAGAGAAAGCGAAGGAGCAACGGAAGCGGCATAGGTGTCGGCATCGACGAGCGAGCAGGATGCCCCTCCTGCAGCGAGCTCACTCGCGATGCCGATGGCTGCCGTCGTGCGACCGGGGGCTCCGTGAGTTCCCCACACCGTAATGACGGAACCGCGTTCCGGTTCGGCCTCCTCCGGCAGCGGGCCCTCGCACAGCCGCGCGATCTGCTCGAACCCCGAGTCGTCCTGCGTGACCTGCACGCCCATCCCGCGGGCGCGTTCATGCTCGTGCGTGCTCTTCGCCAGGGCGAGGATCCGGATTCCGGCAGCGTCCGCCGCAGCGACGAGGTCCCCGTTCAGGAACCGTTCCGACGCGCCGACGAGCACGATGTCAACCCTTGCCGATCCGAGCCGGCCGATCAACTCCGCAGGAGTGCCGGCGCGAATCGCAACGTCGTGGCCGTGCGATACCGCTTCCGCTGCGACGCGTTCCTCGAGATCGAGATCCAGCGCGAGCGCGAAGACGATCATCGTCGATCCTGCGGAGTGTCGGGAACCAGGTGCATCGCATGGCCGCTGGACATCGCGTGCAAGAGACCGCCCGTATCGCCGCTCGGCACCAGAAGCTCCACCTGCACGGTCTGCGCCGTCGAGATCAACCCGTCGTTCGTGTGCACAGCGGCGATGACAGCATCGTCGACCAGCACGCGCGGGGTCGCGTAGGTGCTCCCGTCGAGCTGCTCGGCGGCCCATACGTCCACGACGGCACCGCGGGTGACGCCGTCGGGAAGCGGCCCATCAACCGTGACGACGACTCGGCTGCGTTCCGCGAGCGCCGCATCCGCCACGGCACTCACCGGGATGAGCTCGCCGGCCTCAAGGGGTCTCGTCACGACTCCTCCGATCGGCGATTCCTCCCGGTCGTGATAGAGGTCCTGGGACGAATCGAGCTGCACTCTCGCGAGCGCAACGTCGTCTGCCGTCAAGACATCGCCCGGAACGACCGAGTTCGAAACGGACCACACCTCGTGCGTCCGGTTCGAGGCGGACACGACGAAGACCACTGCGGCGACGGAGGCGACGACGAGGAGCATCCCGATGAGCAGTCTCGGATCAAGCCATCGTTTGGTCTTCATAGCACCCTCGCATTCTTCGCGCACGTAGCGCCGTGTTGCTTCAACGCTGGCACAACCGGTGCACTCGGCAGCGGGAGTTTTCCACAGGGTGCGGTGTCGCACTCCCCTCAGCCAGCCAGTTGCCCCACAATGGGTGTCATGACATCAGTAGAACGCCACTTCTCACCGTCCGACGTGGCCGAACTGCTCCAGCTCGAGGTCAGCGAGGTCTTCGAGCTCATCGACACGGGTGAACTACCGGCCGTGAAGATCTCCGGCAAGGTGCGGGTCTCCGGCAGCGCCCTCGAACAGCTCCTGGAGCACCGACAAGAGGCTCAGCGCCGCGCATCACTCTGGCAGCAGTCGCAGACGGCGAGCATCGCCGACCTGTTCGGTCAGCGTTCGTAACAGCGGCTCAGGGCTGCAGCCGGATCCAGCCGACAGCAGCGAACGGAACGATCTGGATGTGCGTCACATTGCCGCGCGCGCGAATGGTCCCGCAGTCGTGGGCGGCGACGTCGAAGTGATCTCGCCCGACACGGTCGATCGTGCCGCCGACGGGCTGAGGAGCCTCGACGCGCACCCACGTTCTTCGCCTGGCGAAGTCTCGCAGCACGTATCCGAAGCTCAGGCGCTCGGCGAGCCGGAACCGCTCATCGTCGGCGGGCAGCGCTGCCTCGTATGCCGATTGCTCGTCAAGTCTCAGCCCGGCGATAGACGAGAACGGGACAACCGCGCCCGTTCCGGCGGGCGCGCCTTCCAGCACCTCACCGCTCAGCCAATCTCGGCCCACCGCGAGCGGTTGCAGCCGTAATCGGCAACCGTCGCGCAGGCCCGCCTCAATGGACCCGGGCGCCCGGCGAATCCGGTGCCGCAACTCGAGCTTTCCGAGACGAAAACGCTCCTCTTCGTCGGCGACTTCCCGGCGAACGGCACCTAGCTCCGACTCAAGCTGACTCTCGAGATCATCGAAGAGGTCATCGAAGCGCATATCCAAAAGGTACCCCGAGTGTCAAGCCTTTGCCTAGTTATCCACAGGGGAGAACTCCCCCTTGTTCTCGAACTCCCGGAGCGGGTTGAATCTTTCGCACGGAAGTTTCAGGAGACAACGATGTCCACAGCAGCCAAACACAGCAGTCGGCGGGCGACCGTCACGAAGGAGTCAGAACTACCGGATCCCGAGCCTCTCGTCGAGCGCCTTTCCCTGTGCGTTACCGAGATTCTGCTCGGTGTCCGTCAGCCGGAGCAGGTCGCGCGCTGGCTCGACGAAGACACGTATCTGCACCTGCTGCATCGCGTTCTGAGCGTTCGAAGGATGCGGGAGACGATGCGCAAGAAGCCTCCCGTCGGCATCGAGATGAGTATCCAGTCGCTCCGTTGCATTCGCATTGGCGATGCGGTCGAAGCCGTGACCATCATCACGACTCCCGCGCGGGGCAGGGCGGTCGCTATGCGACTCGAACCTCGAGGCGGCCGCTGGCGAGCGACGTCACTTGTCGTTCTCTGACGACTCTCCCTGCTCGGCGAGTTCGGCGAGGATCTTGTCTCTCGCCTGCTGGCGATAGTTGATGCGCCGCACTCTGCGATTCATATCGAACGCGAGCAGCACGGCCGCGATCCCGATGAGCGCCATGACCGCAAAGCCGATAACACCCGGGGTGACGGTGTTCGGGTCCGGTGTCTCCGGTGGCAGCGATGGGTCCTGCGCCGTCAGTGCCTGCAGTTTCCAAGCCGCTTCGAACAGTGGGGACGCAGTCATTCGTCGTCCTCGATCCCCTCGAACAACGAGGTCTCTCCTTCGGTGGTTTCCACGAGCGAGGAAACCAATTCGTAATCGTCTGTCGGCCAGGCGCGCCGAATCACGTCGTGGGGCCAGAAGAAGAACCACGCGTCGTCGGGAATCTGGCACGCGTGGGCACGCAGTGCGTCGTCCCTCGCCTGGAGGTGGTCGCTCACGTCAACACTCGTCGTGATGCTGACATCGCGTCCTGACCGTGAGCGCTCCCATTCGCGCATGAGAGCAAGGCGGTTCGACTCGGGGTCGTACTGCTCGTAGTCTTCGAGCAGCGCTCGCAGTCGAGGAGCATTCATGGCGCGGTCGTAGTAGATCTTCTGCACCCGCCACGGTTCGCCGAGTTCCGGGTGCTCGTCGGAACCGGCGACTTCAGCAGCCCGCATTGAGATCTCGTGGGTGCGAATGTGGTCGGGGTGCGGGTAGCCGCCGTTCTCGTCGTAGGTCACGAGAACGTGAGGCTTCAGGCGGCGGATGATCCGCACGAGCGGCAGCATCGAGACATCGACGGGAATCGTGGCGAACGACATGGGCACGAGCGGCTCGTCCTCGGGCGGCAGGCCGGAGTCGCGGTAACCGAGCCAGATGTGGTCGATGCCGAGGGCGCGCTGCGACTCCGCCATCTCGGAACGCCGGTAGCCGGTCAGATCGCGGTGCACTGCCGGAAACTCTGCGATTCGATCGTTCAGTACGTCGCCTGCCTCACCTCCTGTGCATGTAACGACCGTGACCCGATGTCCTTCTGCGGCATAGCGCGCGAGTGTTCCTGCGCCCTTGCTCGCCTCGTCATCGGGATGCGCGTGAACCGCGAGCATGCGCATGCGGACCTCCCCGGGAGATAGGCTGTAACTGGTACGAACATCCATCCTCCCACGAAAGAGCCCATGACCACCCTTGATGTTCGCTATGGACGCACGAAACAGCGTCGGCGGCGTGGAATTCTGATCGCGATCATCGCCGGCGCATCCATCGCTCTGGTGATGGGACTCTGGGTCGCCTGGGCCGGTGTCGGCGATTCCTCCGCCATGGTCGAGTCGCGGACGGTCGCACGCGAGACGCTCAACGACCACGAGATGCAGGTCACGTTCGAGGTGTCGACGCACGGTGAGGTCGGCGTTGACTGCGCCGTTCTGGTCGTCAACGATATGAACTCGCCCGTCGGCTGGACGATCGTGCCCGTAGCGACGGATGAGCAGCGGACGCAGGTCGAGTCGGTCGTCGTGACGACAAGCGAGCCCCCGGCCAACGGGATGGTCTATCGCTGCTGGATCCCGTAGACTACCCTGAATGACCGGCCCGATCGGGTCGGTTTATTTGTAGTCCAGGAGCAACGATGACTGATACCACCGACACGTGGCTGAGCCAGGAAGCGTACGACCGCCTTACCGCGGAGCTTGAAGAGCTCACTACCACCGCGCGCGCCGATATCGCGAAACGCATCGAGGAAGCGCGCGAAGAGGGGGATCTGAAGGAGAACGGCGGATACCACGCCGCAAAGGACGACCAGGCGCAGATCGAGGCGCGCATAACGCAGCTCACCCAGCTGCTGCGCACTGCGAACGTCAGCGACGCACCGAAGGCCTCTGGCACGGTGGAACTGGGCACGGTTGTACGGGCTACCATCGCCGGTGAAGAAGAGAAGTTCCTCGTCGGCAACCGCGAAATCATGGAACCGGGTAACAATCTCGACGTCTACAGCGAGTCGAGCCCGCTCGGAGCAGCGATCGTCGGTCTGAAGATCGGCGACAAGACCTCCTACGAGGCCCCTAACGGCAACCAGATCACCGTCGAGGTGCTCGACGTCGAAACGTACCGCGGCTAGCGCCCTGCCGGTTTGATCTGCGGATCGTAACCGGCGCGGCTGAGCGCTTCGACGACCTGTTTGGAGTGCTCGACGCCGCGCGTGGTCAATGACAGGTCAAGCGTGACGTCGAGGATGCCCGTCCACTCGTCGTGCTGTGTGTGCAGCACTTCGACGACGTTCGCGCCCTCGTCGGAGACGATCTGCGAGATGATCGCGAGCTGGCCGGGGCGATCGGGCAGCGATAGCCGCATCGTGAGATAGCGCTGGGATGCCGCGAGCCCTCTCGCGATGACGCGCTCCATGAACATCGGGTCGATATTGCCGCCCGAGAGCAGCACAACGGTGTTGCCGGTATTCTGCACCAGCCCCTGCATGATGGCGGCGACACCCGCCGCTCCGGCCGGTTCGACGACGAGTTTCGCTCGCTCGAGCAGAACGATGAGTGCTCCCGCGATGTCGTCGTCATCGACGGTCAGCACTTCGTCGACGTAGTCGCGAACGGCTTCGAACGGGAGGTCGCCGGGGCGCGAAACGGCTATGCCGTCTGCGATCGTCGGCTTGATCGCGATCGTCGTCGGCTCGCCTTCCTTCAGCGACTCGACGAACGCTGCCGCTCCGGCCGATTGCACGCCGATGACCCTGATGTCCCTGCCCAGTTGCTTCGCTCGCTCTTTCAGGGCGATTGCAACACCGGAAACGAGACCACCCCCTCCGATCGGCACGATGACGGTTTCGACATCGGGAGCCTGTTCCAGGATCTCCAGACCGACGGTTCCCTGCCCGGCGATGATCGAGGGGTGGTCATATGGCGGCACGAAGATCGCGCCGGTCTCACGCACGAACTCCAGCGCCGCGGCGAGCGTCTCCTGGAACACGAGGCCGCGCATCTGGATGTCGGCGCCGTAGTCGCGAGTCGCCTGCCATTTGGGCAGAGCGGCACCGTGCGGCATGAAGATCGTCGATTTGATGCCCAGAGAAGTGGCGGCGTAGGCGACGCCCTGTGCATGGTTGCCCGCAGATGCCGCGACGACGCCACGTTCGCGCTCTTCTTCGCTCAGTTCCGAAAGCAGGTTGTACGCGCCCCTGATCTTGTAGGCGCCCGTACGCTGCAGATTCTCGCATTTGAGGTGCACGGTATCGCCCAGCTTCGAGGACAGGAACCGCGACAGCTCCATAGGAGTTTCTTGAATTACGCCCTCGACGCGTTCGCGAGCCAGTTCGATATCGGCCAGTGTTGGCAGCGTCATTCGCTAACATCCTTGTCTTTGGCTGCTTCCGACCCTTGGGTCGTTTCCTTCGCCTGCGGGATGATTCTGGGGAGCCCCTCCGCCGGCACCTTCTTCCACGATCCGGTCGCGAGCGCCTTTATGAACACGTTGAGGAACGCGACGACCGGGACCGCCAGCACGGCACCCGCGAGACCGGCGATGATCGTGCCGCCAGTAACGGCGAAAACGATCGCGAGCGGGTGGATCTTGACGGCGCTGCCCATGATGAGCGGCTGCAGTGCGTGGCTCTCGACCTGCTGCACGAGCAGCACGATGCCGAGCATGATCACGGCCGGCCAGAACCCGGCCACGATGAGCACGATCAACGTTGCGAGCGCGCCGGTCAGAATGGCACCGATGAACGGGATGAACGACCCGAGGAACACGAGAATGATCACGGGGATGATGAGCGGGATCTCTTCGAAGAACAGGCTCAGAATCCACATTCCGAGGCCGATACCCAGGGCATCGATCGCGGCGACGAGCACCTGCACGCGCACGAAGTTGCCGAGTGTCGCCCATCCGAGTCGGCCCGATTTGTCCGTTGCGGGCTGCGCACGCCTCGGCAGCAGGCCGACGATCCAGCGCCAGATCCGCTTGCCGTCGTAGAGCACGAAGATGGACGCGAAGAGCGCGAGCAGCATGCCGGTGACGAACACGCCGACGCTGGAGCCGACCGACAGCACCTGTGTGAAGACGCTTCGCAGGTCGGATTGCAGGAAGCTCAGGAACTCGCCGAGGTAGTACTCGAGGTCTTCGTCGGTGACGTGCAGGGGAGATTCGAGCATCCATTGCCGGAAGCTGTTCCAAGAATCGAGCGCACGGTCCTGCAGCGCGTCGTAGCCGGCGCGGATCTGACTGAACGCTACCCAGAACAACGAGACGATGACCGCAATCAGGAAGAGCAGCATACCCGCGACAGCGAGGCCCTTCGGCACTTTGTTCTTGACCATCCACTCGACGGAGGGCTCCAACAGCGCTGCGAGCAGGATGGCCACCATGAGTGGAATCACGAGCACGCTGAATGTAGAGATCAAGAACATGAGCAGCGCGAGCACCGCGGCGATCACGACAAAACGCCATGCCCACGCTCCTGCCACGCGCATGCCCATGGGCACATACGCGTTCAGATCATCGCCTGCTTGCCCAGGCTCCTGTTGCCGCGTGCGGAAAAAACGCATGCGTCCATGCTAATCCCGCTCACGAACTAGCCTGGCCATATGCCCGAAACGATTAGCGCAAAGACTGCCAGAGCAATCGCCCTCGACGCCCAGGGACTCACCCGCCCGGCGTCCCCGGGGCTACGCGGGCAACGAACCGCGCTCGAACGAATCGGCTTGCTGCAGCTCGACTCGGTGAACGTGTACGAACGGAGTCACTACACGGTTGCAGCGGCGCGCACGCAGTGGGGTTCGAAGCACGACCTCGACAGGATGGTGCACCACGACCACCGCGTGCGAAAGGCCGGGAACGTCACAGAGACGTGGGCACACCAAGCGGCGCTCATTCCGCTGCACGATCTTCCTCTGTTCGAGTTCCGGGAGCGTGCATTCCTCGAGCAGAACCCAGAGTTCTTCTCGGAGAACGCCGCACTGCACCGCGAGATTCTCGCACAGTTTCGCGATCTTGGCCCATTATCCACAAGCGAGATCGAACACGAGGAGAACGTGCGGCTTCCCGGCGGCTGGTGGAACAAGAACCTCGTGCACCAATCGGTGTCCATGCTGTTTCTCTCGGGTCAGCTTGTAGTGACGGGGCGACGACGTTTTGAGCGTGTACTGGATCTTCGAGAGCGAGTAGCTCCCGAAGCCACGTCGGTGACCCGCCAAGAACAGGTACTCGAACTCATGCGCCGTGCGTCCATCTACCTCGGAGTCGCGACGCTGGATGATTTACGCGACTACTTCCGCATCCGCTATCTCACGGAGGCCCGGGATGCGCTGCACACGCTCATCGAGCGCGGAGAAGTGCAGGAAGTCGCGGTTCACGGATGGGACAGGCCCGCCTATCTCGCCGCCGGCCAGCGGCTCGCTCGTTCGCTGAATGTCGACGCACTGCTCTCGCCGTTCGATCCGCTCGTCTGGTATCGCCCCCGAGCAGTGCGGCTGTGGGGCTTCGAATACCGCATCTCGATCTACACGCCGGAGCACAAGCGCGAACACGGGTACTACGTACTGCCGGTCATGATCGGTGGTGAGATTGTCGGCCGCGTCGATCTCAAGCGTGACCGCAAGGCAGACGCCCTGCTCGTGAGGCATGCCAACATCGAACCGTCGCATGCTCACCGGGAGGCCGAGCTCACTCCTCGGCTGGGCGCGCTGCTGCGCGAGTCGGCCGACTGGCATGGTCTATCCGATGTTCATACCAACGAGGTGGTTGGCACCTGGTCACTGCCGCGCTAGAGCCCCAGAACGGTGATCGCCACCGTGAAGTAGACAAGGAGACCGGAAGCGTCGCAGAACGTCGCGATGAAGGGCGTCGAGAACACCGCCGGGTCCACTTTGCAGGCGCGACCGACGATAGGAATAACCCCTCCCACCGTCGCCGCGAGCGGCAGGTTGATGAGCAGCGTCAACGCGAGGACAGCGCCGATGCCGAAGCCGTAGAAGAGCCATCCGAGCGATAGCGCGAGAGCCGCCAACGGCACTGCGAGGAGCAGGCCGGTGCGGGCCTCCTTGAAGGCGACCCTTCCGACGTCCCGCAGCTCGATATCGTCAAGCGCGAGGGCTCGCGTCACCGTCGTGGCAGCTTGCGAACCCGTGTTGCCGCTGATGCCTATCAGCAGTGGCACGAACAGCGCTAGCGCAACCTGCTGCTCAATTGTCGCTTCGAAGATCTCCAGCACGTTCACCGTCAGGATCGCGGAGACCGCGAGCACCAAAAGCCAGACGATGCGAGCCCGTGCGATACGCGAAACCGGTGTCACGATGTACGACCTGCGCAGACGCTCGCTCGCCCCCGCGCGAGCGTGGTCTTCGTCAACCGCCTGCCTGTCGATTCGAGCGGCATCGCTGATCGGCAGCATGCCGACGAGTCGCTGTTCGCTGTCGACAACGGGGAGCGAGAGCACCCCGCGATCGAGCGCCTCGCGCGCCGCCTGCTCGTCTCCGTCACCCGTCATCGCGAACACCGGGTCTGAGTCGGAGAGTTCACGCACGACCGCTTCGGAATCCGCGCGCATCAGGATGACCGGATCGACCGTGCCCACAAGCTTGCGATGGCTGCCGAGCACCGGGATGACGGCGAGATCCTCCGAGTCGACGTCGCTGGAGCGGATGCGCTGCAGGACGGCACCGGCCGTCTCTCCGCGGTGTGCGACGACGTGGGCTGACGACATGCGACGACCGACGGAGCCCTGCGGGTAGCCCAGCAGAGTCATGGCCGGCCCGAGGTCTTCGTCGTCGACCGAAGCGAGTACCTGCTTCGCGACCCGCGCCGGCAGCTCATCGATCAACGACGTCTGCTCATCCGGGTCGAGGGAAGAGAACACGGTCGCGACCTGCTCGGCGCTGAGCCCTCGGACGATGTCCGCCTGCACTGCGGGGGCGAGGTCGTCGAACACCTCGATCGAGATATCCTTCGGCAGGAGCCGGAAGAGCACGACGGAGTCGCCGATCTGCGCGTCGGTCAGAAGCTCCTCGAGCTCCCGGAAGCTGAGACTCTCTGCGAGCTCAGAGATCTTCCGCAGGTCGGGCTGCTGCACGAGAGCGCGCAGTTCTTCCCGTGTGAGGGGCGTCACATTGAACTTCTCCGACATGTCAACACCCTCCGAACTCGACACTTCGCATCGGTACAACCAGAGCGAATCCGCCAGCGTCTCCAGCGTAGTCAAGCTTGCGGACAAAGGCACCGATCACCCCGTATGCACCAAGCGCTATAGAATCGCATGATCAACGACTAAGGAGCCGCAGATGCCCTCAGCTCGATCGCGAGACATGCTCGTCCGAGCAGCAACGCTGTATTACATGGATGGCCGCTCGCAGGCGGAGGTGGCCGCTGCGATGGGAGTATCGAGGTCGAACGTCTCCCGGATGCTCACCGATGCGAGGCGACTCGGCATCGTTGAGATAACGATCCACGATGCTCAAGGCCGCGCGAACGAACTTGAGGCTCAAGTACGGGAACGCACAGGCATGCAGGACGTCATCGTTGCTCGCGGCACCGACCGCAATCTCGCACGCGTGGGAGCTCTCGGAGCGGAGTGGCTGCTCGATCATGCGCCTCGCGAGGGCCGTATCTCCGTGTCTTGGGGAGCGTCGGTACAGGCGGTCGTCGATGCGGTCGAACCCGGTACGTCACTGCCCGGGCTCGAGATCCTGCCCTTGGTCGGCGGCCTTTCGACCGTGGACTCCGCGAGCGACGGCAACGTACTCGTGCGGTCACTCGCGACCAGGCTGGGGGCAAGGCATCGCAGACTCTACGCGCCGGCGGTCGTCGAATCGGAGCAGCTCAGAGACGGATTGCTATCGGAGTCCACGATCCGGTCCGTGCTCGACGATGCAGCAGGAGGGGACCTCGCAATCGTGGGCGTCGGCGCAGTCGGTGCCGGTGCCTCAAAAGCGATCGTCGAATCGGTTTCGCTCAGCAGCAGCGACCGCACAGCGTTCGAGAACTCCCGAGTCGTCGGCGACTGCTGCACCCGGTTCTACGATGCGCAGGGCAGACAGACCGACACTCCCCTCGACCGCAGGGTCGTAGCCATAGAGCTCGAGAAGCTCGCGCGAATCCCCACGGTACTCGCGGTCGCCGCCGGTGCCAGGAAGGCGCGGGCGGTACAGGCGGGCATAACGGGCGGACTCTACGACGTGCTCATCATCGATGAGCCCCTCGCCGAGGCGTTATTGGACTGATTTCCCCGCTTACAGCAGGCGACGCGGATCGGCGACGATTTCGCTAAGCTCCTGCAGCGCGCGTGCCGCATCGGCACCGTCAGCGACACGATGGTCGACGGTCAGCCCAACGGTACACATCAGCCGTACTCCGAATGAACCGTCATCCGCCGCAAGCACGCGTCGATCGACCGAACCCGCACTCAACGCCGTAGCGTGAGGCGGAGTGATGAGCGCGTTGAACTGGCGCACGCCCAGACCCCCCAGGTTCGAGAAGACGGTCGTGCCTCCCGCGAGATCATCCGGGTTCAACGTCGACTCACGCGCTTTGGATACGAGCCCCGCGACCTCCCGTGCGACTTCCTCCAGCGACCGCTGATGCGGATCGCGGACGACGGGGGCAACCAGTCCATCCGGCGAATCGACGGCGAGAGCGACGCCGATGCCGTCGTCTGGATCGACGCCGCCATCAGCCGCCCAGCGGCCGAGCAGGGCCGGGACCGAGGCGAGCGCCAGAGCCTGTGCGCGAACGAGCACTGCAGTCCAGCTCGCGCCTCCGAGCTCTGTCTTGCGGACCCTGTCGATGGCGCCGAGATCGAGGTCTCTCCATGCGGTGAACTGCGGGACGCCGGCACTCGCTTCCATTGCCTTCGCCACCTGCTGCCGCAAGCGTTCACGACGGTTCGCGGGCTTGCGGCGCTTCGGGGGCGCCTCGGCGGTCGCTGCCGGAGCCGGATAGGACTGAGCAGGCTGAGCCGAGGCAGTGCCAGCCGGCTCGGCGTGAACAAGTGCGGCGAGCCGTTGCAAGGCAGACTCGACCTCGCCGAAAGCGCTCTGCAGGTCTCCCGGCTTCCGGCCCGGTGAGTCCGGGGAAACGGCGGCAGTGGACGACGCCGAGGATGCGCCTCCTCCCGTCGCTTCGACATCCGCGACTCGCCTGGCTCCCCAGGCGCCCGTGCCCTGCACCGAAGCAAGGTCGATGCCTCTCTCCCTGGCCAGTTTCCTGGCCGCAGGCACGGCTGCTGGCCAATCGTCGGGCGCGGTATCGGAAGTTGACGGCGCAGTGTCCGTCGATGTCCGGGCTTCCGACGTCGATTCGGGCTCCTGTGTCGCCGCGGCTTCCGGCTCCGGCTCGCCGTCGAACAACCCTCCGAGGAGGTCATCGGACTCCGACTCGATGATGCCGATCGGCGCCCCGACCGCAACCACGTCATCCGGCTGCGCGAGATGCTCCGCCAGCTTCCCGTCGTAGGGTGATTCGACCTCCATGTCGACCTTGTCGGTCGTAACCTCAGCAACGGGCTCACCGGAGCGGACTTCGTCGCCAGGCTGCTTGAGCCAGACGACCATGGTGCCCTCCTCCATGGTCATCGACATCTTGGGCATCGTCAGTTCGAGGCGCTTCATTACCACTCCTTCACAAGCGAGGAGGCTTCGCGCACGATGTCTTCGATCTGCGGGACCGCTGCCCGCTCGAGCTGCGGTGCGTACGGGATGGGAACATCGAGTCCGCAGAGCCTGCGAACAGGTGCCTTGAGGTGAACGAACGCCTCGCCCTCTGCGATCAGGGCCGAGACCTCCGCCATGAAGCCGAGGGTCTTGACCGCCTCCTGCACCAGCAGCACTCGTCCGGTGCGCGTCACCTCGGCCAGGATGGTGTCGGTATCGAGCGGCTTCAGCGTTCGGGGGTCGACCACGGTCGCGTCGATGCCCTGCGCCTCGAGCTGCTCCGCCGCTTCCAGCGCTCTCGAGACCATGACACCCGTTGCGACGATCGTGAGGTCATCTCCGCTCCTGCGTACCTCGGCCTTGCCGATCGGTGTGCGGACATCGCCCCCGGCGCGCACCTCCCCGCTCGTCTTGTAGAGGAGCTTGTGCTCGAGCACGATGACGGGGTTCGGATCGTCGATCGCGGACAGCAGCAGCCCCTTCGCGTCGTCGGCGGTTGCCGGCATGACCACTTTGAGACCCGGGATGTGCGCGAACCAGGCTTCAAGGGACTGCGAGTGCTGCGCGGCCGCTCCCGTGCCCGAACCGCCCGGTGCCCTGATGACCATTGGCACGGTCACCTCGCCACCGAGCATGAAGTGAATCTTCGCCGCCTGGTTCGCGATCTGATCCATCGCCTGCGCCGTGAAGTCGGAGAACTGGATCTCGACGATGGGCCGCATGCCCGTGAGCGCTGCGCCGACGCCCGCGCCGACGATGCCGAGTTCCGAAATCGTTGTATCGCGAACGCGATCGGTACCGATCTCGTGAACAAGATCGCCGGTGACGCCGAAAGCTCCTCCATAGACCCCGACATCTTCACCCATGAGGAAGACGTTTTCGTCGGCGAGCATCGCCTGCCGCATGCCGTCGCGTACTGCTTCGGCGTATGTCATTTCAGTCTTGGTCATCGGTCTGCCTCCGCATATACGGCGTCCAGTAGGTCATCAGCGTTCGCGTCGGCACCCTTCGTCGCCTCGACGACCGCGTCGCGCAGCGCACTCCGTACTCGATCCTGGACGCTGTCGATCCCTTCCTGATCCAATGCGCCGGCCTTGAGCGCCTCATCCTCGAATCGTCCGATCGGGTCTTTCGTGCGCCACTCGTCGATCTCTTCACGAGTTCTGTACAGGTTCTTGTCGCTCTTCGAGTGCCCGCGCCAACGATAGGT
>NZ_CAMEFJ010000049.1 GCF_945915485.1 uncultured Agrococcus sp.
CGCGGCCGGTCTCGACCCGCTGCGAAACCGCTTCGAGATCGAGGCGGGGCTCGAAGCGGGCGGTTACCTCAGGGAAGGCGACCGGTTACCCCACGATTAAGCCCGTCCTACCGCCGTCACCCGCACGGTCCGGGCCATTTCTCGGTCAATACCGGCGAGTATCGAAATAATTGTCTTGAGTCGCCGCATAGACCGAGCATTGGCTCAGAGCTAAACCGACGATGCACGAGAGGCACGCGGTAGCCGTTACGGGTGACGCTGAGGGTCCGGATCGTCCGGCCCTTCCGCGTACAGCTGGGCGGTGAGACGGTTCTTCGAGATGAGACCGGCAGCGAGCAGCAGCCCGCCGACGACGAGGTGCGCGAACGGTGCGAGGTCGAACAGCGCGGTTGCCAAAGCGCCCGCCAGCATCGTAGAAGGCAGCACGATGGCGACCAGCATGAGGGGCAGCGTCAGCGCTTTCGCGAGGGCCAGAACCAGGATGAGCCATCGTTCCCAGCCGTCCAAGACGCGCTGCGTGATGACGAACCATGCGGCCGCGACTCCGATGACGACGTAGGCGACTTCCAGCGCGGTTCCTAGAAAAGGACCGAACAGGGCGCCGCTGACGGGCAGCACGGTCATCAGGATCGACACGAACAACCCCCATCCACCGAAGATGATCAGCAAGACCTGGGTTACGCGCTGACGTTGCCGCGGCCGATCGAGCGGCAGGCCGATCGCGAGAATGATCATGGCGGCGAGCACAGCGGTCTGGGCGAAATAGCCGATGGCTCCGCTGGCCAGGAACTGCGGAAGGAGCGGTGCTCCCCCGACGAATCCGAAATCGGTACCCAGCCCGAAGTTGCGCGGCATGAGCCACAGCAGACCGGCTCCTGCCAGCAGTCCGCCCGTGAGTGCGACGGTTCTCGGTTCTCGCTGCGTCGTAAACATGCTCACCCCTCGATCGCCTCGCACTTCCAGTGTACGCGGACCGACGTGCGCTACTGCTGGAAGCCGCTCTCGATGCGCTCCCGCCAGGGGATGCGCCGCTCCAATTGCCGACCCAGTGCGAGCAGGCCGGCTTCGTCACCGGGCCGGCCTATCAGCTGCACGCTCATCGTGAGCCCGTCATCGAGCGCGTGCACCGGCAGCGACAGCGCGGGCAGCCCGGTGACGTTCACGAATGACGTGTGCGGCGTGTACTGACACTGTCTGCGGAAATTCTCCTGCGGATCTTCGCCGTGCCAGCCGACCGGACGCGGAGTGAGGGCGGTCGTCGGTGTGACGACAGCGTCGAACGGGGCGAACGCGGCGAGCACCGTCTGCTCGAATTCGACGAATCTGCGCTGCGCATTCACGACGCGGTCGGCAGTTATACGCTTACCCGATTCGATGAAGGTCTGCGTGAGCGGTTCGAGCAACTCGAACTGTTCCGCGCTCACCGGCAGTGACGCGGCGTTGAAGTGCCAGAGCGTCACGAACTCGTCCGCGTATCCCGCCAGGTGCGGCATTTCGATCTCCTCGATCTCATGCCCCGCCGCGGTGAGTTCCCGCACCGCGGTCTCGACAGCCGCCTTCGCCTCTGCACCGATGGGTGTCGGGCAGAAGTCCTCCCAGGGCGTCGGCCCCGTCAGCACGGCTATGCGAGCGCGCGGCCGATCGCCGCGAACCGCGCTGGCCAGCAGCGAACCGTCGTCGAGCTCCGGGCTCCTCAGCGTCGTGCGGTGCACGGTGCTGCCGTGTTGTCGCGGGATCATGCCGTCGAGCAGGAGCGCTGCATCGGCCACGGTCCGTGCAATCGAGCCGGCGACCGCGAGCTGCCCTATGCTGCCGAGCCCGCTCGCTGCTGGGATTCGACCGCGGGACGGCTTCAGCCCGACGAGTCCGCACGCTGCCGCAGGGATGCGGACCGAGCCTCCAGCATCGCTGCCAGGCGCGAACGGCACGAGCCCCGCTGCGACGGCGGCCGCTGCTCCCCCGCTCGAACCGCCGGCGCCAAGCTCCGAACGACCGGGAATCGTGGTGTGGCCGGTTGCGAGACTGGAGGTGTAGCCCGAGAACCCGAACTCGGGTGTCGCGGTCTTGCCAATCGAGACGATGCCCGAAGCGTCCAGCTGCCGAGTCAGCGCATCGGATTCAGGAGGCACGAAGCCCGCGAATGCCCGCGAGCCGAAGCCTGTAGGGACCCCGGCACGCAACTGGAGATCCTTGTCTGCCGTCGGGATGCCGTGCAACAGCGCCGTGCGATCATCCGCGTTATCGAGTGCCCTTGCGCGTTCGAGCGCGAGCTCGGCAGTCAACGTGACGAAGGCGCCGTGATCGTCGAGCCGCTCTGCTCGATCAAGTAGTGCGCGCGTGGCCTCTTCGCTCGAAATCTCGCGCGAGTGCATGCGCTCCCAGAGCTCCAGCGCCGTGAAGTTCGCGATGTCGTGCATGGTCTCAACCGTATCGGCCGGCCCGACGCCGCAGCCTCGCCCTCTCCGTGCGCTCGCGCATCTGCTCTCGCGTCGCGTAGTTCGTCAGCTGTTCGAACGGGTCGCGCCCCGGCAGCTTCGGAGCCTCGGCGAGAATCGCCTCGACAGCTTTGTCGAGCTCCCAGTACTCACCGATCTGCACCCCTTGACCGGGGTTGAAGTGCCGCAGCCTCGCCGCATACCTGGTCTCTTCTCCGACCGTGATCTGCGTAATCGTTCCGCGATTCACGCCCGCGACCGTCACGAGCCACATGCCCAACCCGAGATCGGTGAGCGTCGCCTGCACGTCGTGCGCAGCCGCGGCGGCATGAGCGTCGGCTTCCGCGCGACGCTTCGACTCCTGCCACTCGTCGAACTTCGTCATGCACCCATATTGCACCCGACTGCCGACACGCGCGAGGAAGTCAGCGGGCGAGCAGCCGTTTCGCTCTAGCGCGCACGGACGCGGAGTACGGCAGCGTGGCTGCCGCGAGAGCGAGAACGAACGCCGGGATGCTCGTCGTCAGACTGAAGAAGAGCCCCGTCGCGACCGTCGATCCGCTCAACAGCGCGGGATGCCAGCCACCGGGGCTCGACACCACGAGCGCCAGCGACTGCAGCGGAATCGCGAGCAGCAGCGCGAGCACGACGACAAGACCTCCGACAGCAAGGACCGATCTCGCGGAGAGCGTCTCCGAGCGGCTCCAGGACAGCCACCAGTCCATGAATGCCGCGGCCAGCCCGAGAGCGACAACGTGACCGAGGCTCGCGCTGAGTGCGCCTGCGACTTCGACGAGGGACTGCGAGACGCACCAGATGCCGCCGGTGAGCGTCATGCCCAGAACATAGAGAAGAACGAATGGTGGCATGGGAACGGTGTCGGTTCTCCTTCGAACCGGCTTCCACCTCCTGAGTGCATGCACAGTGCGAAGCCGATGTTCCTGCCTCGCGCTCGGTACCGTGTGGGACAACCCGACCGACTTTACGCCCCTCGCCCCTGAATTCGTTAATTGACCGAGTAGCGAATCGCGGTTCCTCGGCCTGCTTCGCTAGGGTTCGATTCGCCAGTCGATGGGGTCGGCCCCTTGCTCCTGCAGGAGCCGGTTCACGGCCGAGAACGGCTTCGAACCGAAGAAGCCACGGGATGCGGACAGCGGCGACGGATGCGGGCTGGCCACTTGCGGAACCGAGCCGAGGCTCCCGCTCAGCGATCTGGCTCCCGCGCCCCACAGGACAGCGACGAGCGGACCTCCGCGACGGGTCAGCGCAGCGATGGCGCAGTCCGTGACGTCTTCCCAGCCCCAGCCCTTGTGCGATGCTGGAGCGCCGGGAGCAACGGTGAGCACGCGGTTGAGCAGCAGGACGCCCTGCTCCGACCAGCGGGTGAGGTCGCCGTGCTGCGCCGGCGGGATGCCGAGGTCGTCGCCCAGTTCGCGATAGATGTTCTGCAGCGACCTGGGCAGTGGTCGCACGTGCCGTTCGACAGCGAACGAGAGCCCGATCGCGTGGCCGGGTGTCGGATACGGATCCTGGCCGACGATCAGCACCCGAACATCCGCCAGCGGCTGCGTGAAGGCGCGGAGGACGTGCTCCCCCGCAGGCAGATACTCCTGCCCCTCGGATCGCAGACGTTCGCCGATCGACCGGATCGTCGGCTCAACGGGGCGAAGCGCCTCGGCCCAGTCGGGTGCGATCAGCTCTGCGAGCGGCTTCACCACGCGCGCTCACCGGCCAGTACGGTCACCCTCGTGCCGTTCTCGCCCGACTGCGCCGCCCAGACGTTACCAACGCCTGCGACTTCGAGCCCGCCCGGCGAGACGATGAGCGATGTCTTCTCGTCGATTGCAACCGCCTGCTCGGTGAGGCCCGCATCCACCATGGCGACAGCCCGCGAGAGCGTGCCCTCCTGCGCGGCGTGCACGTCGACCACGAGGTCTACGAGCCCGAGGCCCGCATCCAGCGTGAGCTCGTCGAGTTGCTCGCTGTTGCGCTCGGGGGTCATCGGGACTCCTCCGACGCGCCACCCTCCCAGCAGCGCGGTATCGCCCGCGATCATCGCGCCGGCCGAGAAGCCGCCGTACGGCACTCCGCTCGCGACAAGCCCCCGCACGGTGTCGGCGAGCGGCATGACGGCCGCGTGATAGCCGGGCGTGTGCCCGCCGCCGACGAAGATGGCGTCCGCATCCGCGAGATCCGAACCCTGCAGTTGCCGCTCGGCCGTCAACTGCACGATACGCACCTCGGCGTCGTAGCGACCGAGATCTCGCAGGTACTCGTCGTGCCAGCGGACGCCCTCCTCCTCGGTGCGCGACCAGAGTATACAAACGACCGTGGGCTTCCTGCCGGCGCGTGCGCGGGCATCCTCGAAGAACCTGCCCGTCCAGTCCGACTCGTCCTCGGCCCAACCGCCGCCGAACAGGTGAATCGCCATACGTGTCTCCCTCTATGTCTGCATCGAGCGTAGTCGTTTCGGTATCAGGCTCGGCGGCAGCCAGCGACGGACGATGCCGCCGAACGGCGTCGATTGCCGCCAGAGTTCGCGCGAGATGGCGCGGACAGCGGCCACGTCGTAGGGCTGCAGCACGGCATCCCGTCTGCCGAAGGATGCCGACTCGGCATCCAGCCGCATGCGTGCGAGCGTCTTCGCCAGGTCGTCCGGGAGGTGTTCGCGCAGGAGCAGCACGACCTGCGCGGCCGTCGCGCCGGGCGGGATGCGAACGCCGACGTCGATCGCCGTGTCGAGCACTTCGTTCCAGGCGCCGACGACACCGGCCCGTCTTCGCAGCGTTCGCCGCGCTCCCCGGATCAGCACCGGCAGCACGACCACGAGAACGATGCCCAGCAGCACAAGTGCGGCTGTCGGCACGGGGGTGGATTCCTCTTCCTCTTGCGTTTCGCTTTCTTCGCCATTCGGTGTGGCCTCGTCGGAGGGACGCAGCTCGTCGTTCGGGTCGTTGGGGTCGTCGGAATCGCTCGGAGACGGTTCTTCCGAATCGGTGGGCGTCGGAGACGCGTCTTCGCTGGGGGTCGGCGACGGCGACTCGGTCTCCGTCGGTCGCGGCGTTGGAGCGGTGCCGTCCGGCCCGAACGGATTGCCGCCCGGATCGGATGCGCGCGACTCGCCCGCAAGAATCGCCGGCGTGACGTCGTAGCTCACCCAGCCGAGCCCTTCCAACTGCACTTCCGTCCAGGCGTGCATATCGTTCGTCGTGACGGAGAAGCTACCGTCATCCTGCCGCTCGCCGGGCAGAAAGCCGATCGCGACCCGGGCAGGAATTTCGAGCGACAGGGCGAGCGCCGCGAGCGCAGACGCATAGTGCACGCAATAGCCGACGCGCTCCTCCAAAAACGCGTGCAGCGCCTGCCACTGGCCCTCCTGGTCACTGCCGAACCCAGCGAACGGTATCTCCTCCGAGTACTGCCAGTCATCAGCCCTGAACCATTCGACGAGCCGATCCATCATCGCGACATCGCTGCCGGCATCCCCGACGATCTCCTCCGCGAGCGGACGCAGTTCCTGGACTTCACTCGGGAGCGTTTCGAACAATCCCCAGCCGCGGGGTTCTCTAGAGATCTCCTCGAACACCATGGGGTCGGGAATCGTCCTGGTTGCGGTACCGTTCCACTCGTACCCGAGCGGCAGTTCCGCAGCATCCGGCTGCAAGAGCACGCCGCCTGTCATGCGATCCTGGCCGGCGACTCTCTCCTGCTGGCCCGGGATGAACGTGACATTGGTCGGCACCGGGAGATACTGCGTGACGAAGCCGGTGCTTTCCGCCGAGAATTCATACTGACCGGTTGTCAACGGCGTCGGCTCGGTTCCGGTCAAATAGGAGGAGATCTGGTCCTCATCGTACGGAGACTCGGCAAACCCTCCCTGCGACGTATCGCTCAGCGCCGTCAGTCTGAAGTACGACGGGTTGCCGTCCGATGTTCTGTACCGCATGATCTCGACGGGGTCCGGGCGCTGGAGGTGCGACGAAAGGTCGATGTCCTCCGACAGCACGGGCGAGGCGGGGGCAAACCAGCCGGATCTCGTGAACAGGTCGGGCATCCGCCAGCTCAGCCCGCGCGGGTCGGGCAGCGCGAGCGGCAGCGCAAGCACGATCGCCGCCGAGGCCGCAACGATCGCGAGCCCCGTTTTCTTCGATCGAGCGCCCCTGATGCGCTGACCGCAGGTCAGCAGCGCAACGACGAGCAGCAGCGACACCGGCACGAGCAGCAGCGGTTGCATGTCGATGCGAATGGCCATCGGCATGAGTGCCGGCAGGAGCATCCAGGCAACGGCCAGCGCCGGCAGACGGACGACGCGGAGCACGAAATCGTTGAGGAGCGTGAACACCCCCGCGGCCAGCACCATGACGGTCGTCTTCGAATCCGATGCCGGGAACGGCAGCTCCGTGTACCAGGCCATGTTCCAGACGCCGTTGCCGATGCTGAAGCCCAGCGACTGCAGCAGCTCCCACAGCGCCGCGCCGCTGAGCGCCGGCTCCCAATCGCTCACGAGCGCTTCGCGCAGCACGAGGATGAACGCCAGCGCAGCCGCCTGCAGCCACCAGGCGAGCGCTCGTGTTTGCAGCGAGTCGGCACCGGATGCTCTGACACCGGTTCCGATCGCGACCATGATGCCGACCGCGAGCGCAGCGGCGAAGATCCACGACCATCCCGTCGCCGGCGCGGCGGTGATGAGCCCCGCGAGGGGCAGGGCGAAGAGCAGCGGTGCGACCGCGAGGTCGTTGCGCCCGCGAGAATGAGCTTCCTCACGCTGCCTGCGGGTGGCGTGTGCGCCCGTCGGTCCGGTCACGTGAGCATCCCCTCGAGGCTCATCGCTTCGAAGGGAACCAGCGGAATCCGCTCGGCCCTGCCGCGCTGCACGACCTCGTCGGACGCACCCCACACGGTGTCCTGCGTGCCCAATTCGCCGATGAATTCGCGCACGTTCGCAGCCGGCCGCTCACCGGTGATCACGTGCACTCGTTCGCGGCTCCCGGGCGAAGGCAGCGAAGCGGGCTCGGCGACATCGAAGTCGGCAAGCCTGCTCACGAGCTCATGCTCCCCCAGTTTTCCCGCGTACGGCGGCAGCGCGGGCTTGCCCGACTCGACGACGCGGATGTCGAGCCCGTGCTCCGACAGGGTCACGAGCAGCGACGCAAAGGTACGAACGGCGTCGTCGAATTCGTCGCGATCGCGGTAGCTCTCTCGCACCGTGTCGAAGACCACCGTGACGCTCCCGACGGAGGGCGGTTCCTCTTTGCGGGCCATGAGACGATCGTGTTTCGCGCTCTGCTTCCAGTGCACGCGACGCATACCGTCTTCTCGCCTGTGGTCGCGCACGAGCTGATCGACCTGGTCGGTGACGCCGAGCAGGTTCGCGTACGACTGCGACCCGAAGCCGCTCTGCACGAGCGACTCGAGCGAGATCACCTGCGGGCCCACCACGAGATGCTGCCTGCCGCCCTGGCTGCTGCGGAAGTACCAGACGCCGAGTGCGTCGACAGCGCGCACCCTGAGCGGGACAACGGGGTAGACCCCTCTCGAGAGGTCACCTGTGAAGATCGCGCCGCGCTCCCCCTCCAATCGCGTCCACGGCGTCCAGTGACCCGACGCGATCGAACGCCATCGGAATTTACCGCCGACGAAGGCGGGGTCGGCGTGCAGCATGATGTCGTCGCCTGCTCCCTCGCGAACGTCCGCGGGCATCCGCATCTCGAAACGACCTCTGCGAATCACAGGAATCAACGACAGTGCACCGATCATGACGACCGCCAGCAGCAGAACGCCCGGCACCAGCAGACCCCGCTGGCCAGTCCCGTAGGCGAGGAAGAGGCACACCAGGCCCGCGAGCAGGAAGATCCCGCCTCGGACCGTTGGGACGATCATCGCGTCGCTGGCACCCGCGATATCGGCGGCACCGGCGCTTTCGCGAGTGCAATGTGCACGGCTTCCGTCGCGTCGTCGTAGTTCGCACCGCCGTCGCGCATGACGAGCCTGTGCGACAGGATCTGCGGTGCCAGTTCGCGCAGGTCCTCCGGCGACATCCAATCGCGGCCCTGGATATAGGCGGAGGCCTTCGCAGCGCGAATCAGCTGCAGCGTCGACCGCGGCGAAGCCCCGAGCCGCACCTCCGGCAGGTCACGCGTCGCTCTCACGATGCCGACCGCGTAGCGCTCGACCCGTTCGTCGACGTGAACGGTGCGCGACGCCTCCGTGTGACGGGAGAAGTCGGCGAGATCGATCACGGTGCGGATGTCGTCGATGGGGGCGTTCGTATGCCGGGATCGCACCATCGCGAGCTCGGCCGATGCATCGGGGTACCCGATCTCGAGCCTGGCCATGAATCGGTCTCGCTGCGCCTCCGGCAGCACGAACGTGCCGTCCATGTCGAAGGGGTTCTGCGTCGCGATGACCATGAACGGCCGCGGCAGCACATGGGTCGTGCCGTCGATCGTGACCTGGCCCTCTTCCATGCACTCGAGCAGCGCCGACTGCGTCTTCGGGCTCGCCCTGTTGATCTCGTCGCCGATCACGATGTTCGAGAACACCGGCCCCTCGTGGAACTGGAAACTGCGCTGCCCCGAATCGTAGATCGTGACGCCCGTGATGTCGCTCGGCAGCAGATCGGGGGTGAACTGGATGCGGTGCACGGTGCCGCCGATCGCAACCGCGAACGCGCGAGCAAGCTGCGTCTTGCCGACACCTGGAACGTCTTCGAGGAGCACGTGGCCACCGGCAAGCAGCACGGTCAGGACAGTACGAATCTGCTCGGTCTTGCCGTCGATGACTCGGGCAACTTCGCGCTCGATCGCCGTCGCAAACTCCGCCGTCACGGGACTACCGGTGCTTCTGCAGGAAGGTCGCTACGGAGCGCGGCACGTAGGGGCTGATGTCGCCACCCAGTGTCGCAACCTGCCGCACGAGCGACGAGGAGACGTGCCCGTGCTCTGGGGCTGTCAGCAGGAAGACGGTTTCGACCTCTGCGAGATCGCGGTTCACGATCGACATCGGGGTCTCGTACGAGAGGTCGACGTTCGATCGCAGCCCCTTCACGATGATGTTCGAGCCCACCTGCTGCAGGTAGTCGACGAGCAGCCCCATCGACCAGTTCGTCACCTCGACAGGGCTCGAGATACCGCGCTCCTGAATCGCTTGCCGGATGAGCGATTCGCGCTCGGGAACCGGCAGAAACGCCTTCTTATCGGGGTTGTGCACGACCAGCACATGGACTTCATCGAAAATGCCCGCAGCGCGTTCGATGACGTCTAAGTGCCCCAGGGTGACCGGGTCGAAGGAACCGGGCACGACAGCGATGCGAGACATGATTTCGATCCTACCGCGGCTCGGTGTCAACTGGCATGCAACGCCGCGCGAGCATCCGGATCCAGTCGATCTTTTACCGAATTGCGCAGCACGTCGTGGTGCTGCAACCGCGGGTCACGCTCGATGAGATGCTCCGCCGCCTTTCGCGCACGCACGATGATGTCGCGGTCGGACGTCACCTGCAGCACCCGCAGACTCGAGACCGCACCGGATTGCCGCTGGCCGAGGACATCCCCCTCGCGGCGCTGCGCAAGGTCGAATTCGGCGATCTCGAAACCGTCGGTCGTCTGCGCGAGTGCCGTGACGCGATCGTCGGCTGCGCTGCCCGGTGCCGCTCTCGTAACGAGCAGGCACAGCCCTCCGTGCTCGCCTCTCCCGACACGGCCGCGCAGCTGATGCAGCTGGGAGAGCCCGAAGCGTTCCGCATCCATGACGACCATGACGGTCGCGTTCGGCACGTTGACGCCGACCTCGATGACGGTCGTCGCGACGAGGAGGTCGAGCTCGCCCCCGGCATACGCTCGCATCGTTCGCTCTTTGTCGTCGCTCGACATCGCGCCCGTGAGAGGAGCCATCCGGATGCCGTCGAGAGCCGAGAGCGTTCGCATGTTCAGCAACGTCGTCTCGACGTCCGCCATCGCGAAACGCGTGGGTTGTTCATCCGCGAGCTGCGAGCTCTTCTCGACTTCCCCCGGTGCGATCGCGGGGCAGACGACGAACGCCTGGCGCCCGCGCGCGACGTCCTCCGCGATGCGACTCCAGACCCTGTGGAAGTGCGCCGGCTGCTGGTCCTGCTGCACGACGAACGTTTCGATAGCCGCTCGGCCGGCCGGCATCGTGCGCAGTTCCGAGACGTCGAGGTCGCCGAACGCGGTCATGGCGACGGTGCGAGGAATCGGTGTAGCGGTCAGCAGCAGCGTGTGCGGTGAGATGCCTTTGCTGCGCAGCGCCTCCCGCTGGCGGACGCCGAACCGGTGCTGCTCGTCGATCACGACGAGCCCGAGGTCGGCGAACGACGTCTTGTCGCTAAAGAGCGCGTGCGTGCCGACGATGATGCGCGATTGGCCGCTGGCGGCAGCAAGAGCGGCTTTCCGTCGTTCGCCCGCCGTCTGCTGCCCCGTTATGAGCACCGGATGCAGCTCCTGCGCGAGCTTGCCGAGCTGGTTCACGATCGAGGTGAAGTGCTGCGATGCCAGCACCTCGGTCGGCGCGAGCATGACCGACTGCCCACCGCTCTGCGCGACCTGCAGCATTGCTCGCAGCGCAACCACGGTCTTACCGGAACCCACCTCGCCCTGCACCAGCCTGTTCATGGGATGCGCGCGCAGGAGATCCGCCCCGATCGCTTCTCCGACCCGCTGCTGGTCGTCGGTGAGCTCGAACGGCAGTTGGCGATCGAATCGCGACAGGAGCTCGCCCGCCGGCCTCATCGTCGAAGCGATCTGCTTGTTGAATTCGCGCATCGTCACGAGATAGGTCTGCAGCAGCATGGCCTCCCGCCACTTCAGGCTCGTGGTCGCTGCCGCAAATTCCTCCTCGGTCGTGGGCACATGATAGGCGGCGAGCGCCCTCCCGAACGGCAGCAGACCCTCTTCTGAACGCACCGCATCCGGCAGGAGCTCGGGGATCTGGTCGACGTCGATGAGCTCGAGCACCTTGCCGATCGCTTTGCGGATGGCGATCGACGTCAATCCCTTCTTCGCGGGGTAGACGGGCACGAGCCCTTCGGCCCACGACTCCTGTTTCGAGGAGTCGAGATCGTCGAATACCTCCCACTCGGGATGCGCGAGCTGCAGCTTCTTGTTGAAGCTCGAGACCGTGCCGGAGAACAGCCCCGACTCCCCGACTCGCAGCTTCTCCCGTTGCCACTGCGGCATGTTGAAGAAGACCAGATCGAGTGATCGTGCGCCGTCGGAGATCGTGATGACCGTGCGCGAGGGCTTGCGGCCGCGAGGCCCGTACCGCTGTTGCGGATCGATGGTCTGGACGCTGGCGATGCGGGCGGCGACCGTGACGAAATCCTCGACGGCGAGCTCGCTGAAGTCCGTGAGGTCGCCGCGGCGATAGTGCCGCCGCGGCAGATGCCACAGGAGATCGCCGACCGTTTCTATGCTCAGGTGCTTCTTGAACTTCTTGACGGTGGGCTCAGCCAGGAAGGCGTCGAGCGGTCGCTCCATGATCGGAAATGCACTCGATGCCCTGCCCTCACCCACAGCATCAGCGTAGTCGCAGCCTCCGACGGCAGCGTGCGTTTCCCGTGTTGTGGTCAAATGGAGTCGTGACTCGGATCATCGCAGGGCTCGCGGCGCAGACGTCGCTGTCCATTCCCTCCTCCGGGACACGACCCACGAGCGATCGCGTACGAGAAGCGCTGTTCGCCGCGCTCGATGCGCGTGGTGCGATCGACGAAGCGCGAGTACTCGACCTCTTCGCCGGCTCGGGAGCACTCGGGCTCGAAGCGGCGAGCAGGGGTGCCGCATCCGTCGTGCTGGTCGACAGTGCGAAACCTGCCGCAGCAGTGGCTCAGCGCAACGCGAACGCAGTGGCCGAGCGCGGAGCGGCTCGCGCATCGGTCGTGACGCAGCGGGCCGAGCGGTTCCTCGCCGATTCGGACGCCGAGTTCGATCTCGTGCTCATCGACCCTCCATACGACCTCGACGCAGGCGTGCTGCACGAGACGCTCACGCTGCTCGTCACGCTGCTCGCCGACGACGCCATCGTCGTATTGGAGCAATCGAAGCGTGCGGGAGCGCCCGACGTGCCCGGGCTCGAGCTCGAGCGTTCGAAGAAGTACGGCGACACCGTCATCCACTGGCTTTCGCCGACGCTTGGCTGAGCTGGCATCGCAGGGCAGAGCTATCGTGGCCGGGCCGAGCTGGTATCGCAGGGCTGGGCTATCCTCGCAGGGCAGAGCTATCGTGGCCGGGCCGAGCTGGTATCGCAGGGCTGGGCTATCCTCGCAGGGCAGAGCTATCCTCGCCGGGCTGGGCTATCGTCGCAGGGCAGAGCTATCGTGGCCGGGCGGGCTATCGTCACAGACTGACCTGGCATCGCCCCAACCTGACCCACCAGCCGAAACAAGCCGCTCTATGCGCACACTTCTCGGTCTATGGACGGGATGAACGCGCTATACAGGCGTGTCGCCATGTATCGACCGAGAAGTGTGCGCGACCAGGATGCGCGTGTCGGCGTCTGTCAGCGTCGAAAAGGGTCCCAGCCGCGCTCCCGCACCGGTTCGCCATCGAGCGTGACCTGCGCTTCGCCGCCTCGCACTTCGCCGACGATGCGGACGCCCTCCGGAGGCGTCGATTCCTGCGGCAGTGTCGCGAGCAGCGCGTGATCCTCTCCGCCGAACAATACGTGCTCCAGTTCGACGCCGAACGCCTCCAGCGCTGCTTTGTCGAAGCGCATCTCGACCCCTGACGCTTTCGCGATGCGCCCGGCGTCGAGCACGAGTCCGTCGGAGACGTCCAGCATGGATGTCGCACCTGCGTCGGCGAGCGCGGGTCCGAGGTGGACGGGCGCGAGAGGCGCAACGTGGGCCTCGATGAGCCGTGGGTGTCTGCGTCGCAGTTCGTCGACGGGATGCTCACCGGCCGCCAGCAGCGCGAGGCCCGCGCCGGACATCCCCAGCTCCCCCGCGACGACGATGCGATCGCCCGCACGCGCACCGTTGCGCAGCACGGGTGTGCGCCCGCGCATGTCGCCGAGAGCGGTAACCGAGATCACGGTTCGCTCGGAAGTCGAAAGATCACCGCCCACGACACCGGCGCCGGGCGCGAGTTTCTGCAGGGTGCGGTTCGCTGCTTGCGCGAATTCCTCGAGACCCAGCACATCAATGCTGCCGCGGACGCCGAGCGCGATGACGAGCCCCGTCGGTTCTGCGCCCATCGCAGCGATGTCGGTGAGGTTGGTCGTGACGGCTTTTGTTCCGAGATCGGCGAACGTCGACCAGTCGTGCCTGAAGTCGGCGCCCTCGAACATCGTGTCTGTCGTGACGACGAGTTCGCTGCCCGCGCGCAGCACGGCGGCGTCGTCCCCGGGCCCGACCAGCACGTTGCGCGGCTGCGTCAGATATGGCAAAAACCGCTCGAGCGCGCCGCGCTCCCCGAGTTCCGCAATCGTCGCCACACGTCCCATTCTAGATTCGTTCGACGGCGAACGGGTCTCACCCCGCCCCGCTCCGCTTCACCTGACTGTGTCAACTTCTCGGTCGCTGGGGGACGACACGCCGAATATGAGCCTCGCCAACGCCAGGAGACCGAGAACTTGGCAAGCCGAGGAGGGTAGCCTGGAGGCATGGTGCGTCGTGTCCTGACTCTTTCCGCCGTCGGCATCGGTCTCGCGACACTGCTGACCGCGTGCGGCCCAGCGGGAACCGTCTCCGTCGATCCCGCGGAGAACGCGATCGACCCGGCATGCGCATCCGTCGTCCTGAACCTGCCCGAGGAGATGGGCACCGGTGAAGAGCCACTGCCGAAACGACAGACCTCGTCGCAGGGCACCGGCGCTTGGGGATCCCCCGCTGCGGTCGTCATGCGCTGCGGCGTGCCCGAACCGGGCCCGACGACCGACACGTGCATGCCGGTCGATGACGTCGACTGGATCAATGTGCACACCGAGGGTGACACGTACACGTTCGTCACGTACGGCCGCTCACCCGCTGTTGAAGTCACGATCGACACGACGCAGGTCACGGGCGTCGAAGCGCTGGGCCGCGTCTCCCCGGCACTCGGCAATACCGAGTTGTACGCGACGTGCGTCGGCTACGACGAGGTCGAGCAGCCCTAGCGCCGTACCTGGCCGGGATACTGCGTGCTGCGGGTGCGCGACGATCGGGGCCGTCCATGGCCCGAAAAATTCGCAGGCGGTGCCGAATGTATGGAATGTGCCCGATGTCGGGCTGATAGCCATACATTCGGCACAAACCGACAAAATCCCGACACCGGGAACAGATCACGCGATCCAGCGAGCACGACATCGGCCCCCCGCGGCGGAGAGCCCCAGCGGCCCTATACGTTCGCGTCAGCAGCGATGACCTCCGGCAGGAAGAGCCGCGCATCCGGCTGCCCGAGGTTCAGCCCAATCGCGCTTCCCGCTGGGATGTTCGCCGCGAGATCGCTGCCGAGCGCATTCACGTGCCGTTTGGTCTGCGTGACGAAGCCGCCGATCTTCTTCTTCGATGTGAACGCCAGGATGACGACCAGATCGCCGTGCGTGATCTGCAGGTACTTTCCGCTTGCGGGGTCGCGCGGATTGCCGACGACCGCGGGGACGACGAGTTCAGCGTCTCGAACAATGGCCCATGCACCCTCGTGATCGGTCGCTTCGATGTCGGCCAGCTGCGTTTCGATGTCACCCTGCATGCTTCCATCATTCCGTACGAATGATGCGTGCCTGTTCTCCGCCGTGGGGTTTCACGATCCGTGACAGCACGTTGGCACCGTGTGATCGTTCGATTCGACGTCGGGCGACCTTCGCTGCTGCGCGCCACGCGAGGCCCGCAAAGCACCCGCGAACTCCCTGCCGATGCGGGTCAGTGAGGCCCGGCCAGGACCACGTCGAGAACGTCATTGTCGTATGCGGCTGCCAGAATGGAGGCATGCCGTTGAACTTCACCGCGATCGACTTCGAAACCGCCAACGGCTCAGCTGCCTCCGCCTGCTCCGTCGGTCTCGTGAAGGTTGCCGACGGCAGCATCGTGGCGCGCGACTCCTGGCTGATCCGGCCCCCTCTGGGGCACGATGAGTTCCTCGCCTGGAATATCAAGATTCACGGCATTACACCTGCCATGGTCATCGAGGCGCCCCTGTGGGCCGACCAGCAGGAGCGGATTCTCGAATTCGCAGCGGGCGACGCCTTCGTTGCCCACAACGCCGGGTTCGACATGGGGGTCATGAAGTCGGCGGCGACGGCAAGCGGCATGCCCGTGCCGGAGTCTCGGTGGGCCGACTCGCTTCGCATCGCCCGCAAGACGTATCATCTCGACTCATACCGTTTGCCGTCGGCGGCCATGGCTGCGGGGTTCGAAGACTTTCAGCACCACAACGCAGCCGCGGATGCGGAAGCCTGCGCAGCCATCGTCGTGCACGCCGCCAAGCGGCACGAGGCCGCGGATCTGGAACACCTGCTGAAGATCTGCTCCGCCCAGTTCCTACGAATCGGCCCGGCGGCCGAAGCCGAGAAGCAACTCGACGCCTGGTGGCGCTGAGCGCATACACAAGGCTGGAACATATGACGACGTTAGAAGCGGACTACCCCGAGCCCGACGAGGACGCAACCATCGCGCTCGTCGAACAGTTACTGCGGGATGCCGGCCATTATCGGTCGCTCGAACAGTGGCAGTGGGTGCGCTCCGGGTCTTCTTCCCTCGTCGTCATTGCCGGTGATGCGGCCGTCAGAGTGGCGCGCGACGTCGACTCAGCCAGTGAGATTCAACGTGCGCAGCGACTCGTGGATTCGCTGCCGCCACTGACGTTCTCTGTGCCTCGATCCTTAGCTCCTGCGCGCAGTCTTGCAGGTGTGACGGCAATCGCGGTTGAACGAGTTGCCGGCGAGCCGCACCCGGCCGAGCCTGCCGACCCGCGAATCCTGCGTTCGCTACTCGACGAGATCCACGACATTCCGCTCGATAGCCTCCGACCATACCTCGCTTCCGCCCGAGCATTCTTCGGTGGAGCCGACTGGTATGACGTCATGCAACAGCGGGTGATTCCTGCCCTACCGGAATCCGTTCGACAGATTGCGCAGCGCCGGACGGATGCGCTGGCCACGCTCGAAACGCCAAAACTCGCGCTGAATCACACCGATCTGGGCGGAACCAACATCCACTGGTCCGCCGGAAGAGTCGTGGGTGTCCTCGACTGGGACCTCGCGTGCGAAGAGGATCCCGCGGAAGACCTCGCTGCGCTCGCGAACTGGCACGGTTGGCAGCTGGCGGGGCAACTCGCCGATGCGGATACCGTTCGGAGGGCTGCGGTGTTCCGCGACCTCTTCCCGATGATGGTTGTTGCGTTCGCGCTGCTGCGCAATCGACCGGAGCATGAGGTGCAACGCACCGTCGAGCGGGCCTCGCGCAAGCTGATGCAATAGCCCGTTCGCCTTCTTCGCAGCAGGTCTGCCCGGCTGTGTCGGTCGTGCGTGCGAGCCTTGTTGCATGATCGAGATTCCGACCGCACTCGCCGTGATCCTGCCGTTGCTGCTTGCCGTGCTGGCCGCGGGGCTCGGCATCCTCGCAGGGCTGTCGATAGGGCGCGCCCGTTCGGCCCCGCGTCTCGCAGAACTCGAGCGAAGCAATGCCGCTCTCGATGCGACGGTGCGGGGTTACGAAACGCAGCTCGACCAGGCGCGTGAGCACACGCAGGTTGCGCAACGGCTGCAACCCATCGCCGAGAGTCTGCAGTCGCTGAACCAGCGCGTGCAGCAAGTGGAGACCCAGCGTGCTCAGCAGCACGGGACGCTCTCGCAGCAGCTGCGGGCATCCTTGGAGAGCGAAGAGCGCCTGCGCGCCTCGGCCGACTCGCTCGCGAAAGCGCTGTCATCGTCGCAGTCGCGCGGCATGTGGGGCGAGACACAGCTGCAGCGGGTCGTCGAGTCGTCGGGGATGCTCGAGCGCGTGGACTTCGACGTGCAGGCAAACACAGCCGACGGTGCATCGCGGCCCGACATGGTTGTGCATCTGCCGGGCGACAGGCATCTCGTGCTCGATGCGAAAGCGCCCTTCGATGCCTACCTGCGGGCAACCGCGCTACCGGAGGGAGCGGAGTCTGCCGACGAGCGCGACGGATTGCTCACGGAGCACGCCCGAGCGTTGAAGGGGCACGTGGATGCTCTCGCGAAGCGCGACTACGCTCGCAAGGTTGCAGGGGGCCCCGAGCTCGTCATCTTGTTCCTGCCTTCTGAAGCCCTCCTGTCGGCAGCGCTGGATGCCGACCCCGCGCTCTTGGAGCACGCGTTCGGTAGGGGCGTCGCTCTGGCGAGCCCCGTCACGCTGTTCAGCGTGCTGCGCGCCATCGCCGCCTCCTGGACGCAGGTGAACGTCGCGGAAGACGCACAGCGCATCCTGCATCTGGCTACCGAACTCTACGAGCGCATCAGCACGATGGGAGGGCACATCGAGCGGATGCGCGGCTCGCTCGAGAAGTCGGTGCAGCACTTCAATGCGTTCACATCGACGCTGGAGTCTCGCGTACTGGTCACGGGCAGGAAGCTCGACGAGCTGAGCGCTGCGAAGTCGGTGCCGACCATCGATCAGATCGACACCGGGCCGCGCACGTTGACAGCACCGGAATTCTCTCCAGACGGCCGTTGACGCTCAGTGTCCGACGTGACCGTTAGCGTGTCGATATGACCGAACTCAGAATCGAACCGCCCTCTCAGAAGACTCTGCCAGCGCTGCTGAAGCTCGAATTGCAACCCGGGCAGGAACGTTTCGTAGCGCCCAACGTCGAGTCGCTTGCCGAAGCCTACGTGACGCCGACGGCCTGGCCGAGGGTGATCCTGCGCGGCGACGATGTCATCGGTTTCGTCATGGCCAACTTCGACCCCGAGAATGAACTCGAGCCGTTCCGCTGCGGCATCTGGCGCCTGAGTGTCGCGGCCGCCGCGCAGGGCACGGGCGCGGGGCGTTTCGCTGTGGAGGAGGTTGCGCGTGAGGCGCTGCGCCGCGGATGGACGCGGATGACGGTGCTCTGGGAGCAGGGAGACGGAGGCCCTGAGCGGTTCTACCTCAAGTGCGGATTCGAACCGACGGGCGAGCGGCTGTTCGGGGAAGTCGTGGGAGCCCGAACTCTGACGAGCGCGGGTTCCCGACGTTAGGCGAGCACCTCCCGCACCACAACGTGCCCGCTGGGTGCGAAAAACTTCGAAACATGATGGTCATGTTTCGAAGTTTTTCGCACCCTAGCT
>NZ_CAMEFJ010000050.1 GCF_945915485.1 uncultured Agrococcus sp.
CACGACTTTGTGCAGCTCTGGGGCGACGGCGGCGACAAGCTCGCCGCATCTTACGATTACGGATGGGCCGACCTGCTGGCCAGGTTGCAGCGGTTCGTAGAGGATGGTGACCGATACGGTGCCAAGGGAGAGAACACAACCCCCGATTTTCCGTTTATGCCTTCGGTGCGGTGAGCGTCGTTCAACGGTTCTGGCCCCGCATCGGCGCCCCGGGCGTGGTCGGCCCGCTGTACCAAAAACTGATCGAACACGAAAAACTGACGAATAGGTCAGTCTTTCGGTGCAATCGGTCGCTTCGTCAGTGTTTCGTTACGCCCGCTCCCGCAGATCGAGCGCCGACCTGGAGATTAAGCCGCCGGGCCGTGCGCGAGGAGCACGCCACAGTCATCGCCGTCTCTTGGCGCAGGCCTAGATAATCGCGAACAGAATCAACAGGGCGATGATGACCTGTACGACGGCACGCACGCGCACGGATGTCGCGCCGTGCTTATCGGCCGCTGCGGCATCCGCCCTCCTGGCGATGGCCGTGTGAATCGGGAACAGCGCGATGAGCAATGCAATGAGCACAATGCCGGCGACGAACCGCGGCGCCCACCACGGCAGCAGCAGCGCCAGCCCGGCAACGATCGCGACGAACGCGGCGCCGACGACGATGACGCGGGATGCGCGTGGCAACAGTTTCCCGACGACGCCGAGCGCCGCCTGCAACTGGGTAGGCAGGAACATCGAGGTACCGATGAACAGGAAGTACAGGGTGAGCAGCGCGCGAATGACCCACTGGGCCAACAGAAATGTGTCGTCCATTACGACATCCATTGTGCCCTAGTGCCCACCGTGTGAAATGCGTTCTCGGTTCCGCAGGCACGGACGACATCCCGCTCGCTCAACGTGCCGCCGACGCGCCGCCGCTCGTTTGAGGCGCTCCGTCGCAAGCGAATGCAGAACGCGAACCTCGTCAGCGCGGTGGCTGCTGCGGATGCGGTGGCTGCTGCTGCCCGTGCTGAGGCGGCGGGACGTGCTGGCCGTCGGGGCCGAACCAGGGCTGCGGCCCGAAGTCGGTCGGCGGTGCGATCTGCTGCTGAGCACCGTGGCGCATCGCCTGATCGCGCTGCCACAGGTCGATCGATTGCGGTGTCGAACCTTCATCGTCGGGGCCGAGTGCGCGCACGCTGACCGCCGTGCCGTAGGCGCAGACTTCCTTCCACTGCCCGCCGATATCGCCGCCGTCGAAGCGCATCGCCACGATCGCGTTGGCACCGCGTGACTGGGCATCCGTCACCATTCGGCCCATGACTTCGTGGCGTGACTCGACGAGCAGTGACGTGAACTCCGGCAGTTCACCACCGCCGATCGCACGCCAACCGGCGACCCAGCTCTGCCCGAAGTCCCTTGCTCGCACCGTCAGGCCCATGACCTCGCCGTGTACGGCGATGATCTGGAAGCCCGGTATCTCATTTCCCGTCACGATGATCATGCGCCCATTCAACAGTTCGTAACTGAACTCTTCCCGACAGCCAGGGCCAGTACTATGGTCTCGGCACGCCGTCGTGCACTGTTTCCAGCACCACCAATTCCTCAAGGAGAAGCACGTGTCGAACGACGCACAGCAGAAACCGATCGTCGTAATCGCGGAAAGGCTCTCGGACGCGACGGTAGACGCGCTCGGGCCGGACTTCGACGTCCGGCACATCGACGGCACCGATCGATCCGCGCTGCTGTCCTCGCTCAACGACGCCGCTGCGATTCTCGTGCGCAGCGCGACGAAAGTGGATGCCGAGGCGATCGCACACGCGCCGAACCTGCAGATCGTCGCCCGCGCCGGTGTCGGCCTCGACAACGTCGACATCCCCGCGTCCACTGCGGCGGGGGTCATGGTCGTGAACGCCCCGACTTCGAACATCATCTCGGCCGCGGAACTCGCGATCGCGCACATCCTCTCCCTCGCTCGCAACCTCCCGGCGGCGAACGACTCGCTCAAGGCAGGGGAGTGGAAGCGCAACTCCTTCACGGGCGTCGAGCTGTACGAGAAGACGGTCGGTATCGTCGGTCTCGGCCGCATCGGTGTGCTGGTCGCCGAGCGGCTCGCACCCTTCGGTGTCAAACTCATCGCGTACGATCCCTACGTCAGCCCCGCCCGCGCGGCGCAACTCGGCGTCGAGCTGCGTGACCTCAACGAACTCATGGCTGAGGCCGATTTCGTCACCGTGCACATTCCGCGCACGCCGGAAACGGTCGGCCTCATCGGCGAAGAACAGCTTGCGCACGCGAAGTCGAACCTCCGCATCGTGAACGCGTCGCGCGGCGGCATCATCGACGAGGAGGCCCTTGCTGCGGCCGTCTCGTCCGGCACGATTGCGGGGGCTGGGCTCGACGTCTTCGTGCAGGAGCCGCCCGCCGACACCTCGCTAACCGGTATCGACGGCATTCAGGTCACGCCGCACCTGGGCGCATCGACGGAGGAAGCACAGGAGAAAGCCGGCATCGCGGTGGCAAAGTCCGTTCGTCTGGCACTCTCCGGTGACCTCGTTCCCGACGCGGTCAACGTCGCCGGCGGTGATATCCACAAGTACGTGCGCCCGGGCATCCCGCTGGCGGAGAAGCTCGGCCAGTTCACGGCCGGTCTCGTGGACGGACCCGTCGAGGCGATCGACGTCGAGGTGCACGGCGAGCTCGTCGAGTACGACGTCAAGGTGCTGCGCCTTGCCGTACTGAAGGGCTTCTTCTCGTCGATCGTGAGCGAGCAGGTCACGTTCGTCAACGCACCGGTCATCGCCGAGGGCCGCGGAGTGACGAGCGAGCTGCGGGCCGAAGCGCTCTCCGAGCGATTCCGCAACGAGATCACGGTGATCGCCGCCGGCAGTGATGGCAAGCGCCACTCCGTCTCGGGCACGCTCACCGGGCCCAAGCAGATTCAGAAGCTCACCGGCATTAACGCGCACGCGCTCGAGCTACCGCTGGAAGACCACCACATCGTGCTGCAGTACGTCGACCGCCCCGGCATCGTCGCGATCTACGGGCGCGAGTTCGGCGAGGACGGCGTCAATATCGCAGGCATGCAGATCGCTCGAACGGAGGCCGGCGGATCGGTCATCGCAGTTGTCACGGTCGATCAGGCGGTCGAGAACGAGCTGCTGGAGCGCATCGGCGAGCAGATCTCGGCCGAGTCGATCCGGCAGATTCAGCTGCGGGACCTCTAACACCCGCATCCCTCATCCGCACGAGCTGGCTTCCAAGTTGCCGGCCGCAGGTACTCGGTGCGCAAGATGCGGGAGGATGGCCCCCGTCCACGAAAATCTTCCGTCGCGAAGTTTGCGTGCACAGGTGTCTGCCTCGCGGACGCGTTCGGTTATTCGGACACCTCCTGCCGATGCTCCTGGGTAGGCATGCTGCGTAGGCATTTGCCGAATCGTGGGGCTGGCACTACTCGGGTAGTGCCTGTTCGGCAGACGGCCCAGCAGGCACTCTCCGAATCATCGGACGAGGAGTCCGGGATGCGGGGATTCTGAGAGCCGGGAGGTTTGGGAGTCACGGACCCGAGAGGCAGTGTTGTCGCGCTTGCTGGGCAGCTTGCGCCGCTACGATTTTTTAGGCAGAAGCTTTCGCAGCTGCCCCATCAGCTCGGTGAAGTCTGCTCGGCTGTCCTCGCCGATGCTGAGTGCCGCACGCAGATACAGTCCGTCGCTGACGCGCAGCACGAGATGCGCGAGGGCGCGGTCGCCCAGGACGTCGGCGAGAGTGTCCCAGGCGAGCGTGTCGAACCTGGCGAGGGCATCCTTCGCGATCTGGTGCTCACCCAACTGGGCGAGCCCGATGAGCGCAATGAACGTGCGATCCGTCGGATGGTTGATCTCCAGCGACTCGCGCAGAAACACTTCGACCGGGTCGTCGATCTCGCGGAGCCGGTCGACTTCGGCCTCGACCTGCTCATTGAAGCGGTCCGCTAGCCCCGCGACGAGAGCGTCCTTCGACCCGAAGTGGTAGAGCAGGCCGCCCTTCGAAACTCCGGCGGCCGCGGCGACGCCTGAAATGGTCGCGGAACGTTCTCCCTGCTCGATGATGAGTTCTTCGAACGCATTGAGAATTTCGTCGCGCGTGTTCATGTGCCCTCCTGTAGCCAACCCTATTCCGCTATGCTACTGTACCGTCTGGACGGTTTAGCTGTCGGCGGTTCACGCCGACGGCCGTTCCCGGAAAGGGAAGATAGCAATGATGACGGATGTGCGTGTGACGGCACCAGCGCGAAAGTGGCTCGCGCTGTCGGTGCTCATGCTGCCCGTGCTCCTCGTCTCGATCGACAACACGGCGCTCAACTTCGCGATCCCGCAGATCGCGCAAGACCTCTCGCCCTCGGCGGCGCAGCAGCTGTGGATCATCGACGCGTACCCGCTCGTGCTGGCCGGCCTCCTCGTTGCGGCCGGATCCCTGGGCGATCGCATCGGCCGACGCAAGCTGCTCCTGATAGGAGCGACGGGATTCGCGATCGTGTCGGTCGTCGCGGCTTTCTCCCCGACGGCGGAAGTGCTCGTCGCCATGCGCGCGCTGCTCGGCCTGTTCGGGGCGACGCTCATGCCATCGACGCTGTCGTTGCTGCGCTCGATCTTCCTCGACCGCGCTCAGCGCCGTCTCGCGATCGCGATCTGGGCAACCGGCTTCTCGGTCGGTTCGGCCATCGGCCCGGTTGTCGGCGGACTGCTGCTGACGCAGTTCCACTGGGGCTCGATCTTCTTGATCGCTGTGCCCATCCTGATTCCGTTGCTCGTGCTCGCGCCGTTCCTGATCGACGAGTCGCGCGACCCGAACCCGGGCCCCATCGATGTGATCGGCGTCGTCGCTTCCATGGCGGCGCTCGGTGGTCTCGCCGCAGGCATCAAGCGGCTCGCAACGCACGGCATCGACTTCTTCGCTGCAGCGGTACTGCTCGTGGCGGTGGTGGCGGGCTGGGTGTTCGTGCGCCGAATGCTGCGCTCGAAGAACCCGATGCTTGACGTACGTCTCATGAAGATCCCCGAGTTCTCGGGCGCCCTCATGATCAACCTGCTGAGCGTCGTCGCTTTGACCGGCTTCCTCTACTGGGTGACGCAGCACCTGCAGCTCGTGACTGGGCTTTCGGTGTTCGACGCCGCGCTCGTGCTGGTGCCGGGCGTGCTCGCCATCGTGCTGTCCGGCCTGCTGGTGGTCAGGGTCGTGAAGCGCTTCCGGCCCGGCCCCGTTGTCGGCATCGCGCTGAGCGTTTCGATGCTCGCGTACACGCTCATGCTCTTCGCCGGCAAAGACATCGAGGTGTGGGCGATTCTCAGCTTCTTCGCATTGCTCGGCATCGGCATCGGTGCTGCCGAGACGCTCTCGAACGACATCGTGATCGCCTCCGTACGCCCCGAGAAGGCGGGAGCCGCATCCGCGCTGTCTGAGACCGCCTACGAGTTCGGAGCCGTACTCGGCACGACACTGCTCGGAGGCCTCCTCACGGCGGTGTATCGCGGTTCACTCGTGCTGCCCGAAGATCTCGATCAAGCGCATGCGGATGCGGCATACGAGACGCTCGGCGGTGCCGCAACCGTTGCCGAGGAGATCGGTGGCGACGCCGGCGCACAGCTCCTGCTGCAGGCGCAGCACGCCTTCGACGAAGGCGCGACGGCCATGAGCGGCGCCGGGGTTGTGCTGATGGTCGGCGCGGTGCTCATCGCATTCATCGCATTGCGTCGCGCGAAGGCGTAGCGCTTCGCCGACCGTCCGGCGCCGCAGAGCTCGGGCCGAACCTCCACCCTGTGAGAAGTTCGGCCCGAGTTTTCGTCTTCTGCGGTGAGAACGTGGTGTGCTGAAGACGTGTGCCTGAAAGACGCGGTTTCCGTGCATGACTGACCGTTGGTCGGGCCTTCGTGCTCAAGTGTCGTTTCCCGCGTTTTCGGGTCGGAGGGGATGCGGGTGACAGAGGATCTGCCGTACGTTCGCCTTCGCGAGGTCGACCAGCTCGCTGCCCTGACCGCTGAGCACGGTCCGCAGGGCGTAGAGCGAGGTAGATGAGCATCTGCTGGCATCGACGCGCGGTGACGCTCCGGAGTCGGGCTCAGTCAAAGTAGTTGATCGAGAAACGCCTGTGCTGCCGGTGTCGGGTTGAAACTACTCCAGGCAAGATACTCGACTCGGCTCGGCCCTTGGGCGATAGGGATGGATCGAAGATCGCCGGTTTCGGGGACGACGTCTGGTGAGAGGAGTGCAATGACGAGATCGTGTTTGACAAGATCCAGTATGAGATCGATGCTCATTGCTTCAAATGCGACATTGCGAACGATCCCCGCAGCTTGGAACGCCATGTCTGAGGGCATTCTGCCGGGTGTGTTTTCCGGGAAGTCCACGAACGTTTCATCTGCGAGATCCTGCATCTGTAGCCGCCGACGCCCGGCAAACGCATGCTTGGAAGAGACGACTGCGACAAGATGCTCACGTGCGAGTTCGACCGCGTTGATGCCTTTCGGTGGCATTGATTCGGGTAGCCCGAGGACTGCTACGTCCATCCTTCCCTCTGCAATGGCCTTGATGAACTCCTGGCTGCCACCGCTGTGCAGGCGGATCTGCACCTCCGGATGGGCGAGATGGAATCTGCTGAGCTCGGTCGGTACATTGAGCACGGTCACTGTGGGGATGAGCCCAATGGACAGTGTTCCCTGAATTCGGCCTGTCGCCGCGGCGGCTTCTGAGGCTGCACGTTCGGCTGCGTCAAGACTCGCGCGCGCTGATGTCACAAATGCCGTACCCGCGGCTGTAACTTCCACTCGGCGACTGGTGCGAGCGAATAGTCTCACACCCAGTTCGCGCTCCAGTGCTTTGATCTGGTGACTGAGCGCAGACTGTACGACGTGGCAGAGCTCAGCGGCACGGGTGAAGCTGCGTGTCTCCGCGACCGCGACGACGTATCGCATCTGCTGCAGCTCCATGCATCTATGATAGCTATTCATTTATAATATGAAAGTAATGACTTGGACTCATTGCTATCGTGTGCCTGACGATAGATGAGTGATCAGAACTACGAGCCCATTACCGTCGACCACGTCACCTCTCGGTCGAGCATCCTGGACCGGCCTCGCGGCGATTGCTCCGGCCGTATGGGGCTCGACCTATATCGTCACGACGCACATGCTGCCCGAGGGTCACCCGCTGTTCGCGGCCCTCATGCGGTCGTTGCCCGCTGGTCTGATCGCGCTGCTCCTGGTGAGGCGGTTGCCGCACGGGGCGTGGTGGTGGAAAAGCGTCGTATTGGGAACGCTGAACATCGGCGCGTTCTTTCCTCTGCTCTTTCTCGCAGCCGAGCATCTTCCGGGCGGCGTTGCAGCGACGTTGGGGGCTATTCAGCCGCTCGTGGTGGCTCTGCTCGCCGTCGCGATATTGCGCGAGAAGCTCTCCACCTGGCGGGTGGCCTGGGGCGTGATAGGCGTGATCGGTGTCGGCCTTGTTGTCATCGGCCCGGAAGCCGCTCTCAGCCCGATCGGCATTCTGGCGGGGCTCGGAGGAGCCACCTCTGTGGCCGTGGGGATCGTGCTCATGAAGAAGTGGGGGCGACCAGAGGGAGTATCTGCGCTCGGATTCGCTGGATGGCAACTCACTGCCGCGGGAGGCGTGCTCATCGTCCCCGCTTTGCTTTTCGAAGGCGTTCCCTCCCGCATCGACGGGGACGCGGTCACGGGGTACCTGTGGCTGGGCCTGATCGGTGCTCTGCTCGCTTACACGCTCTGGTTCGCAGGCATTGCTCGCTTGCCGGTCGCGGCAACCGCGTTCCTCGTGCTGCTTTCGCCGTTGGTTGCTGCGCTTCTCGGCTCCGCCATTGCTGGTGAAGCGTTCACACTGTTCCAACTGGCAGGTTTCGTCGTTGCGTTGACCGCAATGGTTGCCGGCCAACTCACCCCGTCCAGAAAGAAAGTTCACATTTCATCATGAAAATTGCTGTATTCGGCGCGACCGGAATGGCCGGCAGCGCGATCGTCACAGAAGCTCTCTCGCGTCACCATCGCGTTACCGCGGTATCACGACACTCGAGTCCGCGCATCGAACACGAACGGCTAGGCTCGCGTCGTTTCGATGTTGCGGACAGCGCAGCGCTTGACGCTCTGCTGTCGGGAATGGATGCCGCGGTGCTGACGATTCGACTCGCCCCTGGCGAGGAATCCAGACTTGCACCGCTCACTCAGGGGTTTCTGGATGTCGCTGCACTCCACCGAACGCAAGTCCTGGTGGTGGGCGGGGCGTCTCCGTTGCGTTCTCCTGCCCATCCTGACCGGCTGCTGATCACCGACCCCGACTATGTGCCGGCGGCGTGGAGAACCCTCGCACAGGCCAGCCTTGAACAATTCGAGGTGTGCTCGCAGCACACGTACGGCGGTTGGGTGTATCTGAGCCCGCCCGCAGTGCTCGAGGAGGGTGAACGCGTCGGCGGCTACCGACGCGGTGCCACCACGCTGCTCACTGACGAAAACGGTGTCTCACGAATCACAGCAGCGGACCTAGCGGTCGCCGTTGTCGATGAACTGGAGAGTCCGGGCAACGCCCAGCACTTCACCGTCAGTCAGAAGTGAACTCAACGCTCACATCGGGTTCCAAGGGCAATCTCGTTCAGCGCCTGCCCCAATAGGAGACGTTTGCGTTCGGATGCGCTGCGGGTGTGGTCGAAAGACGCGGTTTTCGTGCATGACCGACCGTTGGTCGGTCATTCGTGCTCAAGTGTCAGTTTTCGCGCTTTTCGTGTCGGCGGGGATGCGGGTGACTAGAGGATCTGCCGTACGTTCGCCTTCGCGAGATCGACCAGCTCGCTGCCCTGACCGCTGAGCACGGTCCGCAGGGCGTAGAGCGAGAACCCTTTCATCTGCTCGACGCTCACGGTCGGCGGCATCGCAAGTTCCTGGCGCTCGGTTACGACATCCAGCAGCGCGGGGCCGTCGTGCGCGAGAAACGCGTCAACGGCATCCGGCAACTCGGAGCTGACTTCGACGTGCCGCCCCCAGATCCCCATCGCCTCGGCGACCTTGGCGTAGTCGGGGTTCTCGAGATCGGTTGCGAAGGTGACGAAGCCGGCAGCTTTCATCTCGAGCTCGACGAAGTTCAGCGATGAGTTGTTGAAGACGACGATCTTCACGGGCAATTGCCGCTCGCGCACGGTGAGCAGTTCGCCCATGAGCATGCCGAGACCCCCGTCACCAGACATCGAGATCACCTGCCGCTCACGGAACGCCTCCTGCACTCCTATCGACATCGGCAGCGCGTTGGCCATCGAGCCGTGCGTGAACGACCCGATTATGCGCCGGTCACGCGTCGCCGTGATGTAGCGGGCGGCGTAGACGACGGGGGACCCGACATCGGGAATGAACACGGCATCGTCCGTGGTCCGCTCGTCGAGCAGGCGCGCAACGTACTGCGGGTGGATGGCTGCCTTACCCCGCGATGGGGAGGCCAGTTTGTCGAGCCGCTTGCGGGTCTTCGTGTAGTTGTCGACCATCGCCTTCAGGTGCTTCGACGATTTCGCAGGCTCCAACAGACCGACCAGCTCACGCAGCGTGTCACGCGCCGTGCCGACTAGCGGAACATCCACGGGTACTCGTTTGCCGATCTGCTCGCCCCTTGCATCGATCTGCACGACCGTCGCGTCCTCCGGGTAGAACTGCTTATAGGGCAGATCCGTGCCGACCATCAGCAGCGTGTCGCAGTCGCGCAACGCGTGATAGCCGGAGGCGAACCCGAGCAATCCAGTCATGCCGACGTCGTACGGGTTGTCGTATTCGATGTGCTCCTTGCCGCGCATGGCGTGCACGATCGGAGCTTGCAGCAGCTCGGCGACTTCCAGCAGTTCATCGTGCGCACCTGCGACTCCGGCGCCCGCGAGAATCGTGACGCGCTTGGAATCGTTGAGGGCATCCGCGGCTCGTTCGAGTTCCTCGACGGACGGCAGGATGCGCGGGCTCGTTCTCCGAATGGGTTCGACGGCTGCATCCGGCATGTTCGCCAGCAACGTTGATCCGCTCAGCACGAGCACCGCGACGCCGCGCTGTTCGATTGCGGCGCGCATTGCGATGGTGAGGACCCGTGGCAGCTGCTCGACGTCGCTGACGTGCTCGACGTACACACTGCACTCGCGGAAGAGGTCTTGCGGGTGGGTCTCCTGGAAGTAGCCGGTGCCGATCTCGTCGGCAGGGATGTGCGCTGCAATAGCTAAGACGGGCACGCGCGACCGCTGGGCATCGAAGAGGCCGTTGATGAGGTGGAGATTGCCGGGGCCGCAGCTGCCTGCGCAAACGGCGAGTTCTCCCGTGACTTCCGCTTCCGCGCTCGCCGCGAACGCCGCCGACTCTTCGTGACGCACGTTCACCCAGTCGACGTCGGACTCGCGCAGCGCGTCGGTGAAGCCGTTGAGTGAATCGCCAGCGATTCCCCAGACGCGTTCGACGCCGCTCTGCTCGATGGTTTCGACGATGTGTTCTGCAACTGTGGCCATGTTCCCGTCTCCCTCGTATGCGCTTGTTCGCTACTGTTCCCTGTTTTTGGTCTCAGGGCAATGGCCTGATCAAACGTGAGCGGATACTCTTCCGAACCCCAGGGTTTGCTTTTTGCAAAGCCACAGCGCGCACAAATAGCGTGCGCGGCCAGCGGGCTGCACGGGGTGCTCGTCAATGGGTATGGGCATGCCGGGCGGCTCGTTTCGGGCGACGCTACGGACGAAAGACGCGGCTTTCGCGAATGACTGACCGTTCGTCGGCCTTTCGGTCGCTGACGACAGTATCCGCGTCTCTCGTGCGGCCCGGTTCTCGAACGCAACACGCGAATCCGTATGCTGCACGACCGCGTGCGCAAGCATGTGCCCGCGCGAGTAGAGTTGTTGTGATTGAGACAGAAGGAGGCGTCGTGGGTCGGAATGCGCTCAGTATCGCGGTTATCGGTGGCGACGGCATCGGCCCCGAGGTCACTGCCGAGGCATGGAAAGTTCTGCGAGCAGCATTGCCCGACGTCGAGCTGACGAGCCACGAGTTCTCGCTCGGTGCGCAGCACTACCTCGAGACCGGCGAGATCCTGAGTGACGAGACCATGGCCGACATCGCGAAGCACGATGCCATCGTGCTGGGCGCGGTCGGCGGCGATCCGGCCGACAAACGCCTCGCTGGTGGCATCATCGAGCGCGGTCTGCTGCTGAAGCTGCGCTTCGCATTCGACCACGCTGTGAACCTGCGGCCCACGAAACTGCACCCCGCCGTCGAAAGCCCACTCGAGCATCCCGGCGATATCGACTTCGTCGTCGTGCGCGAGGGCACGGAGGGGCCGTACGTCGGCAACGGCGGCGTACTCAAGCAGGGCACCGACAACGAGATCGCGAACGAACTGAGCGTCAACACTGCGGCGGGCGTCGAGCGCGTCGTACGCAAGGCGTTCGAGATCGCGACGCAGCGAGACAACAAACTCACGCTCGTGCACAAGAAGAACGTGCTGGTGCACGCCGGTGCCCTCTGGCAGCGGATCACGGATGCCGTGGCCGCCGAGTACCCGCAGGTTACGGTTGACTACCTCCACGTCGACGCCGCGACCATCTTCTTCGTCACCGACCCTGCGCGCTTCGACGTTATCGTGACGGACAACCTTTTCGGCGACATCCTCACCGACCTCGCAGGAGCGGTCGGTGGCGGTATCGGGCTCGCCGCGTCGGCGAACCTCAACGTCGACGGCACATACCCGAGCATGTACGAACCCGTGCACGGCTCAGCTCCCGACATCGCCGGAACCGGCAGGGCCGACCCCTCCGCCGCGATCTTGTCGATCGCGCTGCTGGCGGACCATCAGGGATTCCCCGAGGCAGCGCAGCGCATTCGCGACGCTGTCGACGCCGAGGTCACAGACCGCACGGGATCACGAACGACCACTGAGATCGGCGACGCGGTCGTCGCCCTCCTCGCAGAGCAGTAAGGAGCATCCGGAATGACTCTGGAGTTCACAACATCCGAAGCAACCGAGCGCGTCACCGACGAGCAGCTGGCAGCGATTCACGAGGCGCCCGGTTTCGGCCGCGTCTTCACCGACCATATGGTCTCGATCGACTGGACACTCGATAGCGGCTGGCGGGACGCCCGGGTCGAACCCTACGGGCCGCTCGCGATCGACCCGGCCCACGCCGTGCTGCACTACGGTCAGGAGATCTTCGAAGGTCTGAAGGCGTACCGTCACGAGGACGGTTCCGTGTGGCTGTTCCGCCCCGATGAGAACGGCAAGCGGCTCGCGCGCTCGGCCGTGCGCATGGCGCTACCCGAACTGTCGGTCGAAGACTTCGTCGAGGCCTGCAAGCAGCTCGTGCGGGCCGACGAGCGCTGGACGCCCAGCGGCCATGAACAGTCCCTCTACATCAGGCCGTTCACGTTCGGCAACGAGGTGTTCCTCGGCGTGCGTGCAGCGCACTCGGCCCGGTTCATGGTCATCGCGAGCCCGGTTGGCGCATACTTCGCCGACGGTGTGAAGCCTGTGCGCATCTGGCTCAGCGAGCACTTCAACCGCGCGGGCAAGGGCGGCACCGGCTCGGCGAAGACCGGCGGCAACTACGCCTCCAGTCTCGCGCCGACGCAGGAGGCGTTCGCGAACGGTTGCTCGCAGGTGCTGTTCCTCTCGTCGCTCGGCGACCGCCACATCGAGGAGCTCGGCGGCATGAACCTCGTGCTCGTGAAGCGCGACGGCACGCTCGTGACGCCCGAATCGGACACGATTCTCGATGGCATCACCCGCAACTCGCTGTTCGAGCTGGCCGAGCACCTCGGGCACCGCACCGAAATGCGCCCCGTCACAATCGATGAATGGCAGGAGGGCGTCGAGTCCGGCGACATCGTCGAGGCGTTCGCGTGCGGCACTGCCGCCGTCATCACCCCGATCAGCGAGATCGTCTCGCCTGACGGGTCATTCGGCTGGCCCGACCGCGAGCCCGGCGAAGTTACGATGAAGCTCCGCAAGGCGCTCACCGACATCCAGTGGGGCCGTGCTGAAGACCCGTTCGGCTGGATGGTGCAGGTCACAGAAGCAAAGGCATAGCCTCATGCAGATTGCGCGTTTCTCGCTCGAAGGCGGTGCCATCGGTTTCGGCATCGTCGACGAAGATGAACTCGTCGTCCTCTCCGGCGATCCCATGTTCGCGGGGTTCGACACGACCGGCGACCGCGTCGAACTGGGGGATGTGCGGCTGCTGGCACCGGTCATCCCGCGATCGAAGGTCGTCGGCATCGGGCGCAACTATCGCGATCACGCTGCCGAGCTCGGCAACGAGGTGCCGGAGGAGCCGCTCGTCTTTCTGAAGCCGAACACGGCGGTGATCGGACCGGAAGACGCGATTCCGTACCCCGCGCAGACGGAAGACCTGCACTTCGAGGGCGAGGTCGCGCTCGTGATCGGCAAGGTCGCCCGCAACGTCACCTCAGCGGCCGCTGGGGACGTCGTGTTCGGCATCACCGCGGCCAATGACGTCACGATGCGCGACCGCCAGCGCTCCGACAGGCAGTGGGCGCGGGCCAAGGGATTCGATGCGTCCTGCCCGCTCGGGCCGGTCATCCAGACCGAGTTCGATCCGGAATCGATTCGTGTGCAGACGCGCCTGGACGGCAAGACCGTGCAGGATGGCACAACGGCCGATCTCGTATTCGATTTCGGCACGCTGATCGAGTACGTGACGTCGTTCATGACGCTGCTGCCCGGTGACGTCATCCTGACGGGTACGCCGGCCGGAGTCGGGCCCATGGAGCCGGGGCAGACCGTCGAGGTCGAGGTCGAGGGAGTCGGTACGCTGACGAACCGCATCGTCAGCCAGCAGCCGTGAAGACCTTGCCGGGGCTGGCGCTCGCGGCCGGCGTCGCAGCACTGGCGTTCGCGGTGTCAACGCTCTTCGGGTTCGCCGGCCTCTCGGTGCCGGCCCTGACACTGTGCGTCGTGTTCGGGTTTGCGCTCTCGTTCGTCGGCTCGTTGCACACCAGGACACTGGATGCGGGGCTCGGATTCGCGGGGCGTAACGTCATGCGCCTCGGCATCGTGTTGCTCGGGCTATCGGTGAGTTTCACGCAGATCCTGAGCCTCGGGTTGCCCATGGTGTTCGCCATCATCGGTCTCGTCGTGGTGTCGTTCGTGTTCACCTACGCGGTCGCGCGCGTTGTCGGGATGGAGGGCAAGCAGCCGATCCTGATGGCGGCCGGTTTCTCCATCTGCGGTGCGAGTGCGATCGGCGCGATGGGGCAGGCGACGCGCGCACGCGCCGGTGAGCAAGCAGTTCCCGTTGCGCTCGTGACGCTGTTCGGCACGGTCGCGATCGTGGCGCTGCCGCTTGCAGCCGTGCCGCTCGGCGTGAGCGGCGGAGACTTCGGCATCTGGGCCGGGGCCGCCGTGCACGATGTGGGGCAGGTCGTCGCGACGGCATCCGTTGCGGGTGGCTCGGCGCTCGCGATCGCCGTCATCGTGAAGCTCGTGCGTGTGCTGTGCCTTGCTCCGATGGTGGCACTGACGGTGCTGTTCTCGCGTCACGAGGCCGGTGGCGGCAAGCGTCCGGCGATCGTACCGCTGTTCATCATCGGCTTCCTCGTGCTCGTCGCCGTGCGCACCTGGGTTCCTGTTCCCGATATCGTGCTGGCGTGGACGGCGCACGCTCACTCGTTCCTACTCGGTGTCGCGCTGGTCGGGCTGCTATCGCGAGTGCGCGTCGCTGAGATCGTGCAGCAGGGATGGCGTTCTCTCGCAGTCGCGGCGGCATCGACGTTCTTCATAGCCGTCGCAGCGCTGTTGGTCATCAACGTTCTCTAGCGAGGGCTGCGGCGCTGAATCTGGCACCTCAAGCAGACTCGGGTCCGGCATGCTTCCGAGGGCTTCAAAGCTAGCGCATACACCGCCCGCCTAGACTCGAAACCATCATGACCGATGTGAGAGACGACGCCGCACTCCAGGACGAACTGGTGAGAAAGCTCCGCAGCGACGCCGGGATCGACGCGCTGCGCGACAACGATCCGGAAGCCGTGATGCTGCAGCTGCGCACGCTCATGCAGCAGATCAGGCGCATGTTCCTCGTGTACGAGTTCGGCATTAAGGCGTTGTCGACGAAGATCGAGATCCTGCGGCAGGAGTTCGAGCAGGGCCACGACTACAGCCCCATCGAGCACGTCCGGTCGCGCCTCAAAACACCCGAGGGCGTCATGCGGAAGGCCCTTCGGCGAGGAAGCGCGCTTACCGTGGAGGCCATCCGGAACGAGATCACCGACATTGCCGGCATCCGCATTACCTGCAGTTTCGTCTCCGACGTGTACTGGATCGCCGAGATGCTGTCGAAGCAATCCGATGTCACGGTGCTCGAGACGAAGGATTACATTGCCGCGCCGAAGGCCAACGGCTACCGATCACTGCACTTGATCGTGCAGGTGCCGGTGTTCCTGTCGCAGGAGACCGAGCACGTCACGGTCGAGTTGCAGATCCGCACCATCGCCATGGATTTCTGGGCCAGCATGGAGCACAAGCTCTCGTATAAATACGACACGAACCTGCCGGCGCACCTGGCTGAGCAGATTTCCACGACCTCGGCAATCGCAGCCGAACTGGACGATCGGATGGGCAAGCTGCGTGAGGAGATCCGACCGCGCCCGAACGAGGTCGACTAGTGCTGCGCTGAAAAGTGCACGTGAGCGAGCGTTCGATCGGATAATCCATTCGGCAGCACGCACAGCAGCAGGTTTCAGCGATGTGTCGCTGCCTCTGGCATGGTGGAAGCATGCGTGCGACACCGTTGTTTCCGCGACAGGCAGGCTCCCTAGAGTTGCGATTGCCCGATTCGTCAGAGGTAGAACAACTGCTGCAGTGGCGGAATCACCCCGACGTATGGCGGTGGTTGATTCACACGAAAGTCGACCCTGACGAGTTCCGGAGGCAGTGGCGAGACGGCCGTGACGACCCCAAGAAGCACTCGTCCATCGCGGTGCGCGACGGCGAGGTGATCGGTATCGCTGACGTCTGGCTTTCCGACGGCATGGGGCAGATGCACGTCGACGATGGTGCATTGCGTCATGACGAGGCCGGCATTGGCTATCTCCTCGACCCCGCGCACACGGGCAAGGGCTACGCAACCGAAATCGCCCGCGAGTTGCTCGCGATTGCCTTCGACGACCTCGGGGTTCGTCGTGTCACGGCCGGATGCTTCGCTGACAACATCGCATCCTGGAAGATCATGGAAAAGCTCGGGATGCGGCGCGAGCAGCATGGCGTGCAGGATTCGTGGCACGCAGAGCTCGGCTGGATCGACGGGTTCACGTACGGCATCCTCGCCGACGAGTGGCGCGCCTCCCGCGCCTGAAACGGACCGCTGGAACTCGCTGTATCCGCAATAGCCTTTTCGCGTGACCATCTAGGTTGCAAAGCAATATAGATCGCAGTACTGTGGCGTTATGACCGAGATCACCGAATGGCCGGCGCAGTGGTTGCGTGGCCCGCTGTCGCTGTGCGCACTACGGGTGATCGCCGAGTCGGGCCCCGTCCACGGCTACGGAATCGCGCGCGCACTCGAAGATGCAGGGCTCGGTTCGATCGGCGGAGGCACGCTCTACCCCATGCTCGGCAGGCTGGAGCGCGACGCACTTGTGACGACCGACTGGGTGGCTGGCGAAAACGGCCCGGCCAAGAAGACCTACACGATCACGTCGCTCGGAGCCGAACAGCTCGAGCAGGAAGGCGCTCGGTGGGCGCGCTTCAGCACTGCGACGGCTGCTCTGATCGAGGGCGCATCCAAGGAGGAACGATGAGTATCGATGACCAGATTCGCGAAAGGACGCCGCATGTCGACGAAGACTGGGTCGACGAACTCGTGATCGAGCTGCGGTTGAAGGGTGTCAGCGGCAAGAGCATCGGCGGCACGTTGCTCGAGGTCGAGGCGCACATGGCAGAGCACGGGGAAGAGGTGTTCGACGTCTTCGGGGAGGCCAAGGTGTACGCGGCCTCCTTGGAGTTGCCGGATGATCAGCGATTGAGTCTTCCGGAAGTTGTGCGGCTCTGCCTCGTAACAATCTTGGCGATGGTCGGCACCACCCTCTTGATAGGGGGCACGGCTGCCGTATTCACAGGGGGAGTCGCCGAGATCAACCTCGTCGGGCTCCTGGTGCAGGTGGGCATAGTCGTCGTTGCAGTAGTGGCCCTGGCCGTGTGGAGCGAGTCGCTGCTGCGTTTCATCACTGAGCGGACGGTTGCAGCCATAATCGTGATCGGCGCACTCTTCGCATTCGTCGTAGCGGCTGCATCGCTCATGCCGGGGCCGGTGGCTGAGGTTCCTGCCTGGATCGGCATCGTGCTGGGCGGGCTGCTCCTGCTCCCCGTTCATCGTGAACATGCTGCTGCGCAGGGCGGGGAAAGCTGCGAAGGGGGATGACCCCATCCTGTTCCCGCAGCCGGGCCGATAACGGTCGGGCCGGTGGAGTAGCCGGTCTGAGCTAGTCGCCCTTCGCTGCAACGCGCTGGCTTTCGCGCACGCGGTAGGCCTGCATCCAGCGCCGCCACCAGGGCAGGAACCAGCCGATGAACGGCCCGATACCGAGGGCGAACGCGACCGTACCGGCGCCGACGGGGCCGCCCAGCAGCCAACCGATCGCAACCACGCAGACTTCGAGGAGCGTCCGGACGATCCAGATCGGCCATTTCGTCACTCTGACGAGCCCGGTCATGAGCCCGTCGCGGGGCCCGGGCCCGTAGTCGGCGGAGATGTACATCGCGGTTGCCCACGCGAGCATGATCATCCCGACCAGGAACTGCAGGCCGCGCTGCCAGAGCTCATCGGGGGTGAATGCGAAAACGAAGCCGAGATCGGCCCATGGGCCGATCGTCAGGCCATTCATGAGCGAGCCGATGCCGACCTTCTGCCGCAGCGGGATCCAGAGCAGCAGCACCAGGACGGAGATCGTCGAAGTCGCGATGCCGAACGACAAGGGAGTGTTGAGCGAGACGCCGATTGCGAGGACATCCCAGGGCGAAGCGCCGATGTTCGCTTCGATCATGAGCGCTATCGCAAAGCCGTACATCATGAAGCCGATCTGCATCACGACGAAACGCAGCACGATGTCGCGCCAACTCACGCCCGTGATCGGGATCCAGATTCGGCGCAGCATAGCTGCATCCTATGCCCGATTCGAGCGTGTCTCTGTCGTGGTCGCTTCGTTGCGTCGTGGATGCCGCTCAAAGGTGCCGAACGTCGGTGGAATCGACCTTTGTGACCCAATGTCGGGCCGACTTCCATACTTTCGTCACATTCCATACACTCGGGCCCCGCAGCCGGGCCGACCGGCCTAGTCACTGTTGCC
>NZ_CAMEFJ010000051.1 GCF_945915485.1 uncultured Agrococcus sp.
TCGTCCACCGCGACCAGGTCGGCGGGCTGTCCGGGTTCGATCGTCGTGCGCACTGAAGCGCGGATGGCCGAGTCGAGGTCGATCGCCTCCTCCGGGTGCCACGGAGCCAGTCCGTCCTTGGTCCGCGTGACGGCTGCCGCGATCGTGACCCACGGGTCCAACGGTGCCACCGGGGCATCCGATCCCATGGCCAATTCTCCTCCCTCGTCGAGAATCGACTGCAGCAGAAACGCGCGGTCTGTTCGCCCCTGCCAGTGATGATCGGTGATGTCGCGATCGTCGAGGGCGTGCTCGGGTTGTACGCTCGCGACGACGTCGAGGGAACCGAGCCGGGTGACATCTTGTCGCGTGAGCAGCTGAGCGTGTTCAATACGGCCCGGGATGCCCAGCTCTTCGAACGCGTCGAGCGCGTGCGTGTTCGCGTGGTCGCCGATCGCGTGCACCGCTGCATCGAAGCCGTGTGCGCGGCCGCGCTGCAGCAGTGCGCGCAACTCGTGCGGTGGAATCGCGAGCAATCCGCGTGACCCCGGCCGGCCCTCCATGCCGGGATACTCGTCGAAGCAGTAGGCCGTGCGCGTGCCGAGCGAACCGTCGGTCATGATCTTGAGCGGCCCGACGGTCAGGAGTTCGTGCAGCGCGAAGCCCGTTCGGAGGCCCGCGCTGATCGCCCGCTCCAGGTCGTGCGGGTAGACGCCGACCTCGACGCGCTGTGTATCGAACCCTCCTCGCAGGCGCCGCAGCCAGGGGTCGGCGTTCCAGGCGATCTCCAGGTCGACGAAACCGACGACGCCTCGCCGCGCGGCATCTCGGCCGGCTTCCGCAACCCAGTCGTCCAGCACGCTCTCGGGCAGATCATTGACCTGCTGCTCGATTTCGAATGCGGGCTTCTCTCGCAGCAGGCCGGTGCCGTCGGTGCTGACACCGAAGCGTTCGCACGCGGCGGTGTTGAGCCACACCGAGTGGAGGTCGGCGCTCACCAGCACGACGGGTACGCCGCCACCCGCTTCGTCGAGCAGCGCGATGGATGGCGCGTCCGGCCACAGCCCGTCTCGGAACCCGGTGCCGACGAATGGCATGGGCCGACCATCCCGTGCCGGCGGAAGGACGGGCGCTGCACGCAGCGCGCTCGCGATCGTGTCGGCCGCTTGCCGTGCGCTCGTCGCTTGGAACGTGCTGGGGCGTTTCGAGTGCAGCGACCACTGGCTCATGTGCACGTGGTTGTCCCAGAGCCCCGGTAGCAGCGTGCGACCATCGAGTTGGATCTCGGTGTTCGCGCGTTCGACAGGGCCCCCGACGCGGACGATGCTTCCGTTTCGGATCAGAACGTCGACGATGTCGCCGCCGATTCGCGCGTTGCGCAGTGCGATCGTTGCAGTGCTCACCGCTCGTGCTCCCGGCGCATCTCGTCCGCGAGACGCGGCTGCCGCCAGGGCCCATCGCCATCGAGTTGATCGATGACCCGGTCGACGATGTCGTCGGGCTTGTTCTGACTCAGTTTCGCGCGTGCTTCGAACCGGTCGACGACCATCCTGAAGCCCGCCGTGCCGGAGAAGATCTTGCGACCGTACTCGGCGTTGTCCTCCAGCAGCTGCGGATGCGGCGATGCGTTCTCGAAGTGGCCGACGAGGTTCGACAGCGCCTCCCAGTTCTCCGCGTCGGTCAGGATCTCCGGAGTTCCGTAGAGGTGGGCGGTCACGTGGTTCCAGGTCGGCACCGCTTGATCGACCTCGTACCAGCCAGGTGAGACGTATCCGTGCGGGCCCTGCACGATGATCATGACCTCGTGCTCGCCGAGTTCGAGATCCCGATCATCTGGCTTCCCGACGTGGCTCACGATACTGAAGTCTTCGCGATCCTCTTCCACCATGATCGGATAGTGCGAGGCCACGAGACCATGCTTCGTGTTGGACACGATCGTTGCCCAGGGATGCTCGCGGATCAGTCGCTTGACGGCTTCCGGATCCCGCACGGTGAAGTGAGGTGTTCGACGCATAGCAACAGCTAAGCAGACGTGCGCAGTGCCTCCCGCCACTTCATCGCCTTGCCGGTGCGCAGCAGCGAGTTCTCGTAGACGCGTGCCGAGAAGAAGATCAGCAGTGCAGTCGTGACGAACATGATCGCGAGTGACAGCAGCGGCTCCCACCATTCGGTCGAGTCGAGGAACAACCGTACCGGTACGGCGACGGGTGCCGAGAACGGGATGTACGACATGATCTGCAGCGCAAACGGGTTGTTGAAGAAGATGATGATCGCGATATACGGCAGCATGATCAGCCAGGTGATGGGCTGGGTTGTGGCCGGGATGTCCTCCGTGCGCGAGACCAGAGCGGCGCCCGCCGCGTACAGCGCGGAGATCATGACGAACCCGAGGGCGAAGAGCACGATAAACCACAGGATCGGTTCCGCGAGACCGTCGAGCACGATCGAGTTGCCGCCGATCGCGGCGCCGAGTATTGCCGCCAAACCAATCGCGGCGACTTGCGCGATGGCGATGACCGCTGACCCCAGCACCTTGCCGGTCAGCAGCGCGCGCGCCGGGACGCTCGCCAGGAGCATCTCGACGATGCGCGTCTGCTTCTCCTCGACAACGCTGTTGGCCGTGTGGCTGCCGAACGTGAGAGCAGAGGAGAACCAGACGACGCCGAAGCCGATTGCGATGAACATCGCCAGGAACGGGTTCGGGGCGTTCTCGTCGAGCAGTTCGACCTCCGGTGAGACCGAGAGCAGTTCCACGAGCGTCGTCGACACTTCGCGGTCGCTGATGATGAGCAGGCCCGTCGCGTTGTCCGCAGCGACGAGCGCGTTGTCGGCGTCACCGCTTGCAACCGCCTCTCGCGCCGCGGCCTCGTCCGCCACTTCGACGAGTTCGTACCCGTCGAGCGGTGCCGCTACTTCGGTCGTCTCGGGGGTGACGGCGAGCGATCCCGGGCCGCCGAACAGGTCACCGATTCTCGGCATCAGCACGACCGCGGCGACGATGAAGACCAGCATGATGATGGTCGAGATGATGAACGACTTCGACCGTAGCCGTACGCTGACCTCGCGCTGCGCGACGATCCCGGACGCACTCCAGAAGCCGATCTGGCTGTTCTGCCCCGGGGCAATCGTTTCTGTGGCATTCATCGGATTACCTCCTGGAAGATCTCGGTCAGCGGCGGACGATAGGGCGCGAACGACCGAACCCGTCCGCGCGATATCGCCTGCTGCAGTACGGCGTCTGCGGCATCCGCATCCGGCGCATGGAAGCGTGCGAATCCTCCGTCGAACTCGATCACGTCGATACCGGGGATGCTTCGTATCCAGCCGGTGTCGGCATCCGTCTCGAGGTCCCAAGCAGGTGAAGTGTTAGCGGAGCGGATCTCCTCGCGGCTGCCCGCTGCGCGAATCTCGCCGTCTGCGATGATGACCAGCTCATCGCAGAGCCGCTCGACGACATCGAGCTGATGCGATGAGAACAGCACGGGAGCACCCGTGTCCGCGACGTCTCGGAGCACCTCGAGCGTGTTCTCGACGGCCATGGGGTCGAGGCCCGAGAACGGTTCATCGAGCACGAGGGCGTGCGGCTCGTGTGTGAGCGCAGCCGCGATCTGCGCACGCTGCTGGTTGCCGAGCGAGAGTGACTGCAGATCGTCTTTCATCCGTTCGGCCAGTCCGAGACGTTCGAGCAGCTCGGTCGCCCGCTCGGTTGCCCGCTGCTTGCTGATGCCGTGGAGCCGCGCGAGATACACGATCTGCTCGAGCACGGGCATCTTCGGATAGAGGCCGCGTTCCTCCGGCATGTACCCGATGCCGGCCCGGTAGTGGGCGCTCATGGGTTCGCCGTCGACCGTGATGCGGCCGGAGCTCGGTTCCAGGACACCCAGCAGGATGCGCATGGTGGTGGTCTTACCGGCACCGTTACCGCCGACGAAGCCGGTCATGAGGCCGGGGCTGATGGTGAAGTCGACGTCGCGCAGCACTTGCGTGCTACCGAACGACCTGTTCACCTGCTCGATGTGGATCATGCTTCGAGCGTATTGTCGCCCCGACTCCACAGCTTCCCCCTAGCGGCGGAGATTCGGAGCTCCCCCCCGCGACGGATGTCGGTTCAGCTGACCGAATCGAACTGCATCGTCAGCTGCATCAGGTAGTCGTTGTCGCGGTCGATGATGACGACGGTGCCGCTGATGTAGGCGTTGTCGACGCCAGCGATCTCGACCGCTTCGCTCGTGATCCATGTTCGCGCGTCATCCGCGCTGGTGAACTCGAAGAACTCCACTTGTTCGACACCGGCGAAGGGAACGCAATGACCCGCCTCCCTGATCTCGATGCCGGCCTGCTGCATGCCGTCTTCGCTCTCTTCGTCTTCCGGTTCCTCCCTCGAAGTGTCCGGCGGGGTTGTCATCGTGATGTCCGCGCAGTCCATGTCCCGCAGCGCACTCTCGAGCGCTGGGCTGAGTTGCGCAGGTGCCGTGTCGGCGTCCTGCCCGGGAGGAAGCTCGAAATCGAGCGGTTCGGCCGAGGAGCACGCAGCCAGCAACGTGGCCGCCACAAAGACCAACGTCGCTGCCCGGATGCGCTTCACACACCCCAGCTTAGAGCCAGGCCCGCGGCGCAATGCCGGCCGGCGTCGGCTCCGCGCACAGCGACACGGTACCGAGCGCAGCGGCAACGAATCAGCGGAAGTCGGAACGATCTCGGACAACTCCGTGACAATTCGACGTCACCTGTTACGCTCATCAGCAACCCGTTGCACTCGGGAAGAGCGAGAGGAGGCAGACCGTGTTTACGTATCGTGCCGCCCTCGCTGACGGGGTCGGCTGAAAAGCGGCAGAGCCGCATCAAGGAGAACCCAATGGAGCTACGCTCCCCGGCCTCTGTTGAAGAGGCGAAACGCTGGCTGCGCGCCGGCGAGACGACTATCAAAACGTCCGCGAACCGAGCCTTCCAGGGCGATCTCTCGCTGGACCGCGCGTTCGAACTCGGTCATCGACGCCCCGATCTCGTGTGGGCCGTATTCGACGGTGATCGAATGCACGGAGTCACGGCGGGACGCGAATTGCCGGACGGTTTTCGTCTGCTCGATATCTTCGCCATCGGGCCGGCGCCGAGCGCTTCGCTGCTGATCGAACGTGCGACCGAATGGGCAGGCGAGGGCGACGCGGCGGAGGCGTCGTTCGGTGCACCCATAGAGGGCATTCAGGACCCGGCTACGGACGAGCTCGTGCAGATGCTGAAGCGTGCGGGATGGCGACTGTTCGTCACCAGACAGCACTACGAGGTGGCACCCGAATCGCTCCCGCGGGAGGGTCATCCCCTTCGCGGCCGACTGGAGCGGGCGAGCGCGGACGACGAAGAGCGACTCGCGGAACTCTTGCAACGGGTTCTCGAGGGGTCGCTCGACGTTCGCGATCGGGAGATGCTTGCGAAACACGGTGACGCCTCCGGCGAAGTATTCGCGCGCGAACTCATTGCCGCTGATCCGATCGAGTTCGCGCACTTCGCAGTTGTCGATGGCCGAGACGCTGGCGTGGTCGTGTGGCGGAAGCTCCCGGACGGTCGCGGATACGTCGCGTTCGCGGGAGTCGCTGCGGACTCCCGCGGCATGGGTCTCGGTCGCGGGATGCTATCCGTCGCGACACTGAGCCTGCTCGAAGAGGGCGCGACCGTACTGATCGCTGACACCGACGACGCCAACACGCCAATGCGGAAGGCGTTCGAGTCGGTCGGATGGCGCCCCTCGGAAGCGCGCATTGATCTGACGCTGCGCTGATCACGGGGCCGGTGCGCCCGGATGCCGGCTAAGCGCTAGGCGTCCGGGGTCGGCGACACGACGCCGTGTTCGTACGCCCAGATCACCGCGTGGATGCGGTCTCGGATGCCGAGTTTCATCAGGATGTTCGACACGTGCGTCTTGACGGTGGACTCGCCGACGAAGAGTTCCTGTGCGATTTCGGCATTGGACTTACCGCGCGCGAGCAGCAGGAGTGTGGCTTGCTCACGTTCTGTCAGCGACGTTTCCACGGGGCTCGTCTTGATTTCCGGGGCCGACGGGCGGGCGGGGATGCTGCCGAACCGTTCGATGACGCGGCGAGTCACGGCCGGCGACAGCAGCGCATCCCCGCGATCCAGCACGTGCACCGCGTCCACGAGGTGGTCGGGGTCGGCGGTTTTGAGGAGGAAGCCGCTGGCACCGGCAGAAAGCGCTTCGAATAGGAAATCGTCGCGATCGAACGTCGTCAGAATCAGCACCGACGCGCGCGATGGGCCCGAGACGATGCGTCGGGTTGCTTCGAGGCCGTCCATGTTCGGCATCTGGACATCCATGCAGATGACATCGGGGTCGAGCTGCTCGGCGAGCGCAACGCCTTCGTGTCCATCGGCCGCCTGGCCGACGACCTCGAAGCCGGGCTCCGATTCGAGGATGGTCGTGAAGCCGGCGCGTACGAGGGCTTGGTCGTCGACAAGCAGAATCCTGGTCACGCCTCAAGCCTGTCATGTTCTGTGCTCGATGAGCCAGGCACGTGCGCCCTGACCATCCAGCCGCCTCCGGTTTTGGGGCCGTGCTCGATGCGGCCACCGACAGCCTGCACGCGTTCCCGCATGCCGATGAGACCGTGACCGGTTCCGTCATACTGCTGCGGGCCCGCTCGGCCGGAATCACTGACTTCGAGCTCGATACCGTCTTCGACGCCGCGTAAGCGAACGATCACGGATGCTTGTTCGCCCGCATGCTTACGCGCGTTCGTCAGCCCTTCCTGCGCGACGCGATAGAGCGTGAGCTCGGCAGCGGGTGAGACGGGCGGGAGGTCCGCTATGCGCTCGAGCGTCACTCGCTGTCCGTTCTGGGCAGCGTGGTCGATGAGCTCATCGAGTTCCGCCAGCGTGGGGAGGGGAGCGTTCGTGGAGCCGTCACTGCGGAGGGTCGTGACCATGGCCCGGAGTTCGTCGATCGCTTCGCGCGCGGAGCCCTCGACGAGCCTGAGCGACTGTTCGGCTTGCTCTGGATCCCGGGACATGACACGTCGCGCGGCCCCGGCCTGCACGCCCATCGCCGAGACATGGTGGGCGACGACATCGTGGAGTTCGCGAGCGATGCGAATGCGTTCGAGGTCGACCGCCTGCTCCGCGAGTTGCTGTTGCTGCGCACGCAGGCGCGCGTGGGCCGCTTCGAGCGCCTGGCGTTCGAGCGCGGACATCCAGGCACGGTTCCCGAAGACCCAGGCGGCACCGAAGAACACCGCGTTAACGCCCACCTGCATCCCGAACCAGCCGATGTAAGCGTCGAGCGTCATGCCGAGGATGCTGGGGTCCAGGAACATCATGAGCCCGGTGGTCGCGAGCCAGGCTCCCATGGCGGTCACGACGCACAGCCGCACCCAGAAGGTCACCTTTCGGTTGTGGTGCCACGCGCCGATCGTGTACACGGCCAGGAACAGGGTGATCTGGGTCGCTTGCATCTCGTAGCCGATGGTGTACGAGAACAGGACGTACATCGCCGGAATCACGACTGCGATTGCGACGGGGTACTTCCGCCGCAGAGCGAGGGGCAGCGCCAGCAGCGGCCCGCCCAGCAGTGCCGTCCAATCGGGAAGACCAGAGAGCGTCGGCTCGACGTACATGCCCGAGACCTGCGAGAAGATGCCGAACGCCAAGCTGGCAACGGCCAGCAGCAGCGCGACCGTCAGATCGAATCGCATCGCGTTGGTCGGCAGTGCGCGGGTTGGCATACAGTTCACCCTATGCGGGAGCGGCAGGCGTCGCCTCCGTCGGACGGGGGAAACCCGGGGCCCCCGCACCGGGGCGCGCGCTCGTTCTGCGACGCTGCTCAGACGTACGTGAACCCCGAATGCGGAGACGCGGCACGGCACACGAGCCGTAGCGACGCCGCGGCCGCTGCATCGCGCGCTGCGAGCGCGTCGCACAGGTTTTTGAGCGTCTGTAATCGGCTGCTCGTCGGGTCTTCGAAGCTGTTCCTGAGAAAGTCGACCCACGCATCCACCGTTGTCGGGTCGGCACTCGCGGCCGGAACAGCGCCCGCTTCGAAGACGAGTGTGCGGTGCTTGCGCAGCCAGAGCTGCGCCCACTCTCCGTCGCTTACATGTGCGAGTGGGATGCCCGCAGCGATTCCCGTGCCGGTTCCGCGTGCCCCGGTCGAGGCACTGTCGCCCGTATCGTGCTTGAGCGCCAGCGCGATAGCCGCTGCGAGCAGCCTATACGCCTTGCCGTGTCGGGGGAGTCGTGCGGCTCGCCGGAGCGCGAGCGACTGCAGCCCGGGCAGCATTTCTGCGGGATGCGCAGCGAGCTCGATCGCCAAGAGCTCCGGCCAGAACTGCTCACGACCGTCTTCTATTGCTTCGTTCAGCGAGGAGAGTTTGGGGCGCCACCAGTCGAGGAGATTCGCAGCATACTGCTCCGCTTCATTGCGATTCAGTCGTCGTTGTTCCATGCGCGCAGAATATGCCCGACCTCCGACACCGGGCAGCGGAGCGGGGAACTCAACATCCGTGCGACTGACAGAATAGCTCTCATGAGCAGGCCAAGTAGGCGGGACGATGTCCTTCGCGCTGCGGAGACGGTATTCGCGGACAAAGGCTACGATCGCGCCACGATGCGTAACATCGCTCAGGAGGCCGGCGTCGGCCTGCCACTCGTCGTGTATCACTTCGAGACGAAGCTCAAGCTCTATCGCGCGATTTTCGAGGAGTATCAGCACTGGAACGATGCTCGGCTCGATGCTCTGCGCAGTGTGCAGCTCAGCGCGGCAGATGCGCTCGAGCAGATCGTCGCCGCCTTTCTGCTGGTGGGCACGCGACGTCCGCTCGACGACCGGACTTCGAACTACCTTCGTTTGGTTCTTCGCGAGGCAAGCGACCCTCACGCTCCTGAGCGGAAGATCATCGAGGAGCTCTTCGACCCCATGGCCAGGGAGTTCATCCGTGCGTTGGAGGTCGTGCTGCCCCAGAAGCCGGAAGGCTTCCATCGTTGGGCTTATCTGTTCGCGGTCGGGGCATTCACGTCGACCAACGTGGGGGAGCGCGAGCGCGCGCTCGCGGATGATGCTCCGGACTCGGGTGAACGATTGGTCTTCCTGCAGAGTTTCATCTGCGCGGGCATTCGTCACGGCTGAGTACCACTGTCGCGCGAACATTCGGGGTACGTACCTCCCGGTGGGGCCGACGCGATCGTGGTTGCTCGACGCGCCACTGCTTGCACTTCTAAACTAAACGCACGTACAGTTAGGGAAAACATTCCAGAAGGACCCAACGATGCATTCTTCCTACAAGTGGGTAGTGCTTTTCGGCGCATTCATCATCTATCTGTTCGACGCGCTCGAGATCGCGATCCTCTCGTTCGCCCTCCCCGCCGTCTCTGCGGAGTTCGGCCTCGAGCCCGTGCAAGGCGGACTGCTCGCCACCGCGACACTGCTCGGCATGGGCTTCAGCGGGCCCATCATGGGGTGGCTCGCCGACAACAAGGGGCGCAAATTCGCGCTCAACGTCTGCCTGCTGCTGTTCATCGTGCTCACTGCCGCGATCTACTTCGTACCGAACTTCACCGTTTTCCTCATCCTGCGATTCGTCGCCGGCCTGGGCCTCGGCGGTGTCTGGAGCATCATCTCCGCATTCGTCGTCGAGACCTGGCCGCCCCATCAGCGAGGCAAGGCAGTGGCATTCGTGCTCGCGTCATTCCCGATCGGGGGTGTCGCGGCAGCGCAGCTTGCGAGCTGGATGATGCCGCACTGGCGCGAGATGTTCCTCGTCGCGGGGCTGTCGGCCATCCTCCCTCTGCTCATCTCGATCCTCCTGCTCAAGGAGTCGGAGGCGTGGCGGGAGCAGCGTGCTCACGCTCACGCCGCGAACGAGAAGACTAACGTGTCGCTCGCGGAGATCTTCAAACCGGGCCTGGCTCGTGTCACGATCTTCGCGAGTCTCGTCGCAACCGCCGCGTTCGTCGCCTACTACGGTGCGAGCACCTGGCTGCCGAGCTACCTCGAGACAGAACGCGGGCTCGACTCGCAGTCAGTGGGGCAGTTCATGACCTGGCTCAACCTGGGCATGTTCGCCGGCTACATCGTATTCGGCTGGCTCGCAGACAAGATCGGCAAGAAGAACGCCCTCCTGCTCTCGCTCTTCGGGTCCGGCGTGCTGATGCCGCTCTACGGCATCGTGACCGATCAGTCGGTGCTGCTCTGGCTAGGGCCCCTCTACGCGTTCTTCATGACCTTTGCGGGTCTGTTCGGTTCCTACCTGGGCGAGTTGTTCCCCACGCGAGTACGTGCGACGGGCGCCGGATTCACATTCAACGTCGGCCGCGGCATCTCCGCGTTCGCGCCGATGATCCTCGGAGGCATAGCGGCCGCGGCATCGTTCGCGACCGGCCTCATCGTCGCGGGTCTCATCTTCCTCCTCGGCGGGGTCTTCCTGCTTTTCATGCCGAAAGCCCCGTCCGATCACAAGAACGCTACGAATACTTCGACCCTGAAGGGAGTCAGCACAGATGCGTAGAATCGTCGACATCTCCGTGCCGCTGAAGGCGGGCATCCGATCGGACCCACCGGGGCACGAACCGCAGATCCAGTACTTCGACCATCGGCAAACGGCCGAAGACGTCGTCGCCTTCTTCCCCGGGGCGAGCGTCGACGATCTACCCGACGGCGAGGGCTGGGCGATCGAGCGGATCACCGCGAGCACCCACACGGGAACCCACCTGGACGCCCCGTATCACTACTCGTCGATCATGGACGGCGGCAAGCGCGCGATCACGATCGACGAGGTGCCACTGGACTGGTGCTTCCAGAGAGGCGTGAAGCTCGACTTCCGGCACTTCGAGAACGGCTATGTCGTCACCCCCGCCGACATCGACGCGGAACTCGAACGCATCGGTCACACCCTGCAAGAGCTCGACATCGTGCTCGTCAACACGAGTGCGGGCATCCGGTACGGCGAAGACGACTACGTTGCGACCGGATGCGGCATCGGTCGAGATGCGACCCTGCATCTGCTGCGCCAGGGTGTGCGCGTAACGGGAACGGATGCGTGGAGCTGGGACGCACCGTTCGTGTACACGGCAGAGCGCTATCAGGAGAATCAGGATGCCAGCATCATCTGGGAGGGCCACCGCGCGGGTCGTGAGATCGGCTACTGCCACATCGAAAAGCTGCACAATCTCGAATCGTTGCCGTCGTCCGGCTTCCAGGTCGCTTGCTTCCCGGTGAAGATCCACGAGGCGTCCGCCGGCTGGACCCGGGCCGTCGCAATCTTCGAGGAGGACTGATGCGCGTCGCATCCATCGATATCGACGGCGTTCGCCGATTCGGCAGAGTCGAAGGCGACGGCTTCGTGCCGCTCTCGATCGGGCAGGATCCCCTGGACCTGCTGGATGCAGAGCCGGCGGAAGAGCTGCGCTGGGATACTGCCGTGCCGTTCCCGGTCGAGGGACCGCTGCATCCGCCACTGCCGGTCACGACCCTCCGCGACTTCATCACCTTCGAGCAGCACACGGCGGGCTCGCTGCGCTCGGTGACCGGCAAATCCGAGGTGCCACCGGCCTGGTTCGAAGCGCCCGCCTTCTATTTCACGAATCCTCACGCTGCGATCGGTTCCGGTGCCGATGTGCCCGTGCCTCCCGGCTCCGAAGTATTCGACTTCGAACTCGAAGTCGGCGCGGTCATCGGCCGCGATGGCTACAACCTCTCGGTCGAGGAGGCCTGGGAGCACATCGCCGGCTTCACGATCTTCAACGATTGGTCGGCGCGCGACCTGCAGCAGCGGGAGATGCGAGTCGGGCTCGGCCCAGCGAAGGGCAAGGATACTGCGACCACGCTCGGCCCGGCCATCGTTACGAAGGACGAGCTCGAGCACGCCCGTCGAGGTGACCGCTACGACCTCGCGATGGAGGTGTTCGTGAACGATCTGCGAATCGGCGGCGACAGTCTCGCGAACATGGCGTGGTCGTTCGCCGAGCTCGTCGCCTATGCAAGTCGCGGCACGTGGGTGCGGCGGGGCGACATTCTCGGGTCCGGGACAGCGGGAGGGGGATGCCTTGCCGAGTTCTGGGGTTGGAGCGAGAATCGAACTCCACCGCCACTCGCCGCAGGCGATGTCGTGACCATGAAGGTCGAGAGCATCGGGACGATCTCGAATCGTGTCGTCGCCGGGCCGGTCCTGCACGAGGTTCCGCAGGCGACGCGGATCGAGTGGGGCGAACCTCCTCTGCCTTGAGTTTTCGGGTGCGGCGGCGCCGCCCGCGCGACGAGGTCTTGTCAGGGGCTCAAGTGCTCGGGGTCCTGCAGCAGATGCAGCACTGCCGCTCGATCGCTGGCGAGCGCACGCTCGAGTGCCGGAGCGAAATCCTCGGTGCGCTCGACTCGCTCGCCGAAGCAACCGAACGAGCGAGCCATGGCTGCGAAGTCGGGATTCTCGAGAGTCGTCCCCGATCGCCTACCCGGGTACCAGTGCTCCTGATGTTCGCGGATCGTGCCGAACATCCCGTTATCGAACACGATCGTCAGTGGCTTGGCCCCGTACGTGACAGCGGTGTTCAGTTCCTGGCAATTCATCATGAAGCATCCGTCGCCCGCGAGGGACACCACCTGCCGGCCGGGATGCACGAGCGACGCTGCTACGGATGCGGGGACTCCCACTCCCATCGCTCCGTTGCGCGGCGCCACGAGTGTTCCGGGTGCATTGTGGCTGAGATAACGGATGGGCCACTGCATGTAGTTGCCCGCGCCGAACGTGATGATCGCGTCGTCCTCCAGGCGTTCCCTGAGCACGCCCATCGCGACGCTGACATCCACGCCCGTCGCAGGGTGTAGCGGCTCGATCTGCCGGTAGCGCTCGAACGTGGCACGAGCATCCTCCAAGCGATCCAGTCGTCCTCTCGATGGAGGGCTGCTCGGCTCTGGCAGGGTAGCCGCCCACGCGGCGATATCCGCCGGGATGTGACGGTCGAGCCGACCCGCGTGCCCAACAGGTTCGCCGGGTGCGACGACGATGGCAGGGACATCGAGCCCGACAGAGAAACCGCCAGAGACGACATCGCCGCGGGGCAGGCCAACGAACACGTGCAGATCGGATTCGTCGAACAGGTCGGCGATGTAGTCGGCGTGGTTGTGACCGAGGATGCCCACGAAAGCTCCTGCTTCATGGTCATGGGGCACGGCATCGTGCGAGCGCCAGTGCGCCGCGATCGGGAGGCCGCGGGATCCCGCCCAGGCAGCCACGCGTGCGCCTGTCTCACCGTGCCAGCCGTCCCCACCGACAACCACGAGAGGGCGTTCGGCACGGGACAGGCGCTCGTGGAGCTCATCCATCTCCCGCTGAGACCCGGATGCGTGACGCGGTGGAGTCGGCGGTACGATGTCGGGATCGGAAGCCTCCCGGATCAGGTCCTCCGGCAGCCCGATAACGACCGGCCCGGGGCGGCCTGAAGCGGCTATCCGCATCCCCTCGGAGATCACCCTGGTCGCCGCTGCCGGATCATCGAGCTTCGTCACCCACTTCGCGGTCGGGCCGAACCACCCTCGGAGATCGAACTCCTGGAACGCCTCGCGTCCGCGATCCGGAATCGGCACGAGCCCGACGAGCAGGAGCATGGGCGAAGCATCCTGCCACGCCGTGTGCACTGCGATGAACGCGTTCGCTGCTCCCGGCCCACGGGTGACCATCGCAACCCCCGGGATACCGGTGAGTCGGCCTTCTGCGAGTGCCATGAAACCGGCGCCGCCCTCGTGTCGTGCGACGATCGTTTCGATGCTGGAGTCATGCAGCCCGTCCAGCACATCGAGGAAGGATTCGCCGGGCACCGTGTACGCGCGCTCGACACCTTCGTGTTCGAGCTGGCGGACGATCATGTGACCAGCGCTGACCGGGCCCGTCTGATCGGTACGAATGTCGTTCACGAGCGCTCCTGTCGATGCGTCCTTCCATCCTTGCATCCGTCCTGGGCTCGTGGAGAAGACCCGTCTGGCTGCGAAGGCAGTATGCGAACGACGGGTGCGATCCGCGGTGGATTCCCGCTGCTGCCGTCGAAAACGGTGATCGAGGAGCTCCGATACTGGAAACGAGGAACCGCGTACCGAGGGCTCTTGCTCCCGATACGCGGTTCCTGGCGCTAGCTACCGGCTAGACGCTTCGAATGTTCCTGCGCGCCCGAAGCAGCAGCCCAAGAGCACTCATGATGAGGGCGAGCACGATAAACAGATCCCAGGGAAGTGAGGTGCCCGTGCTCGGCAGCTCCGAATCGGCGTCATCGTTCTGGCCCGTTTCATCCGAATCCCCCGGGCCGTCCGAATCGCCCGGCCCGTCCGAGTCGCCGTTGCCGTCTCCATCCCCGTCTCCGTTGTCGGCGTCAGGCAGGTCGAGCACCCAGCCCTGCTCCGTGAGCGGGCCGAACACGTCTTCAGCGCTGCGATCGCCGAAGCTCGGCACTGCGCCCTCGCCCGACAGGGAGACCGTGATCGGAGCGTCGTCGGTTCCGTAACCCCAGAAGGGCGTCGTGGAGTCGAGGCAGTCGTTACCGGGAACCAGGTACACGTGAGCACCGCTGGCGATCTCGGCCTGACGGAATTGCTCGAGCGACGAGAACGGCCTGTCGGCAGTGCCGGGCCCGGCGGCCTCCGCTGAGCAGTCCAGGTAGACCTCTGTCAGGAGCCCCGGGTCGGCATCCAGCGTCGTGAAGGCCTGCAGTGTTCCCAGCGAGTAGGCGCCGCGAGCGTCCAGCACTTGCACGCGGATGGCGTCCGCAGTGACAGCGGAATCCGGAGTGACCGCCTGGCTGAGCCCGACGGCTCCGACTTCGCCTATCTCTACCCACTCGCCATCGACGCGCGCCTCCACGATCGCCCGTTCGATCGACTGACCGCTGCTGAAGGTGTCCTCACCGAGCCACACGCTCGTGATCGGCTGCTCCGACCCGAACTCGACCGTCGCGGTTCGAGGTTCGGCGGCATCGATCGACCAACCTGTTCGAGTGTTGCCATCGGTGAGCGCGTTCGTGACCTCCTCGGTCTCCCCGCCACTGACGGTCACCGGCTGCCCCAGGGCGACGTCGTTCGAATACTCCATTCGCCGCAACTCGGCGAACCCGTGAATGGCTTCGGACGACTCGTCAGCGAAGTGCCCTGTCGTCGTCGGCGGAACATTCAGCAGCATGACCGAGTTGCGACCCGTGGTCTCGCGGTAGTGCTGCATCAGCTCCTCCGGAGTCTTGGGTACGTCGCTGTCGTGCGCGAACCAGCCCGGGGTCAGCTTCATGTCGGCTTCGCTCGGCCACCACTTCAGGTGCGTCGCCTCGCCGGACTGCACTGCCTGGATGAGCTGGTCGCGGCTGCCGTAGTCCTCCCAGTTGGATGAGGTCTCACCAATCTTGCCGCCCGGCTCTTCCTCGACGATTGCGACGTTCGACCACTCGTTCGGTCGTGCCTCACCGTGCTCGTTGCCGACCCAGCGCACGTCGGGGCCGCCAACCGCGACGACGGCGTTGGGCTGCAGCTCGTAGATCATCTCGTAGAAGGCCGTGTAGTCGTACGGCTCGTGCTTCTCCGTATTGCCCTCGGCACCGTCGAACCACACCTCGTCGATCTGTCCGTACTCCGTGAGCACCTCGTACAACTGGTTCAGGAAGTATTCGCCGTAGTCGGTCGCCTCGTACGTGAACGTCGGGAGGTCTTCGCCCGCTCTGTCATCGCCTTCGACGAGAGTCGGAATCGTGCGCGGTTCCTGTGCGCTGCCGTTGCCGTACACGCCGAATTTCTCCTGGTTGGAATCCGCGGGCGACATGTAGACGCCGACGTTCATCCCGTACGCGCGAGCGGCATCCGTGAAGTCGCGGAGGATATCACCCTGACCGTCCTGCCACGGAGTGGACGCGACCGAGTAATCGGTGTATCTGGACGGGTAGGACAGGAACCCGTCGTGGTGCTTCACGACCAGGATCGCGTAGCGGTAGCCGGCGTCGCGGAGCTCACGCACCCAACCTTCTGCATCGACTTCCTCGGTCGGCTGGAAGCGCTCGGGGTTCTCGTCGCCGTGGCCCCACTCCTGGTCGTAGAAGGTGTTGATGCCGAAGTGGATGAAGGCGGTCAGTTGTGTCTCCTGCCATGCCTGCTGCTCCTCGGTCGGGCGCACCATGGTCGAGAGCTCGAGGATGTTCTCCGAGCACTCATCCGAGGAGATCTCGATCTGGTTGCCCGGCTCGATGTCGACCAGCGGTGTGCACACCTCCGGCTCGCGAGGCTGCAACTGGAACACGTTCCTGGTCACCTCATCGGTGAACAGGTCTGCAACGCGGACGGCGCGCAGCTCGGCGGCGGCCGAATCCTCACCGTTGTGGGAGCCGTAGGTGACGTATCCGGCTTCGTCGCCCGTAGCGATGTCGCCGAGTGCGAGCGGGTCGTGCTCGACGCCATCCACCGCTGGGTACGCGGTGACGTCGCCGCTCTCACCGCGCGCGAGCGCGATGGACACCACGGTCTCGTCGTTCTCGATGTCGATCGTGTCGATAGTCTCGTCTGCGCCGAACACGAGCGCGGAATCGCGGATGTCGGCAGTGAAGTCGCCCGCGCTGAGAAGCCGGCCGTCCTGTGCACCCGAAAGGGATGCCTCGATGACGATCGGGGCATCCTGCCGCTCTTCCTCATCGTCGGGGGAGAAAGCCGCGAATCCACTCGTCTCGAGCAGAAGACCGTCCTCGCTGGTGCTCGCGTCGGCGACGTTCATGGAGCCACGAAGCGTGTCGCGGTCTCCCGGCACATAGCTGTCGCCTTCGACAGACCCGTCGAAGCCATCGATGTGCAGCAACGTACTCGTGGTAAGCGCGGGCTGCAGCTCGAACAGCTCCGGCGAAAATTCGCCGTCGAACTGCGCGGCGCGAATGTGCGTCAGATCGCTGATGAATCCGCGATCACGAGCCGCAGCATGAACGTCGTTGGCAAAGCCGAAGGAGTTCTGCAGACCGTCGGCTATCACGGGAGCGCCCTCGCCGTAGACGACGGGACCAGCGGTGCCGTCGAGCCATAGGTGCAACTGGTTGGTGTCCCCGGGCACAAACGCGATAGAAACACTGTGCTCTTCATCCGCCGTTGGTAGCGGCACGGATTCCTTGTGGTCCGTCCACTCGCCACCGTCGGATGACGACCAGCCGTAGACGAGCTGGCCCGACTCCACCCTGACGAAGAGGTTGCCACCGGCAGCCAGCAGTGTCGTGAAGTCTGCCGGAGCCTCGGACGGTGTGAAGTCCGCCTCCAAGAGGAATGCCGTGTCGACTTCGCGATCGCCGAGCGAGAGAGCACTTGCTTCGAAGGCGATACCGTGCTCCGGTTCGCTGATCGTGACACCGCCGGGGAACTGCTCCTCACCGCCGTCATAACGGTGAACGACGCCGAGCATATGCTCACCCTCGGTTGTCGTGTAAGCCTCGGTCCCCACGAGCGAGCCGGTGAAGCCGATGTTCAGATCGTCGTTATCGGCGGCGTGCGCAGGGGCGCTGCCGAGCGCGGTGCCCGCAAGGGCAATACATCCGATGGCTATTGTGCTGATTGCGCTTCGAGCTCGCGTGTTCTTCGCTGGTTTCACTTGGGAATGTCGCACGTTCCTGCCTCATCTTTGAGCGTGTTGTCGGCCATTCGCCGCATTCTCGGCGCAATCGAACACAGATGTGTCGGTGCTGGTTGAGCGAGAGGGCGGTGGTTGGTGCTAAGCACGCTAGCACAGACATCGGATGATTTGAAGGGTGTGTTGCGCAATCCATGTGCGGCAAGCAATACCGCGCACCGTACGGTGCAGCAATAGGCTTGGGGCATGAAAGCGTGGACGCATCGGGAATACGGCGGGCCAGAGGTTATGCGGTTGACGGACGCCGCGTTGCCCGAACCGGAGGCTCACGAGGTGCTTGTGAGAGTCGAGACCGTTTCGATCAATCCCGTCGACTGGAAGATCGTGGGCAGCCCAGAGAAAGCCTCGAACTTCGGGCTATCGCTGCCGTCCGGTATCGCGAACGACGTCGCGGGCACGATAGAAGAGGTCGGTTCGAACGTCGTCGGATGGCAGGTCGGTGACCGCATCATGACGTCCGCGCGGGGTCGAGCCCTGCAGGAGTACGTCGTGATCGACCCGACTGCCGTCGCGGTCGCGCACATCCCCGAGCAACTGGATACTGCGGAGGCGGCCTGCGTCAACATCGCGGCGAGAACCGCATGGGATGCCGTCGAGGGACTGTCGAACGCTCGTCCGGGGCAGACCCTGCTCGTGCACGGAGGCTCGGGAGCGGTCGGTCAGTTCGCTATTCAGTTCGCGA